>JBKQWE010000098.1:0-11005 GCA_052139675.1 Candidatus Brocadiia bacterium
GATGATGCAGCCGTGCTTTCGCATCTGGAAGCGGTGGCCGGCACAGAGTCCGCCAGCGGACATCGGCTTGTCGCACCCATCGACCGAACAGTGCGCGCGACACGGATCGCAGTAGAACTGGTTCCACCGCCCCGGCGCGAATTCCTTCGCGCACTGCCTGCACGCCCGGAGGCTGTCCGCCCAGGTGGTCACCCGCCGACCGGCATTTCGGTGAATACTTCACTCACCACCTTCGCGAACGCGGCGTCTGGATCTGTGTGGAACAGTTCCCACTGGTCGTCCTTGGCCGTCGTTCCGAACAGATTGAACTTCCCGGGGAAATACGCATTGGCCGGAGACGACGGTGGCGCCTTGGGCAGGCTGTCCACATACAGCGCGGCGGCGGCCTCCGCGTCGGCGATCTGCCGTTCCTGCATCAGCGCCATCGTGCCCTTGAGGCCGTCGTCGGTCAGCTTGAACCGCGACTGCGCGCGACCGAGCGAGTTGCGCAAGTCGGACTCGGCGCGCGCAGTCGCTTCGGCGGCATCGCGGTCGGCCAGCCGCTTCTCCAGCGCCTCGCGCGCCGCGCGCTCGGCATCGAGCTGCCGCCGCACGCTGGTCGCCACCGGCCCGTCGTCGGGGATGGTGATCTGCGGGAACTTCTCCTTGGCCTTGCGGCGCACGGATTCCCCGAGATCGGGATCGCCCCACAGCGTGTTCAGGATCGAGACGAGCTGATCCTTCGGATCGGGCGCGGCGGTGCCGGACATCAGCGGCGGCGCCCCATCATGCGCTTCATGCGGTCACGCAACATGGTCAGCCCTCCTTGTTGCCGAGCGACGCGCCGACATGCTTGATCGTCATGTCGCCCGAGTTGACGCTGTTGGGCAGGCCGGCGTTGTTCGCGCCGATGCCCATCTTGTCCATGTCCGTGCGGATCATCATGGGGTCGTCAGCCGTCGTTGTGTTGATGTACGGCCCGGGGAAGCGAGCTGCCATGTTCGTTGCTCCTGACTGGATGTTTGCTCAGACCGGCGCGGCGAGCGTGGCGGCCGGCGTCGGTCATGTGTCTCTTCTATGCAGCCATCGCCGCACCGGGTGGCGCGGGAGGTGGGGTAAGGGCCGGAGGCGTCGGGGGCGGCGCGCCGGGGGCGCCCATTGCGCCGGCCAGGCCCTGCTGCGGCTGCTTGGCTTTGAGGTCGGCCAGCATCTTCAGCAGGTTCTGCACCTGCATCTGCGGGTTGTTCTGCGCCTCGGTCATGTGCTTGCCGATCTTGGAGATCGCGCCCAGCACCGCCTCGTGCAGCTCGGTGCCCATCGGGATGGACGGCAGGGCTTTTTGCAGCGCGGTCAGCGCCGTCTTGATGTCGCCCAGGCCCTGCGAGGCGTTCCCAGGATTGCCATGCGGCGCGACGGCCGGCCCCGCATTCGGCGGCGCGGCGGTCAAGCCCGGCGGCAGTTGCCCGGGGAAGGGCGGCATCCAGTCTCCTCAAGCCAACCGCGGGGCGGAACCGCGTCGCGCAAGCCCCGCCCAGCGGCGGGACTTACTTGCGGCCGTGCTTGCGGCGCCGGAATCGCATCATTGGAACGCTCCATGAGAGATGGACAGGACGGAGACACGACGTATCCGCCGATGGGACGTTGCGTCGGCGGCGGACGGATGTCAACTGGATTTGGATGGTGTGTCATGGGGGGAGACGCCCCGGCGCGGCTCGAACGCGCGGCCTCAAGGTCCGGAACCTTGCGCTCTATCCACTGAGCTACTTAAATTTGTTCAAATATAATTTCCACACGAAGGGAAACTGCCACACTGGCAATGTGGCAATCGCCTGATTGAAAAAATTATCCAATGGTCCTTGATTTAAGTCCGGTTCCAAAATAACCAGTTTGGGAATCAAGCCTAAGATATGCGCACCCGCTAACCGATGTGAGCCTTCCAAGGCGATTAGGTGCTTACCATGAATGATGGTACGAATGGTCGGTGGACCAGCATGTTGCATGGTATCCAGCACTTCACCCAAATGACCATCATTGTATGGTAAATGCTTAGCATGGATTAGAGTGATTTTCTTCACGTGTCGGGTGATCCCCTACGGGGCGGTCTGGGATGAGACAAGCGGAAACCGCCGCCGGCGTAGCAGTGGGGCGGCGGCCATGTCGATCGCTTCGGGTTGGACTCGAACCAACGACCTTGCCCATTTACGGGCATGCTCTAACCTACTGACGCTACCGGAGACATAAGCGGGCGCGTGGCTGGCCGTGTCACAGCCCTTTGGACTCGCGTAGACCGCTTCCGTAGGTGCGCCACCTTACTTCTTCTTTCGCCCCAGGGCAAGGGCGTCTATATACGTGCGTGACCCACACCCAGCATGGTCGCTTCAATCTACCAACAAGCGATCAAGAACGGTTTTTGACCAAGGTTCACTGATCCTCCCGCCGTCTGCGTCACTTCGCAGAGCAATCTTGTCAACAAATTCGCACCGCAGAGACTTGCCGCCCCGCTCAAAAAACTCCGAGTTATTTAAGGAGACTGAAACATAATCGGTTTCTGCCCGCCATTCATAAACTAAAGCGACGTGCTTTGAGGTATTGGTCGCGTCATTTATATAAATGCTTCCAAGGCTCTTAAGAGATTCTGGGGTTATACGAAGTCTCAATTCCTCCTGCATCTCGCGGACCGCACACCATCTTAATGAATCACCCTCATCAGCGTCCTCCTGCCGCACATGCCCACCAGCCCAAAGCACAACTTTCTCGTGTAAGTCGCTTTGTGGGTTTGTCTCTTTGCGGATAAGACGCAGAATGTGTCCGCTTTTATTTCTTACAACGACGATAGGTAAGGCTTGCACCCTACTATGATCGCTTTCAACAAGTGATCTGGCCTTATAGCTTCCCTTGTCTCGGAAGACATTCTCAAGTTCCGTAGTACGCTCCCGCGTAAGCATCTCTTCGGTGCCGAATATTTTACTGATCTCATTTTTGTCTACGGAAAGGATTCTTTCCTCGATCTGCTCATACAATTTCGTGCGGTAGGTTTTGCCGTCTGCGGCAGTGCGTAAGGAATCCTTACTTACTGCCGACTCGGATAGTTCCCCCTCCTTAAGGCGGAGGTAGTTCACCTCTTCCTCTTGCCGCCCATCTGGTGCTCAAGCAATTCCGGGTGCTGGGCGATCAGCTTGGCCTGCGCGATTTCCTTGCGCTCCAGGGCCGAGATCGCCTCCTCTTCGTTCGGAGGATGGACCGAGTCCAGCAACTCCTCCGGCCCGATCGCGCCGGCCTTGGCGAGTTCGAACTGCAACTCCCGCTCCTCCATGCCGAAGATCGGCGAGGACGAATGGCTGTCGACGCGCACCTTGGCTTTCTCGGGGATGTGAACCCACCTGAACGGGAACTGCTTCATCCCCGGCGCCGGCGCCTCCAGTTCCTCGTCGTCCGGCTTCATCAGCGCGACCACGTTCTGCGTCTCGGGCTTGAGCCACGCGACCAGCGTCTGGTTGTCCATCGCCTTGACCATCGCCAGCGCCAGTTGCGCGAGCTGCGTCACCGATGCCTCGATGCCGAGCGCGCGTTCCTTGAACCGCGGCGAGGCGTTCTGCGTGAGCGTGCGCGCGTGGCCCTGCGCCCGGACGCCGGACTCGCCTCGGCCGCGCATCACCGGCGGCATGCCGGACATGTTGTCGAACATCTCCTCGATCTTTTCGAGGCTTTCCCACATGCCCTCGGGCAGCTCCGGATAGAGCGCCTGCTGCTTGGCTTGCGGACTCGGATCGACGAAGAAGCCCCCCGGCATGTCCATCGCCGAGTATTTGTCGCGGGAGATCGCGGTCGTGCCGGTGAACAGGCGCGGCGGCTTCTCCTGCCGGCGCAACAGCCGAGCGATGCCGTCCCAGCGCGCGTTCATCTGCATCTGGAGGCTGCCGATGTTGCAGATCTCCGAGCGGCCCCAGAAATAGCCGTCCAGCTCGTTCGGATTGAACATCACGAACGGCTGCATCCCGTCCAGCGGGTTGTGCTCGCGAAAGGCCGCGGGCAGGCGGCGCATCGGGTTCTTCGGGTCGTACATCGTCGAAAAGGCGTTGCGGATCACCTCGCCGCCGGTCACGAGGACGTCGCCCACCATCTGGAACGTCGCCCAGTCGTCGGTCGTCGAGTCCTTGACCCACAATTCGTCGAGCCGGATCAGTTGCGCCATGATCTTCGGGTCGAACGTGGCCTGAGGGCCGCCGAGCCAGTTGACGATGCCGCGGTTGCTGGCCATCGCCGGCGAGTTGCCGGCCTGCTGGAACGGGTTGAGGCCGCCGAGGATGATCTGCTTCAGCGCGTTGGCACGATCGGGGCGTTCGTCTGGGCGCCCACGCTGGCCTCGCTTGGCGATGTCCTTCATCAGAGGGCCGATATTGCCGAGCGCTCGGAAGGCGTGGGCGAACTGCGACGGCGTGTAGTAGGCGGTGTGGACGAACGCCGGCTGGCGGTTGAGTTCGTTCACGTCGGGGCGCAGCACGCCCAGGAACTCGGGCTGGATCAGGTAGGGCGCGAACCCGTCATCCTCCCAGTTGAGCTTGACCGCCGCCGTTCCCTTGACCAGCCCCCACTTGGTGGCGCCCTTGGCCTTTTCGTAGACGCCGGCCTCGGACAGCATCTCGTGCAGCTCGGACGACGCGACCCGGCCCATCGCGCGCTGCGTCAGGTTGCCGCCGCCGTTGAACTTGATGCTGTAGTGCAGTTCCAGCGGCGAGAACAGCATCGCGGCGAGCGTTTCGACGTGCGCGAACGTTTTTGGGTAGGTGGCCGGATTGCCGTTCTCGTCGCCGGTCAAATAGAGGTTGCGGTAGAGGGCACCGCGCTGGATGCGCTCCTCGATGTCGGGAGTGCAAGCGCGGATCAGTTCGGCCGCCCACGGGCCGATCTTTTGGCGCGGAATGAACACGGCCCGGACGATAGTCGCGCCGCGTGAGACGCGCAATCACTCGGTGAGAAAGAGGCGGCCGGCGTTGCCAAAGGGTGCCACACCAGACAGCGAACGCACCGAATATGTGCTGGACTTGTGGCGCGAGAAGGGGTTGGAATACACGCTGGCTGAGATCAGGGAGCGGATGTGGAGATGAGCGCGACCGGAAAAATTGTGAAGCACATCATTAGCCAGATTTTCGCATGGGCCAACGAGCATGGCGGCGAGTTTCCGGCGGCGTGGCCCATGACAGTGTCTCAGCGCCGCGCGTTCTGCGAATTTCGAAATTTGCTGCGGGAAGATGATGAGCAGCTAAAAGAAGAGGACTGCACACTCATTGTCGGAGTGCCGATCGACCTCTTCCCTGACAGCGTCGCGATTGAGGAGTTCGAGCGGCGCTACGGCGGCAAGTTCGCAAGGATTGAGGCATGATCCGCCACCCCATCCCCTTCGTCCTGGCCGCCACCGACCAGGGCGCCATGATCGTCTCGCGCCTTGATGTCGCCGTCATCCCCGGCACCGATCAGGGCTACGGCGTCGGCGTGTCGCGACCGGCCGCGAGTTTGTCAGTTCCTGCGGCGAGGAGTTTAGCGCGGCGCGAGTTGCGGCGCTAGGCGGGTTTGATCGGCCGCCCGTTCCGGTCCGACGCGGCGATCACGTTGACCGCGGGCCGGTCGGACGCCCGCTGCGACGCCATCGGCACGACCGTGTCCGGCGTCATGAACCTTCCGCCGACCGCCGCCTTCAGCACCGCGGCCGGAGGCAGGGAGAAGATGCCGCCCGCGGCGCTGCGCCGGGATTTCGGCGGCGCGAAGAAATTGTCGGCCAGCGCCTGCTGCTTCGGCGGCAGCTTCGGCGCCATGCTCTCCCCCTCCCGTACGTCGGAGCGGAGGTCGGTCATGCCGTGGTCCTCCATGACGATGCGCGCCGTTTCGTCCACCGCCCGCACCGCAAGCGACCCGCCGACCGCGGGGGCCTTGCCGCCACCCACATCCATGCCGCGCTTGTGCTGGATCACGCCGCAGCGCGGGCATGGCGGGTCCGGCAGCTCTGCGAGATGGAGTTCGTCTTCGGCGGACATGATGCGCTTGAACTTGTGCGCGCAGGACGTGCAGCGGAGCTTGACCAGAAACCTACTCATCAGCCTCCCCCATCGGCCGCCGGAAATACTCGGCGACCGGCTGCGTGCGCGCAGCGCTTTCCTTCTCGCGCGCCTCCGCCACCTGCCGGTTGACGGCCTCGACTGTCTCGGCGACCGGAAACACCGAAACCGGCTTGCGCACCGCGTCGGGATCGCGCCCGGCGGCATCGCGCGCCCGCAGCGTATAGTTGCGGTCGGCCGGCGGCCAGACCACGCCCGTGCCGTCGGCACGCACCGTCCAGTACATCGGCTGCCCGGTCTCGTTCCACCGCCCAGCCGTTAGCATGTCGAACTGGCCCTCGGACATCCGCATCAGCGAGGTCGAGCGCGCGAGGCAGCTCGGATCGGGGTTCTGCACCACGATGACGGCGAGCCCGCGCCCGGGAATCGGTAGGTGGTGATGAGCGGCGGGGAGGATCAAGCGGTTACGGTCTCCCGCTGCACCATGCTCTCCCGCCACCCGGCCGGCTCAAACCCGAGTTTCTGCCGCGACAGCACCGCCGCCCAGTAGGCGATCGGAATCCAGCCCTTGTGACCGTTGATCTTCTCGCGTGTCTCCCGCCAGTAAGTCAGCGTCCCGTCGGCGTCGCGCTCGGGGTCGGCGGTCGTATAGATCGGCCGGTTGCGTGGCGCGTCTTGCATGTCGCGCCAGTACGGATCGGGCTGCGGCTCGGGCGGCGGGTCGTAGTCGGGCGGAGGTGGATCGCGGGGTGGGTCGGCTTCCGCCTCGGCCGGCACGAACTCCAGCGTCTCGCCACGCTCGCCACCCGGCACCCACTCTCCAGCGGGTTCCGCCGCCTGGAACGGCTTCACCTCCGGCGCCTTGTGGTGCGGATGATCGGCGAGTTTAAGCGCCATCGGTCAGCCCCCTCTCGTCCCGCCACAGATTGTCCGGCGTCTTCGGCGTCGCCAGCACGTCCGGCGTGGCGCCCGTCGCCTCATCGACGGCCAGTTCCGCCTGCGCCGCCATCGCCTGCCGCGCGGCGCCCAGATAGCACGTCCACAGTGGCGCGAGATCGCCGATCCGCACTATCGTCGCGTCGCACGACGGCGCCCGCACGATCTGCGGTGGATAGGCGAGAACCATCACGTCCGGCGGCAGGCCGGTGAACACGCCGGCAAGACGGCCAGCGAGCGCGATGGTCGGCTTGTCGTCGATCGTCTGCCACCAGGGCTTGGGGGTTTCGCCAATCATTGCAATCCCCTTTCTTCCGCCCACGCCCGCTCCGGCGGCTTCTCCGCAACTCCCGCCTCATAGTTGCGGAAGTATTCACTGACCGCGCGATTCACGATATTCCCCTGTAGCTTGATGCCGGACTCGTCCTTGGTCACTCGCTCGTAGGTCATGCCCTGCATGATCAGGCCCGGCCGTTCGTGCTGGACGTAGGCATGGTTTGCGAGGCACGCCGCCATGATGCGGTCGTCCTTCTGGTTGCCAGGAGCGCCGATCGACATGCGCTCGTTGTCCTCGATCACGTCCAGCATCTCGTCGAGCAGCGGGCGCGAGTTGACGACAAGAATGTCATTGATGTGGTTGTCGCGAAACTCGGCGAAGACCAGCCTCTTGTTGTCGAAGTTGGTGATCCAGTTCAGCACGTATCCCATCGCGGCGGGACTGTCGGGGCGCTTGTAAATGTAGTAGCGCGCGTTCGATAGGAAGTCCGACCAGTCGTCGCCCTTGGGGTTCTTCTTCGTGACCGCGCCGCGCTTCTCGGCGTTGTAGTCGGCGCGCAACTGGTCGCGCAGATGATCCAGTTCGGTCATCACCGCCTTGCCGTAGCCGCCGTTCAGTTCGACGATCGCCTGGCAGTTGCGGTAGACGCCGGCGAGGTAGGCCAGCACCCAGGCGCAATGCGCGGTCTCGGCCATGTTGTCGGCGTACTCGGCGACCTGGATGAACTTGTCGGCGTAGCAGCGCCAGACCGTGACGCAGTGGTTGTTGTTCTTCGTGTCGCGCCCCCCGGCAGGGTCGACGCCGATGATATAGCGCCCCTCCGGCATCGGGTCGGCCCAGACGCGAAGCTGGATCTCGTCCTTGCGGTTGCGGGCGGCGTCGAGCGGTTCCAGGGCGGCAGACCAGAAGTCCTTGCCCATGTAGAAGCGGAACCCCTTGTAGCCGACAAGGTTCAGCCGCTCCATGTTGTGCATGATGATGCGCGGCTGAAAATACGACTTGCCCGACAGCACGAAACTCTCTTCCGGCAGCCACGGCTGGTTCTGGTCGAGGCTGTTCTCGGACTTGCTGAGGTCCGCCGACTTCCAGCGCCGCCACGCCAGTTGCTCGGCCGTGATCTGGTGGCCGTAGCGCTCGCGCACCTCGTGGATTTTCTTCGCCTCGCGTTCGTCCGGCGGCGCCTGCCCGTAGACCGCGAACCGCGCGTCGTTGCGCTTGATCGCGTTCAGTTCCTTCGACCACCAGCCAACAAAGATGCAGCGGCAGGTGATCGGGTCGGCCTCGGCCGCCTTCCAGCGGGAATACCAGTGGTTCCGGCCGTTCGAGGTCGATTCGTAGACATAGAGTCGATCCGGGTTGTGCTCGGACATCGCCTCTTCGAAGTTGTTCAGGCCCTCAGGCGAGCCGTATTTGCTCACTTCCGACAAGATCACGATCGAGTAACCCGAGCTTTCGCCCCAGTTCTCCTTGCTCCCCGACGTGCCTGCGACCAGAAAGTTGAGCTGGCTGCCGTTGGTGAACGCCATGAAGTATTTGTTGTCGCCGCCCTTGGGTTTGAGGCCGAACGCCGAACCGAAATAGGTCGGCGGGATGCTGTCGATGATCGAGCGGATCACTTCGCGGAAGTCGTCGCGGGTCTTGTCCTGGTCGACCACCAGCGCTCCCTTCATCTTCGGGTGGACGGCCAACCAGAAGATCAGGATGATGACGAACACCGTCGTCGAGCCGAGCTGGCGGGACTTGGATACGTAGAACTTGTGGACGCTGTCATCCAGCCCCTTGGCGATTTCTTCGAGGATGCGG
This sequence comes from Candidatus Brocadiia bacterium, assembly GCA_052139675.1. Taxonomy (GTDB): domain Bacteria; phylum Planctomycetota; class Brocadiia; order CAIUPP01; family CAIUPP01; genus JBEKCB01. Next base: position 9,046 of record JBKQWE010000098.1, read on the forward strand.
GTCTGGCTGCCCCAAAGTTCGACCTTCGTGCCACGCTCGCCGGGCTTGACGCTAGCCTCGCGGCTGACGATGCGCAACTGGTCGGTGAACCGCGCCAGCAGCTTGCGCCAGTCGGGTTTCTTAGCCATGCGTCCAATCCGCCAGCAGCACAGGATCGAACCCCGCCCCCTTGTCCACCCAGGCCTCGCGCGCCGCGCCGCCGTGAACGCGGGCGACCGACCACGCGGCGAAATGCCGATCGTGGTAGGCGGCCATCGTCTCGTCGCGGGGCCAGATCACGGTCATGCGCGCGCTCGTTCGGGCCAGCAGGTCGCTCAGCCCAGACCGCGCGCATAGCACGAAACCGCAGCGCTCGGCGAACGGACCGATTTCGGACAGCGGGATGTCAACCGCCAGCGTGCCGGGAATCTGCGGCAGGACGGGGCCGGCGCGGGAATAGTCGTAGCCCCGGCCGCGGTTGGCGACATTGGTCACGACGGTAAACCCGCGGGCGGTCAGATGTGCGGCGGCGTCCGACCACCACTGGTCGGGCAGCCGGGTGATGGCGGTGTGGGCGAAGGGGGCGAGGAGGACGGTGCGGCGTGACCAATGTCGCCAACCGTCCCAAAGAAAGTTTGTCCACTCCGGCCCCACGATCTCCGCCCCCGGACACCCCAGCACGTCCCGCACCACGTCGGCGACCGTTCCGCCAGGGCTGTGCCGCGCGAGCCAGTCGAGTTCCGAGCCCCGCCAGCAGCCGTGCCACGCGAGCATGCGGCCATCGACGGGACCGCGTTTCAGCGCCTCGATCTCAGCATCCGGTAGCGCCTCGACGCGCAGTTCGTCATAGGCGTGCGGATACAGCCACGCCAGCCCCTCCATCGCTGGCGCACAGGTGACGATGACGCGGTGGTTGCGGCGGACATGCGGCAGCAGGCCGAGCCAGAGGACGTGGTCGCCGATGCCGGAAAAAAGTACCATCTGAACCGGCGGCCTGGACTGCCGGTCGATCTCGGCAATCACAGCCGGGCCGGCGGCGCCGATCATTCCGAGTTGCACGCTTTCGCGGAAGCGGCGGTCAAAGCCGCAAAAAGCTGAACGACGTTGCCGGTCCCGCCGCCGTCGACGATGTTATAGTTCTCAGCAAGCCATTCACTAAATGCTTCTGTAAGTGCGTCCACAAAACGCGCACGCAGATCGGGTGGCGGCGTATCGGCGGCTGGATCAGAGGGACGAGTCGGCGGCAGAAAGGGGGTTGGAAGTGCCTTTGGAAGGAGTGAAGTCTGCTGTTGACCGGTTCTTTTCGACACTTGCACATAGGAACGCAAAGGGGGCGTTGTGAAAGCGTCTGAATAAGCAAAGTCTTTTATCGCGATTTGTCGTGCGATTGCTTCGGCGCACGTCAGTTGGAGGGCACAATCTTGGCCGTCTGCGCCATTGACTTTTTCAACAATGAACCGACCAGCTTCGTTAAGCCGCGTCAAATTCGTCTCCATGTCATGGCCGTCATATGAGAGGGCGACGACCGCGCCGCCAATCTTCTCGGAGACGATCGCACCGATCGCATACTTGCCATCCAAAGACGGATGCGCGCCGGTAAAAAGCCACGGCAAAGTCTCGGCAGTCGATAGAGTGTTCACGCCGTCGCCCCTTCCAGTTCCAGCATCCCCTTAAACCAAGCCGCCAACATGCTATCGTAACAATCTGTCACATACCCAGACAGCGACAGCCAGATCAGCCCGTGCAGCAGATGCACCCGGCGCATCATGTCAGGCCCCAGGCGCTCGGCCATGACCGGCGCGAGATGTTCCCAGCCAGAGGGGGCGATTTCGATCTCGACCACAGGAAAGTCCAGCGTCAGCACAAAGCGCTTGCGGTTGAACTGATCGTAGCCGCCGACCAGCGAATACCACAACTTCGCCCAGTCGTAGGCCGGGTCGCCGTAGAACTGGACGCCGCCGAATCGCCCGCGCGGATCGAT
>JBKQWE010000099.1:0-2806 GCA_052139675.1 Candidatus Brocadiia bacterium
GCCGGCCGCCGCCGCGCCGGCGGCGGCCGCCAAACCGGCGCGGGCGGCGCCGCCCGTCGCCGCGCGGCCGGCCCCGGTGGAAACCGCCCCGGCCGCGGAGGAAACCGCCGCGGGCGTCAAGCGGCCCGTCGCATTGCTCCAGTTGCTCGATGCGCTCGACAAGTTCCAAGTGAACGACGACCTGGTCATGGCCATCGTGGAAGCGGCGGAGGCGGGGCTGGACGTCGAAACGCTCTATGCGGCGAAGACCGAAGAGCTCATCGAGGAGTCCGAAGAATCGTCCGTCGCGGATGTGGTCATGCCGTCGGACGGAATCGTCCGGCCGATGAACGTCTATCGCTTCGCCGACAACACGCGGCTGTATTTCTCCGAGACGAATACGGTCATCGGCCCGCCCTCGGGGCTGATTTATCTTTCCCGGATCCAGGCGCCGCAAACCTGCTTTGCGCTGGAACTGGGATCGGACAGCATGATGAACGCCGCAGGCGGGCGGAGCTTCAAGCCCGGGAGCATCCTGATTTTCTCGAGCGACGCGAAAGTGGAGAACGGCGATTTCGCCTACGTCAAGACGCGCACGGGCGATGAATTCGCCCAGGTGTTCATGGAGAAGAACGAGGACCTGCGGCTCCGGCCGCTGAATCCCGAGTACCGCGAGCACCTCGCGCGCCGCACCGAAATCCAGGTCGTGTGCAAGCTGGTCGGCTGGTACGAGGACCTCGCCGGCTGATCGCTCAATGAGGAGAGGACATGGCAGAGGCCGAAAACCGCGAAAAGGTCATGTTGCTCACGGAGAGCTTCCGCATTCTGGGACAAATGCGCCTCGGCCCTGACGGAACGATCTGGGATTTCAAACATCGCGCCAGCGAAGGCTTTGCCACGGTCTACGATGCCCAGTGCTTCCGCCACAGCGACGGCAAGCGCATGTACGATGCCACCGTCATCGAGGTGAGCCGTCACGCGGTGGTGGCCGTCTTCAGGCAGCAGGATATCGCCTTCATTAGAAAGGAACCGACATGAACGTCCGGGAATTTCTGGCGGGACACGCGGCGGGGAGCTGGGCGGCGCTGGCCTCGGCGGTTCTGTTCGCCTTCGGGTCGGTCCTCGGCTGTCGCAGCACGGTGAGCGGCGAAAACATTGAACGGGCCATTGCTCATCCCGGCAGGGAAGCGGCCATGATCTCCGAGGCCCGCGCGATCGACGTCAAGGATGAGATCAACCGGCTGACGCTGCAGCAGGATGACCTCGAAGGCAAGCAATCGGACTCCCTGAAGCTGGCCGCTTCCTATCGCGCCAAGTCGGCCGCAGTCTGGTCGGACCCGTCGGTGGGAGAGCGGCAGCGTCCCGCACTGGCGGACCAGTACAGCACGCTGGCCGACGAGAACGAGGGGAAGGCGTATCGCTACGGGCAGATCGCCGACGCGTGCGCCTCGCGCATCAGCCTGCTCGAATCCCGGTGTCACGACCAATTGCGCCGGGCGGAAGATTACGAAAGCATGACCGTTCCGGCGCCGGAGCGGCAGTGAAACCGAAACGCCAGCCGAGGGCGGGCGGCAGCCGATGAGGCGCCTGCGGGGTACTGACTCTCTATGAAGACTAATCCGGTTCCGCCGGCGCGGTGGTTCCCTCCGGAAGAGTTCTACGCCGCCGACCTGTGCCTGCGCTGCGGCGTGTGCTGCGGGTCCACGGACGGGCACCCGTGCGAGCACCTGCGGCGCGAGGCGGACGGGCGCTACTCCTGCGAGATCTACGAGGCCCGGCTGGGATTCCACCGAACCGTGGACGGCCGCGCCTTCATCTGCGTGCCGATCCGGAGAGTGATCGAGACCACCGGCGGTTACGCCGGCTGCGGGTACGTGGAAGAGATCCGGCGCACGCGCAAGGACCTGGGGCAGAAATTTTCCGACGTGGGGCGGCGGACGAAACCGTGAACCGGGAATGGCGGTCGTGACTGGAGTCGGCGGGCAATTCTTCAGCACGCGTTGCGACCGGATTCAGCGTCTCTTCGCGAGCCGTTCCTTGACCTTCCTCATGACGATGAACTCGTCGCGCTCGCGCTCCTCCAGCGCATCGGTGATGAACCGCAGGGTCTCGACGTAGGCAGGGATGAAAATCTTTTCGAGCGCGTTGACGCGGCGCTGCGTTTTGCGTACCTCGCGGGCCAGCCGGAAGACGGCGTTCTGGATCTCCGCCAGCCGGTCTATGCTCTCCATGGCGCCGGCGAAAGCGGCCGTGACTTCGTCCAGCGTGGTGTTCCCGGCCATCAGGCTGGTCGCGGGACCGGCGGCGGGATGTTCGGCCGAAATGGTCGGCAGGTAAATGCCCATCAGTGCGCGGGTCGAGACTTCGGCGGAATGCTCCGGCCGCGGCGCGCCTGCATCCGAGGTCAGCCGCAGCGCGCCGTTCCGGATCAGCGCCTCGCGCAGCGCCCCGAAAGCCGCGTCCAGTTTCTCCTGGACTTCCTTCTGAACGGCCTTCGTCTTCTGGACCGTGCCCATCAGCTCGAGGATGAGGATCTGGCGCTTCTCCTCGAGCATCTCATATCCCTCGCGGGCGAAGCGCAGGTCGCGCTTCAGGCGCAGCAGGCTCGATTTGGTGGGCGGGACGTCCAGCTTCGCCATTACTTCTCTTTCCGATAATGCTCATCCAGGTCCGCGTCGCTCAGGCGGTGCAATTCCTCCCGAGGCAGGACGGAGATCACGTCCCAGCCCAATTCGAGGGTCTCCGTGATGGTGCGGTCGTCGTACTCCTGCTGCGTCAGGTACCGGCGCTCGAACTGCTCGCCGAATTTCAGATATTGCTTGTCCAG
>JBKQWE010000100.1:0-11351 GCA_052139675.1 Candidatus Brocadiia bacterium
CTTGCCGCCTTCCGCGCTCCACTCCAATCCGCTCATCGAATGGAAGCCGCCGCCCTCACTGCTTCGAGTATTTGTCGAAGAAGTCCAGCGTCAGCTTCAGGTACTCTTCGCCGTGGTAATCATGTCCGTAGAACGGAGAGATTTTGAGCTGAACGGTCTCGCCGAGTTCTTTCATCCGGGCCGCCACTCTCTCGGCGCCGGCCGGCGGCACGACCTCGTCCATGCCGCCTTGCAGGATGAGCAGCGGCACGGTCTTGAGCATTTCCGCACGGTCCGGTCTGCCGGTTCCTGAAACGCAGCAGATGGCCGCGAACAGTTCGGGGTGGCTCGTCGCCATGGTATACGTGCCGAAGCCGCCCATGGACAGGCCGGTGCAATAAATCCTCGCGGGGTCTATCTTGGGGTACTCCTTGCGCAGCAGTTCGATCAGTTGGACGGTGTCGGCGACGAAGTTGGGGCTGTTGCCGACGTACTTGGGGCAGGCCATCAGGTAGTCGCGGCGGTCCAGCATTTCGAGCAGCTTGCCGCGGTCGAGGGTCGGGAAATAGTTCTCGTCCTGTCCGCCGCCGTGCAGCATCAGAATGAACGGCACCTTCTCCGCCTTCTCGTAGCCCGACGGAACTTCAACGCGGTAGATCCGCAATTCGCCGGAGGCCGCCGACCGCCAGGCCCGCCGCAAGTCGCCCACGCGGCCCGCGTACGGGTCCTCGCCGGCCTTGAGCCGCCGCATCGTCTCGCGGGCTTGCGCCAGGGCGCGCTGCATGTCCTCGACCAGCGGCGCCGGATTCGGGACGCCCTCCTCGGCCGCGAGGCCCTGTTTGTAGACATCCACGGGCGCGGACGCCGCCTTCAACAGCCGCTCGCGGTTGGCCTTCAGATATTCCACAAGGTGCTGGAAGTCGGCCAGGCAGCGAACGTCATCCGGCTTCGACGACTTCGCCAGTCCGGCCGTGAACGCCTCGAGCGACTGCATCGCCTCGTCCAGCGAACCGAGGAACTGCCCGGCCGCGATGACCGGCACGACGATCCGGCACTTCGGCCGCTGGCCGGTCGCCACGACCACGTATTTGCCGTCAGCGAGGTTCGGCGGCAGCTCGAACTTCGCCAGGGTCGCGCCGTCCTCACCGGCCTCCGCGGCTGCGGCCTTCAGCGGCGCGGCCGACTCGGCCGTCTTGCCCATCGCCACCATGACGCGCGGTTCCTTCGAGAAACTTCGCGCGGCCACCCGCAGGGTCCGGTCGGCGTCCTGGTTGACGGTCGTTGCGCTCTGCAGGCCGATATAGCCGTCCGAGGTGATGGCGACGACGTTGAGCGCCAGCTCCGCGGCGGTGATCTTGAAACCGGCGGAGGCAATGAAGAATCCGTCCGTCACCACGTCATTGTCGTCGCCGAGGCCGGTGAGTTTCACCTTGCACTTGCCGGCCTTCAGCGAGCCCAGCTTGACCGCCGAGAGCTTCCAGTCCGACGGCTTGTAGCCCCAGCCGCCGGTGTCGCCGAACTCGGCCACGCCCTTGAGAGTCTCCCCGCCGCTGGTGATCTCCACGCCGATGTGGGCCGGGACCATCGTCCTGCGCCAGTGCAGCCGGGCGTAGCGAAAGATCATCTGCGCCCCTTCAATCGCCTGCGGAACCTCCAGCTCATAGCTCGCCACGGCGCCTTTTTTGTGCAGGGCGGAGCCGCCCATCAGGAACGCTCCGCCGGAGGCCATGTCTCGCGAGGCGACGCACGGGCCGAGGCTGTCCGGCGCCTGGACTCCGTCTTCGGCTTCATGCCAGATAACCGTCTGCGCCGCGGGCGGTTCCGCCGCGAAGGCGGCCCCGGCGAGCGACATCAGGACTATGGCTCCATTCGCGACGGCCACGGCGGCGAGAGAGAAATGACCGATCATTGTGACCTTTCCTGAAGTTGGTTTCATAACCCACATCATAATCGTAATCGTAATCCTAATCGTACTCGGCCGTCTTGCCGCTGAAACGGAAAACGGCGATTACGATTACGAGTAAGATTACGATTACGAGGCGCTGTCCATCAAACCCGAGCCGTCAGTCCCCAGAAAAGGAGGGCCGAGCATATCGCCCGGCCCTCTTCGACCTGACTGCATCCGATTCCGGACGTCTCAGCTCATGGTCGCGATCTGACCCTGCAACTGGATCAGCGCCTGAGCCCACATCTGGAAGAACGCGATGACGATGAACCCGACGATCAAGGCCAGGATGATGATGATCACCGGCTGGACGACCTTGGAGATCATCTGGGCCTCGTCTTGAAGCTTCTGCTCGTAGTAATCGCCCAGCTTCGAGAAAACGCGGTCGAGCGCGCCGGCCTCTTCGCCTGCGGCGCAGAGGTCGTACGCCAGCACCGGGAAAACTCCGCTGCTCTCGAGCGTCGGCGTGATGCGCTGGCCGCGGCGGACGGCCTCCTGCACGCGCGTGAACGTCAGGCGCCCGACCTCGTTCCGGCAGGTGTCATGCGCCGCCTGGAGCGATTCCTGGATCGGCAGGCCCGCGTGGAGCATCGTGGAGAAAACGCGGCCGAAGTTCGCCAGCATATCCTCCTTGACGAAATGATTGATGCCGGGGCAACGGAGCAGAAAGCGATCGCGCAGCAGGCGGAACACCAGGAACCGCGTCGCGATCGCGTAGAGGAGCGGCACGCCAACGATCACGATGACGACCCCGATCCAGAAGCCGGGGGTGCGCAGCACGGCGCCGACCTTGAGCAGCGTGGACATCATCCACGGGATCTTGATTTCCATCTGCGTGAAGAAGTCGAATCCCTTGGAGAGCACGCCGAAGACGACCGCGACGACGGTCAAGGCGACGATCACGATGATGAACGGGTAGATGAACATGGTGATGAGCTTGCGGCGCGACGCGAGGACGCGCTCACCGCTTTCGGCGATGCGGTTGAGCATTTCGCCCAGCCGGCCGGTCTTCTCGCCGGCGCGCACCATGGCGATGAACTGGCCGGGCAGGAACGGCGCGTTCAGGCTGGCCGCGTCGGAGAAGCTGCGCCCTTCCTCGACGGTTTTGGCCATTTCGGCGGCCGAGCGGGCCAGGGTGCGGTTCTCCAGCCGGCTGGCCAAGATGTTCAGGGCCTTGACCAGCGGCAGGCCGCACTCCAGCAGGAGCGACAGCGCACTACAGAACGAGAAGATCTCATGCGGCTTGACCCCGCCGAAGAGTTGGCCTCGCCGCCAGTACGCGACGGCCGGCGGATTCGGACTCGGGCCGCCGCCTCCTTCCTGCGCTTTCTTCTGAAGCTCACGGGCGACGGCTTTTCCCACGTCGCCTTGCGCGCCTTCGGCTTGTCCCACGCCTTCGTCCTTCTTTGCCATGCCTTTTCTCCTGCTCGGTTACCTGGCCTTCGCATGCAATCCGTCAGAGCGTCGTGACGCGCAGCAGCTCCTCGAGCGTGACTGCGCCCTCTTGCACCTTCTTGACGCCGGCTTGCATCAGACTCATCATCCCCTTTTCCCGGGCCGCCTTCACCATCTCGTCATGGCCCGAACCGGCGAGGACCATGCTCTTGATCGTTTCGTCCATCGAGAGGATCTCGAAGATGCCGGTGCGGCCGCGGTAGCCGGTGCGATAGCATTCCTTGCAGCCGACGGCCTTGTAGAAGATCATGCGGCGGACTTCCTGCGGGTCGAGGCCGGCCGCGCGCAGGAGCGATTCGTCGGGCGTGTAGGGTTCGCGGCAGCGCGGGCAGACCTTGCGGACCAGGCGCTGCGCCGCGACGGTGTGGACGGCGCTGGTGACCAGGTACGCGGGAATCCCCAGATGGCGGAGCGCGCCGATCGCGCCGACGGCGTCGTTGGCGTGCAGCGTGCTGAAGACCATGTGGCCGGTCATCGCCGCGCGGACGGCGACGGCGGCGGTGTCCTCATCGCGGATCTCGCCGACCATCATTACGTTCGCGTCCTGCCGCAGCACCGCGCGGAGCATGTTGGCGAAGGTCCGGTCCACGCGGTGGTCAATTTCCACCTGGTTGATGCCGGGCAGGCGGTACTCGACGGGGTCCTCGATCGTCACGACGTTGCGCGTGAAGATGTCAATTTCGCTCAGGGCGGCGTAAAGGGTGCTGGTCTTGCCGGCGGCGATCGGCCCGGTGACGAGGATCATGCCGTACGGCCGGGCGACGGCCGCTTCCACGGCCCGGAGCTGTTCCGGCTCGAGGCCCAGTTCGCCCAGCCCCAGGAAGACCTCGTCGGCGCTGAGCATGCGCAGGACCAGCTTCTCGCCCAGTACGGTCGGCAGGGTGGCGGCGCGCATGTCGTAGGTCTTCTCGCCGATTTCGATGCTGCAATGGCCGTCCTGCGGGTGGCGCCGCTCGGTGACATCCATGTTGGAGAGGACCTTGACGCGCGCGATGACTTCCTCCTCCAGCTTCTCGGGCAGGGTCATCACGTCGTAGAGCATGCCGTCAATGCGGTAGCGCACGCGCAGCCCGTAGGTCTGCGGTTCCAGGTGGATGTCGGTCGCCCGGGAGTTGATCGCGCCTTCGATGATCGAGCTCACCAGGTCAATGACGCCCATCTTCTCGGCCATCGTGGCCATTTCCTGCATGCTGCCGGCGGCGCCGCGAAGGCGTTCCTTCAGCCGGGTCAGCGGACTGCGGGCGGACGCGCTGGCGGGCGCGGCGGCAGCGGGCGCCTGGGCCTGGACGCGCGCGTGCTCGCGCTTGAGCGCTTCGAGCAGTTCCTTGTCGAATGCCAGCACCGGGACGATTTCCTTGTTGACCATCATCCGCAACATGTCGCGGGCGGAGGCGTCGTTCGGGTTGGCCATGGCCACGGTCACGCGGTCGCCGGCGACGGCGATGGGGAGCATGCGGTTCTCTTCGCACAGGTGCTCCGGCAGCAGCGCCGCGGCGGCCGGCTCAATCTCGGTCTGAGTCAGGTCCGCGTAGGGAACGCCGTATTCCTTGGCCAGCGCGACGCCGAGCTGCGTCCGGGTGACGACGTAGGAGTCAATCAGGATCTGCGTCACGTCGCGCCCGGTGGCTTTCCGTTCGGCCATGGCCTTGCGGCATTGTTCTTCGGTGACGAGGCCGGTCTTCACGAGTATTTCGGCGAGGGCGGCATCGTCCGCCGTCGAGGAGGGCTTGAGCGAGCCGTACTTGCGGGCGTCGGCGATCTGCTTCGGAGCGAGCAGGCCGCGGTTGACCAGAATGCGCCAGACGGAGGCGCCCGAGCGCTCGTGCTGGGCGAGGGCGTCGGCGAGCTGGTCTTCGGTCAGCGCGCCGCTTTCCACCAGCGCGCGGCCGACCGCCGGATCGTACTGGCCGGCGTCGTCGCCCGCGCTGGACATCTCGTCGGAGGTCATCCAGCCGCCTTCGACGAGGACGTCTTTCATCTTCCGGGCGTCCGGCGAGGCAGGCTGGCCGGGCTTCTCGTCCGCCGGCTTTTCGAGGAAGGCCCAGATCCGCTTGAACATGTCGCGGTCCACGTCCTGCCGGAGGATGTCCGTCAGGCTGCGGCCGGTGGTCTTCTTCTTCTCGATGGCATCCTGGAGCTGGCGGCGCGTTTCGCCCTGCGCGTTCGCCAGGACCTCCTCGAGCATCTTGGACGGCTTGACAGGGGAGACGCGCGGACCGGGCTTGCCGCGGGAATTTTTATCGTTGCCTTCCGTCGTTCCGGCCATTCGTCTCTTCCGTGCTGGAATCTGTCCGAACGCGGACTATCTCTCGAACGGCAATTGTTCGAACCGCAGGATCTGGAGGCCGTCCGGCGCGCGCTGAACGACCTGGCGCAGCTTGCACTTGATCGCGGGATCGTCCACCAGGTAGCCCTGCGCGGTGATCGAGAAGTGGGACGAGGCGGTCGTCAGCCACTTCGCGTCTATTCCTCCGAGGTAGGGCCCGGCGTCGCCGAGAGTTTTGAAAGCGCCCATGTCAGAGGGGCCGCCAGTGCCCTTTCTGAACTCCTCGATTTTCTTTATGTGCTCCTCGTCCATGCCCAGGCTCGCGAGCACGGCGCGCGGGGCGGTGTTGATGTTGACCTTGCCATCGCCCCACACGGTGAGGAGGCTCTCGCGGTCTTTCGTCACGAAGTTCCGCGGCGCGCCCTTGAGTTGATTCAGCTCGTTCAGCGTGACGAATTGCCTCTGCTGCCGGCGCTCCACGATGGCGTTGACGAAGTCGCCCGTGAACGCCGGGTCCAGGCGCTGCAACTGGGCCGGCTCGGCCGTGTTGATGTTGAGCTTGCTCTCCTCGTCGGCGATGCCGATGCGCTCCTGGCCGGAATCCACGTCGAAGTAGGCGACCTTATAAAGGCCGACGGCATGGCCCTCGTTGCCGCCGAGCAGGGTCTCGCGCAACTCCGCATTCTGGCTGGAGTGCCACGCGTCGCCGAGCCCTTCGTAGCCGGGCGACTTGGCCAGCAGCAACTGGTTCACGCCGGCTTCGATGCCGGCGCGGGCGATATAGTACGCCGTCACCTCCGAATGCCGGGCATTGGAGATGCTCGACTCGGTCAGCAGCTCGATCGAGACGGTGCCCATGACCGCCGTCAGGAAGCCCAGCAGGACCAGCGCAACGATCAGGGACTGCCCGGCCGCGCGGGATCGCCTGAGGCTGAGGCATCGGTCGAAGCGCCTCGGACCATGCACAGCATTCTGCGCACTCTTGGTCATTGCGGTATCCTCGAACCGGTGGAAAGGTACACAAGCGTGGAGTACTGGTTCATGACCGGCAGCTTGATCCGGCGCGATGGCCGCACGAGCGTGCTGACGCTGATGCGCACCGCGCGCGGCATCGTCTTCGTATCCGTCCATTCCGGATGCCACTGGCCCTGGGCGTCGAGGTACTGGAACCCGAGCGAGACGAACCCGCACGAGCTGTTCGGGTCCGACGGCTCGATGACCGTGGTCTCGACCTTGTCCGGTGAAGCGGCCAATGTCACGCGCCGAACGATGTTGACCACATCCTTTTTCGCGTCGCGGTCGAGGGAATACTCGACCATGCCCGGCCCCGGCGGCTGGCTGGGCGACACGGCGCGCAGGGTGCAAAATCGAATCGTATCCTTGGAAACGGTCAACTGGCGCCCCTCGAAGTCTTTGACGCTGATGTCCGGCCACTTGTCTGTGGAGACCATGCCGAGCAGTTTTGCCGACGCGCTCATGCCGCTCCATTCCGCCGCTTTGCCCAACTGGTCCGGCGGGATCGCTTCGCGCAATTCCCGGGTGAGCCGGTAGATGAAGGTCCAGCCGTCGCGGCCCGAAGCGGACTGCTCCTCCTGCAACTGGGCGATCTGCTGGGCCGAGATCAGCAGGCCGAAGCCCATGCCCACGACGATGGCCGTCAGCACGACGGCGACCATGATCTCGATCAGAGTGAATCCCGCGGCGCGGCGTCTGCTGATGTTCATTGGGTCACCCCCTCGAGCCGGTTCGGCTCCGCGGCGGCGGTCGCCGAAGGCTTCGCCGGCACGACCAGCGTCGTCCACAGCTCGCGCTTTCCGCCGGCGCCCTCGACTCCGCTGCGCAGCCAGTACATCTGCACGCTGATCTTCTTCAGGCCGGGATGGTCCTTCATGTCCTCGATCAGCCAGGTCCATCGGAAGATGGCCAACTCGGGATGCGGATGGCCCGGTTCGTCGAAGCAGTATTTCTCGGTCTTCCGGTCGAAGACGAACGCCTTCTTCGCCGCCGTTTCCCATGCGGCGAGATCGGCGCGATGCGCCAGCAGGTCCTCCATCCGCTCCTGCGCGAGCAGCGTGGCCTCCGCGCGGCGGCGCGAGAAGGCCGACTCGTGCATCGCCCAGGAGAGGATCTGCGCCAGGACGGTCAGGGCGACGGCGAGGATGGCGAATGCGACGAGCGTTTCGATGAGGCTGATGCCGCGGCGGGAAACCGGCGGGCCGATTCGACGGCCGCGCGCGAGATCTCTTTGAGGTGTCCCTGCGCCGCGCCTCGCGGTTCCGTGCATTGGCGACCTCCAGACGAGCTTGACCCACGTGCTGCCGGATGCGTGCCAAAGTCGAACGGCTGCTGCGACGCGACTTTGAACTTTTACGTTGCCCTCGGTTGGCAGTATAAACACAATCGGTCTCCGGTGTCAACCATTAAGCCAGTTTAATTGCCGTGCAAAATGTGTTAGGCCGCTGCTTTCCGACCGTTTCACCGCAGCAGCAGGCAGGCCGCCAGCGCCACCGCAGCGGTTTCGACGCGCAGGATTCGCGGCCCCAGCGAGACGGCGGCGCAACCGGCGTGCGCGGCCAGGTCCATTTCCTCGGGCGTAAAGCCGCCCTCCGGACCGATGAACGCCGTGACGCCCTGTCCGGATTGCAGCCCGGCGGCGAACTCGGCGAGCCCCGGTCCGCCCGGCGCCGGAGAAGCAATCATGCGGGCGTCTTGCCCTTCGGCCTGGCTCAGGGCCTCCGGTTCACGCGTCGGCAGCGCCGCCTCGAACCTCAAGACGGCGGTGATCTCCATCAACCGCGTGCGGCCGCACTGCTTCGCCGCCTCCAGCGCGATCCGGCGCCAGCGCACGAGATGGTTCTCCTGCCGCGCCAGCGGATCCACGACGCTGCGTCGCGCCACCATCGGCACGAAACGGCTGACCCCGAGCTCGCAGCACTTCTCGATCAGAAAATCCATGCGCGTGGCGCGCGGCAGGGAGCAGGCGATCGTGAGCTTCCGCGGCGCTTCGACGTCCACGCTCTCGACGCTGAGGACCTGCAGCATCGCCTCGCCGCGCCGCCCCTGGAGCAGCCGCGCGCAGGCCACCGCCCCGCTGCCGTCGAAGAGGCTCACTTCCTCGCCGACGCGGACGCGCACCACGTTCAGCATGTGGTGCGCCTCGTCGCCGCGCAGGGTGAACGCCGCGCCCGGCTGGGGCAGCGACTCGGTGAAAAACCTTCGCAGCGCGCGCGCGATGGCAAGTTCCTCCACTGGATCGTCCGGCGTCCAGGGTATTGTTACCATGCCCGCTGCGCCGTATCAAGCGCCGAGGCGGGTGACCGGGCGCGGCGGAGTTGCTAGAATGGATGCGCAGCACGAATCTTCAGGAGGCTCGGAATGGAAGCAGACAAGAGCGCGCGGGATGCCGTGCGCGGGATGACCGACGAACTGGCGAGGAAGCTGGAGTCTCTCCGCGCCCTGTTGCGATCGCTGGAATCGGCGCTGATCGCCTTCAGCGGCGGCGTGGACAGCACGTTCCTGGCGAAGGTGGCGCACGACGAACTCGGCGACCGCGTCGCCGCGGTGACGGCGCGCTCGGAGACTTATCCGGAGCGCGAGTACGAGGAGGCGACGGCCCTGGCGAAACGGATCGGCATCCGGCACCTGGCCATCGAGACGGAGGAACTCTCGCTGGAGGGATTCCGCAAAAATCCGCCCGACCGCTGCTATCACTGCAAGCGGGAGCTTTTCGGCAAGCTCCGCGCGCTGGCGAAGGAGATGGACCTGCGGCACGTGCTCGACGGCTCGAACGCGGACGACACCGGCGATTTCCGCCCCGGCGCGCGCGCGGCGGCGGAGCTGGGCATTCGCAGTCCGCTCCAGGAGGCCGGCTTCACGAAGGAGGAGGTGCGCCTGGCGTCGCAGGCGCTCGGCCTGCCGACGTGGAACAAGCCGTCGTACGCGTGCCTCTCGTCCCGTTTCCCCTACGGCGAGACGATCACGGCGGAGAACGTCGGCCGCGTGGACAAGGCGGAGGCGTTCGTGCGGACGCTCGGCGTGCGGCAGGTGCGCGTGCGCCACCACGGCGACACCGCGCGCATCGAAGTTCCGCCGGAGCAGATCGCGCTGCTGGCCGGGGACGAAGCGCGCGCGCAAGTCGTCGCGCGGTTCAAGGAACTCGGCTATACATATGTCACGCTCGACCTGCAGGGCTACCGCACCGGCAGCATGAACGAGACGCTCGGCCAGGCCGTCGTCGCATCGTTCAAGCCCAAGGGGCGCGGCCATGCCTGAAGGACCGGTGGACCCGCGGCATATCGGCGAGGAATTTCAGGAGCGCACGAAATACCACCGAGAGTCGCCCGGCGGCGGCGCGCGGTGGCAGCGTCCGTTCCCATCACCGAAGATCTATCCGCCGGACCATCCGCGCACGCCGCTGCCTCCTCCGCAGGTGGCCGGCGGCTCGGGATTATGGGATGCCATTCGCGCGCGGCGGTCCGTGCGATCGTACGGCGAGCGCGAAGTCGCGCTGAGCGAACTTTCGCAACTGCTGTGGGCCGGGCAAGGAATCACCTGGGAAAAGGAGGGCCTGCAGTTCCGCGCCGCGCCTTCGGCCGGGGCGCTCTATCCGATCGAGACCTACGCGGCGGCGCGCAAGGTGCATTCCCTGCCGCCGGGCTGCTATCATTATGAGGTGCAAAGCCGCAGCCTGGCGCTGGTCGGCCCGGGCGACCTTGGCCTGGAGTGCGCACGCGCGGCGCTCGGGCAGGAGATGTGCGCGGAGGCGGCGCTGCTGCTCATCTGGACCGCCGTCGTCGGGCGGTCGGCGGCCAAATACGCCCAGCGCGCGTACCGGTACATCTATCTCGACGCCGGCCACGTGGCGCAAAACGTGGCCCTCGCGTGCGCGGCGCTGGACCTCGGCTGCTGCATGGTCGGCGCGCTGTTCGATGACGAGCTGAACGCGATCCTCGGCGTGGACGGGCACGACGAGACGGTGCTGTACATGGCCGCCATCGGCCCGATCCCTTCATCCGGCTGATCGAGGGAGCCATGAAATCCCGAATCCTGCAAAGCGTGTTCGAACGCCTGGGCGCATTGTACGGAATCCCGAAATGGGAGCGGTCGGGGACGGCGCTCGACGAGCTGATCCAGACGGTGCTCTCGCAGAACACGAACGACCGGAATTCCAGCGAGGGCTTCCGCCGGCTCAAGGCGGCGTTTCCGAATTGGGAAGCGGTCGAGAAAGCGCCGGCGCGGCGGGTGGCGGCGGCTATCCGCGTGAGCGGGCTCTCCAACACCAAGTCCGTGCGCATCCAGAAAATGCTGCGGCTCATCCGGAAGGAGCGCAACGCGTACTCGCTGGAGTTCCTGAAGAGCGCCGACCCGGCGGCGGCGCGGGATTACCTGCTCGCGATCCCCGGCGTCGGCCCGAAGACGGCGGCGTGCGTGCTGCTCTTCTCGTTCGGCAAGCCGGTGTTCCCGGTGGACACGCACATTCACCGCCTCACGCAGCGGCTGGGCATCCTGGGTCCGAAGGTCAACGCCGTCGAGGCGCACCGGCTGTTGCAGGAGATGGTCCCGCCGGAGATCGTTTACCCCCTGCACCTGCTCCTGATCCGGCACGGGCGCGAGACGTGCCACGCGCGGAACCCGGACTGCGCGCATTGCGTTCTGCTGCCGTTGTGCCCGACGGGAAAGGCTCGGCTGCGCGGCGCGCTGACGGCG
>JBKQWE010000101.1:0-9112 GCA_052139675.1 Candidatus Brocadiia bacterium
TGATCGTCGGCTACCACAACGGCGACGCCGTCAAGCTTTCGGACTTCGCCAACGTCGTGGATTCAGTCGAAGACGTTCGCGCGGCCGGCTTCGCCAACGGCAAGCCCAGCGTGCTCCTGGTGATCTTCAAGCAACCACAGGCGAACGTGATTGACGCGGTGGACCGCATCAAGCAGGCGCTGCCGGCGCTGAAGGCGTCCATCCCGCAGGCGATTGACCTGTCGGTCATGATGGACCGGACGACCACGATCCGGGCGTCGGTCCGCGACGTGGAGATCACGCTGGCCATCTCGGTCTCGCTGGTGATCCTGGTGGTCTTCCTTTTCCTGCGCAACGTGCGCGCGACGATGATTCCCGGCGTGGCGGTCCCGGTCTCGCTGATCGGCACGTTCGGCATCATGTACCTTTGCCATTACAGCCTCGATAATCTCTCGCTGATGGCGATGACGATCTCGACGGGGTTCGTCGTGGACGACGCGATCGTGGTGATCGAGAACATCACGCGCCACCTGGAACAGGGCATGCCGCCGATGGACGCCGCCTTGCGCGGCGCGCGCGAGATCGGCTTCACGGTCGTCTCCATCAGCCTGTCGCTCGTGACGGTCTTCACGCCGATCCTGCTGATGGGCGGCATCGTTGGGCGGCTGTTCCGCGAGTTCGCCGTCACGCTCTCGGTGGCCATCATCGTCTCGCTGGGCGTCTCGCTGACCACCACGCCGATGATGTGCTCGCGGCTGCTCAAGCCGCATCGCAAGGAGCACGAGGGGAAGTTCTACCGCGCCACCGGCAGGGTGCTCGCCTGGATGCTGCGCGTCTACGAGCGCAGCCTGTCCTGGGTGCTGCGGCATCCCGCCATCACGCTGACCACGCTGATCGTGACGATCGCGCTCAATGTGTTTCTGTTCATCACCATACCCAAGGGCTTTTTCCCGCAGCAGGACACGGGCATTGTGTTCGGTCAGGTGCTGGGCGCGCAGAACAGTTCGTTCCAGGCGATGCAGGCGAGAATGCTGCGCATTGTGGACATCGTCAAGGCCGACGCGGCCGTGGCCAACGTCGTCGCCTTCACCGGCGGCGGCACGGGCACGGACACCGGACGCTTGTTCATCGCCTTGAAGCCGGGCAACCAGCGCGATGCCAGCGCCGACCAGGTCATCGCCCGGCTGCGCCGCCCGGCGTCGAAAGTGGCCGGCGCGACGATGTACCTGCAGGCCAGCCAGGACCTGCGGATCGGCGGCCGCTCGAGCCCCGCGCAGTACCAGTACACCGTCTGGTGCGACAACCTGCAGGACCTGGTCAAGTGGGGGCCGATCATGCTCGCGAAGATGAAGAAACTCCACGGGTTGACCGACGTGAACAGCGATCAGCGCAACGACGGACTTCAGGCCCACCTCGTCTACGACCGCGCGACGGCCATGCGGATGGGGATCACGCCGCAGGCGCTCGACTCCACCCTCTACGGCGCCTTCGGGCAGGACCAGGTCTCGACGATGTACACGTCGCTGAACCAGTACCACGTCGTCATGGAGGTCGCGCCTAAATACTGGCAGACCCCGGAAGGGCTGAGTTACATTTATCTTCCGACCGCGAACAGCGGCCAGGTCCCTTTGAGCACGGTGACGCATTTCGAGGCCGGCACGGCGCCCATCGCGGTGAACCACCAGGGACAGTTTCCCTCGGTGACGGTGTCGTTCAACCTCGCGCCGGGCATGGCGCTCAGCGACGCCCGCGATGAGGTCAATAAAATGAAGCAGGACGCCGGCATGCCGGCGAGCATTCGCGGGGACTTCTCGGGCACGCTGCAGGCCTTCACGGCGTCCCTGTCCACCGAACCCTGGCTGATCGCCATTGCGATAGTGGCCGTCTACATCGTGCTGGGAGTCCTTTACGAAAGCTACATCCATCCGATCACCATCCTCTCCACTCTGCCGTCGGCGGGCCTCGGCGCGGTGCTGGCGCTGATGTTCTGTCATACGGACCTGAGCATCATTGCGCTCATCGGAATCATCCTGCTCATCGGCATCGTCAAGAAGAATGCCATCCTGATGATTGACTTCGCCCTCGATGCGGAGCGCACGGAAGGCAAGAGTTCGAGAGACGCCATCTTCCAGGCCTGCTTGCTGCGGTTTCGGCCCATCCTGATGACCACGATGGCCGCCATGCTCGGCGCCATGCCGCTCGTCGTGGGGCTGGGCACCGGCTCGGAGCTGCGCCGGCCGCTCGGAATCGCCATCGTCGGCGGATTGGCCGTCAGCCAGGTATTGACCCTTTACACGACGCCGGTCGTCTATCTCTATCTGGACCGCGTCGCCGTCTGGTGGAGGCAGCTGCACGGAAAGCCCGTGCGCGAGACAGTACGAGAGGTTGGAGTAAATCCATGAACCGGAAATTCTCGATCATCGCCGTTTCGGCGGCGGCTTTTGCGCTGTGGATCGGCGGCTGCAATCTCGCCCCGAAATATCAGAAGCCTTCCGTCGAGACGCCCGGCGCATTCAAGGAAGCTGCCGGCTGGAAGCCGGCGCAGCCGAAGGACGACGCCCGCCGCGGCCACTGGTGGGAGGTCTTCGGCGACCCGCAATTGAGCGCGCTTGAGGAGCAGGTGAGCGTCTCGAACCAGAACATCGCCGCGGCGTTCGCCAATTTCCTGGCGGCGCGCGCCGTGGTCAAGGAGGCCCGCGCGGCGTATTACCCGGTGCTGACGACGTCGCCGTCCGCAACCCGATCGTACGAGTCCGGCACGCCGCCGCCGGCCGCTACCAGGTCGGAACAAAACTGGAGCACGTACCTGCTGCCGCTCGACGCCTCCTGGGTGCCGGACCTGTGGGGCAATATCCGGAACAACGTGAATGCGACCACCTTCACGGCCCAGGCCAGCGCGGCCACGCTCGAAGGGCTGCTGCTGACCACGCAGGCGGACCTGGCCGCCGATTATTATCAGCTCCGCGCACAGGATAACCTCATCCAGGTCAACGCCGATACGGTCGCCGCCGATCAGAAGAACCTGGATCTGCTCAAGGTCCAGTACGCCGCCGGAATCGCTTCGGACGAAGACGTCTCGCAGGCCGAAACGCTGCTGAAAACCGTCCAAGCGCAGGCCACCGGCCTCGGGATCGCGCGCGCCCAGTTGGAGCACGCCATCGCGCTCCTGATCGGCAAACCGGCGTCGTCGCTCTCGATCCCGGTCGAGCCTTTCAAGGCGAAGCCGCCGGCGATTCCCGTCGGCATTCCGTCGCAGCTTCTCGAGCGGCGCCCGGACGTCGCCGCATCCGAGCGCAACGTCGCCGCCGCGAACGAGCAGATCGGCATCGCGAAGGCGGCCTTCTTCCCGACGCTGACGCTGACCGGTTCGGCGGGGTTGCTAAGCGGCGACCCGATCGGAAATCTTATCAAGGATCCGATCAAACTCTGGTCCGTCGGCGCAGGGCTGACCGAGACGATCTTCGACGCCGGCCTGAGAAGCGCCGTGGTGGAACAGAGCCGGGCGCAGTACAACGCCACGGTCGCGAACTACCGGCAGACGGTGCTGACGGCCTTTCAGGAAGTCGAGGACAGCCTGGCGGCGCTGCGCATCCTCTCGCAGCAGGTCGGCCAGGAGGATGCCGCGGTCGCGTCGGCCGCGCGGACCCTGGCGCTCGCCACGCACCGGTACGAACTCGGGATAGACAGCTACCTCAACGTCATCACCGCGCAACTGGCTCTCTTGACTAACCAGCAGACGGCCGTTACCATCCGGTCCCAGCAGATGACCTCCAGCGTCCAGCTCATCGTGGCGCTGGGCGGCGGCTGGAACGCCGCGGAGCTGCCGACGCCGGAGCAAATCACCGGCAAGGCGCCGGAAAGCGCGAATTCAACGCGGTGAAACACACACGGAAAGGGCTTCAATGAAGGATCGCCTGGCTTGGGGCATTCTGGGAACCGGCGCCATCGCGCGCACCTTCGCCAAGGCGGTGGCGGAGTCCGAAGCAGGGCGGCTGGTCGCCGTCGGCAGCCGCTCGAAGGAAACCGCCGAGGCGTTCGCCGCGCAGTTCGGCATCCCGCGCCGCCATGCCAGCTACGAGGAACTGCTCGCCGACCCGCAAGTCCAGGCGGTCTACATCGCGACACCGCATCCGATGCACGCGGAATGGACGATCAAGGCCGCGGAAGCCGGAAAGCACATCCTCTGCGAGAAACCGCTCGCGCTGAACTACCCCGAAGCGATGGCCTCCGTCGAGGCCGCGCGGCGGCATGACGTCTTCCTCATGGAGGCGTTCATGTACCGCTGCCATCCGCAGACGGCGCGGCTCGTCGAGCTGATCCGCTCGAAGGCGATCGGCGAGGTGTGCGTCATCCACGCGGCGTTCAGCTTCGCCGGCCCGACGAACGAGGAAGCGCGTCTGCTCAAGAACGCCTTGGGCGGCGGCGGAATCCTCGACGTCGGCTGCTACTGCGTCTCGATCGCGCGGCTCGTCGCGGGCGCCGCGCTGGGGAAGGACTTCGCGGAGCCGGTCGAGCTGACCGGGTGCGGCAAACTCAACGCGGCCACCGGCGCGGATGAGTGGGCCATCGCCGCGCTGAAGTTTCCCGGCGGCATCGTCGCGGAGCTTTCGACCGGCGTTCGCGTGACGCAGGAAAACGTCGTCCGCATTGACGGATCGGAAGGCAGCATTTTCCTGCCCGATCCTTTCGTGCCCGCGCGCAACGGCGGCACGGCGCGCATCCTGGTCCGGAAGCGCGGCCCGGCCGAGCCGCAGGAGATCGCGGTGCAGTGCCCGCGGCCGCTCTACTCAATCGAGGCCGACACGGTCGCGGCCCACATCGCCGAGCGGCAGGCGCCCTCGCCGGCGATGACCTGGGAAGACAGCCTCGGCAACATGAAATCGCTGGACCGCTGGCGGCAGGCCGTCGGCGTCGTCTACGATGCGGAGAAGCCCGGGGCGAATCGGCTGCCGGTCCATCGGCGGCCGCTCGCCGTGCGGAAGGACCATCGCATGAAATTCGGCCGGATACCGGGAATCGAATCGCCCGTTTCGCGGCTGGTCATGGGCGCGGACAACCAGACGACCCTGCCGATGGCGCAAGTGATGTTCGACGATTTCTTCGAGTCCGGCGGCAACTGCTTCGACACCGCATGGATTTACGCCGGCGGCGCGTGCGAAAAAGTCCTCGGCCAATGGGTCAAGGACCGGAATATCCGCCGCCAGGTCATCCTCATTGACAAGGGCGCGCATACGCCCTCCTGCAATCCAAAGGACCTCACCGGTCAACTCATGCAGAGCCTGGAGCGCCTCCAGACGGACTACCTGGACATCTACATGATGCACCGCGACAACACAGAGATCCCGGTCGGGGAATTCGTGGACGTGATGGCCGAGCACCAGCGCGCCGGGCGAATACGCGTCTTCGGCGGGTCGAACTGGAGCCTCGAGCGCGTCGAAGCCGCGAACGAGTACGCCCGCACGCACACGCTGGCCGGGTTCGCGATGGTCAGCAACAACTTCAGTCTCGCGCGCATGATCGAGGCCCCGTGGAAGGGATGCCTGGCCTCCTCCGACGCGCGCTCGCGCGAGTGGTTCCGCCGCACGCAGATGACGCTCCTGCCCTGGTCGAGCCAGGCGCGCGGCTTTTTCGCCGGCGCCGCGAGCCCGGAGAACCGCTCGGACGCGGAACTCGTCCGCTGCTGGTACAGCGAGGATAATTTCAAGCGCCTGGCGCGCGCCAAAGAAATGGCCGCGAAGCGCGGCGTGCAGCCGATCAACATCGCCCTCGCCTACGTGCTCTGCCAGCCGTTCCCGACCTTCCCCCTGATCGGCCCGCGGTCGCTCAACGAGACCCGCATCGCCTTGCAGGGGCTGGAGGTCCAACTCGCGCCGGAGGAGCTGCGCCGCCTGAATCTCGAGGACTGATTGGAACCTTCGGAGCGCGTCCGGAAACATCTCGCGGTCGCCGGCGTGGTTCAGGGCGTCGGGTTCAGGCCGTTCGTGTACCAGCTTGCCGCGCGACACCGGCTCGCCGGATGGGTGCTGAACGACGCGGAAGGGGTCAAGATCGAGGTCGAAGGCCCGTGGGAAGCGATCAATCGTTTCGTCCATGACCTTCAGACCGAGCTGCCTCCGCTCGCGAAAATCGCCGACCTTACGCAGAGCTTCGCGCCGCCGGTCGGCGAGAAGGCGTTCATCATCCGCGAGAGCCGCGCCGGGGCCGAGCGCAGTGCGCTCATTTCGCCCGACACGAACGTCTGCGCCGACTGCCTGAGAGAGCTTTTCGATCCCGCCGACCGCCGGTTCCGGTATCCTTTCATCAACTGCACTAACTGCGGCCCGCGCTACACCATCGTCACGGACGTCCCGTACGACCGGCCGAATACGACGATGAAGGATTTCCCGATGTGCGCGGCGTGCAGCCGGGAGTACCACGATCCGGCCGACCGCCGATTCCATGCCCAGCCGGTCGCGTGCCCGGCCTGCGGACCGGCGGTGCAACTCTGGGACCCGGCCGGCCGCCGGCTGGATGCGCCGGACCCGATCCGCGAGACAGCCGCGCGGCTGAAGCGGGGCGAAATCCTCGCGATCAAGGGACTCGGCGGATTCCATCTCGCCTGCGATGCCGCGAGTGAAGAGGCCGTTCGCGAACTCCGCCGGCGCAAGCGGCGTGAGGAAAAACCATTCGCGGTGATGTCGAACGACCTCGAAGCCGTCATGCAGTACGCCGAGGCCGGCGAGGCGGAGCGCGAACTCCTGCTCAGTTTCCGCAGGCCGATTGTCCTGCTGCGCAAGCGCGAGCCGGAACGCCTGGCGCCCTCCGTCGCGCCGCGCAACCGGAGCTACGGCGTGATGCTCCCGTGCACGCCGATTCAGCACCTGCTGCTCGCAGAAGGCTTCGCGGCGCTCGTCATGACCAGCGCCAACCTCACCGACGAGCCGCTCTGCATCTCGAACGGCGAAGCGCTCGAGCGGCTGCGCGGCATCGCCGATGCGTTCCTGGTGCACAACCGCGACATCTGCGCGCGGAGCGACGATTCCATCGCGCGCGTCATGGCAGGCCGCGAACGCCTGCTGCGCCGGGCGCGCGGATACGTCCCGCTGCCGATCGTTTTCCCGCGCGATGGGCCGAAAGTTCTCGCCGTCGGCGCGGAACTCAAAGGCGCCGTCTGCCTGACGAAAGGGCGCAACGCCTTCCTCGGCCAGCACCTCGGCGACCTGAAGAACGCGCAGGCGCTGGATTTCTTCGAGGAGACCGTGGCGCACCTCTGCCGGATTCTGGAGATCGAGCCGGAGATCGTGGCGCACGACTTGCACCCGGACTACTTCTCGACGCGGTACGCGAAGCGCCTGGAGGGAAGGCCGCCCATTCGAGAACCCCAGGGCGGCCCTGAGCAATGGCCGAACGGGCCGCTCGTCGGCGTCCAGCATCACCACGCGCACGTCGCCGCGGTCCTGGCCGAACATGGCGAGGAAGGTCCGGTGCTCGGCGTCGCGCTCGACGGCACCGGCTACGGGTCGGACGGGACGATCTGGGGCGGCGAGTTCCTTATCGCGGACCTGCGGGATTTTCGGCGCGCCGGACATCTGGCGCCGATGCCGCTTCCCGGCGGCGACGCGGCCGTCGCCGAACCGTGGCGCACCGCCGTCGCGTATCTCCACGCCGCGTTCGGCCCGGAATGGGAGAATCTCGACATCCCGTTCGTAAAGCGAATGGACATGGGCCGCGCGCGCGTGGTCGTCCAGATGATCGAACGCCGCGTCAATACGCCTTTCACCACGAGCACGGGCCGGCTGTTCGACGCGGTCGCCTCGCTGCTCGGCATCTGCGACCGCAACACGCACGAAGGCCAGGCGCCGATGGAGCTGGAGGCCGCAGCGGAAGAGAGCGTGACGCGCGCGCTGCCGTCCGAGATTCGACGGGAGAACGGCGTGTTCCTGCTCGACCCGCGCTCGTACATCCGCTCGGCCGTCGAGCGGCTGCGCGAGAACGTGCCGGCTGAGGCGATCTCGGCCGAGTTCCACAACGGCCTGTGCAACGGCGTGGTCGCCACCTGCGAGCGAATCCGTGAAGCGGAGAACATTTCCTGCGTCGCGCTTTCCGGCGGCGTCTTTCAGAACAAGCTGCTTTTCGAGCGCACCGTCCGCGACCTGGAGCGCAAAGACTTCCGCGTCCTCACCCACCAGCTAGTCCCCCCGAACGACGGCTGCATCGCCCTGGGCCAGGCCGCAGTAGCCCACGCGCGTGCGAACGGATGATATTTGGCTCTACAAATGGCTGGCCAAATAGGTCCTTAAGCGAACCAATTAGGCTCGTCTTTCCAGTCATGCGCGCGAGGGCCGCGCGTGGGCGGATCGTCTTTCTGAACATCCGCGACAACATTTGACCGATGTCACTTGGAGCGTATAATGGTTTTGCCGAGAGCGGCAGGCGACTACACGAAGGCCGTCGGAAGGCAAGATCGGGCGCCAATAACAGGTGACTGTGGGGCTGTTGAAGAAGCCCTGTCCTGATTGGAATTTGTCGGCCGAGGGCGGCCGACCTGCACGATTTGTGGGCAAATCCCGTTTGTCGTAGGTCGGGCGCCCTCGCCCGACGACTTTTTCAGCAGCCCCACTGTCCCTAATTATTGGCGGGCAACAGATTCCTACGCCTTGAGAGCTTCGCAACAAGCCCGGCAAGCCCCAGTCCGAGGAGCTGCAACGTGGCCGGTTCAGGGACTGCTGTTGGCGAGTAATCCGCGCCGCTCGCACTTGTATAAGTAACGCCTTCAGGAACCTCTACGCTGATTGTTGGGTCAACGTATACAGAACCGTCAGCAAAATAATCGAGACTACTGGTTACGACGCTTGCTTGGATTTCCGTTAAAAATGTAACTTGTGTTGGTCCGCCCTCTAATGGAAAGCTGAGCGAAATTGTATTAGAGCCGGTTTCACAACCGAATTTGTCTTAAACCGTTAATTGCCACGGCTTTATATGACCTAACTGTTAATTTTCACTCAGTTATGTTAAATCGTGCCATGGAAAGGAGACCTTTTCATGGCACGAGGCCTGGTGAGACTGACGGACGCGCAATGGGCGAAGGTCGAGCCGCTGTTGCCGAAGTTCAAACGGTCGGCCAAGGGCGGACGCAAGCCGGTGGACAACCGGC
>JBKQWE010000102.1:0-27218 GCA_052139675.1 Candidatus Brocadiia bacterium
AGGTGCTGCGCGGGCAGTGGCTCGACAACCGGTTCTGCTCGAGGAAGGAATGCAGCCTGTGTTGGGCGCGGCACGTCTGCGGCGGCGCGTGCCGGAGCGAGAGCCTGGAGTTCTGCGGCGGCGTCGCACAGCCGCACGCCGGCCGCTGCATGCTGATGCGCCAGATCGTCACCGAGGCGCTTGTCCTGGCGGCGACGCTGCCGCGCGAGGTGCTGCTGAGGCTGTGTCCACCTCAGTCCCAACATCAACCGTGTGCCGGCGGATCCGGACAGGAGAGACATAGTGGTGTAATAGCGACGTCCGATTTCGCGGCGCTCCCGGGCGCCACGGACGGCCCTCAGCGGGCTGCGGACGGCGACGCTGGGTATTTGCCGCAGGGAACGCTGAGCTAACGCTACGACGCGTCCCTGCCGCATCCCCAACGACCGTTCAGCGAGGCCTCAAATGGCCGTTACAGCCCACGGAAACATACCTCTGCCCGGCTTTCAGCAGCACTGGGAGCCGGGCACGAGGCGTGTTTGTCTCTGCGGCCGGCTGGCGGCTTCTTTTCGCCCCGCCCTATTTGCCAACCTGTGTGCGCATATTCGCCAACCCTCGCGCCCCCTGCTACGGAGAGCGTCTCGACGTTCTGTTTCTCCGCGTGTTCGAGGCCGGCGGGCGGCCGAAAAAACGCTTGACGCGGCCGGCCTCCAGTCGTCAGAATACGGCGTCCGATGCGCGACCGTCATGTGGAGGGCGACCATATGGCAAATTCCAGGGAGATATCCATGACCCGTCAAACTGCCGCAGGGATATTCGTGTCCGTCGCGATCATGCTGGCCCTCTGTGCCGCGCGGCCGTGCCGGGCGGACGAGCCGGCCGCCCAGCCCAAGCCGAAGATCGCCGTCATCGCCATCGGCAATGCGGTGACCGAGCGGCCGGCGGCGTTCTCGCTCGGGCAGCTCTTCGGCGGCGGCCCCAGGACCACCGCCCTGTCGCAGTTGATGGTCACGCTCAACAAGGCCGCCTCCGACGCCAACATCAGCGGCGTCCTGCTGGACCTGAAGGCCCTCAACCTTTCGCTCGCCCAGGCCCAGGAACTCGGCGGGATAGTGCAGAAACTGCGCGGAGGCGGGAAAAAGGTCTTCGTCTTCGCGCCCATTTTCACCCCGGCGACCTACATCCTGGCCACGAATGCGGACGCCATCCTGATGCCCGAGCAGGGCAGCGTGCTGATCCCCGGCGTGGACCTCGGCCTGATGTTCTTCAAGGGGCTTCTCGACAAGATCGGCGTCCAGGCCGACGTGCTGCAGGTGGGCAAGTACAAGGGCGCGGAGGAGCCGTTCACGCGCACGGAGGCCAGCCCCGAGTTCAAAGAGCAGATGACGAGGATCGTGGACGGTCTCTACGGGCAGATGGTCCAGGCCCTCGCGGCCAACCGCAAGCTGGGCCAGGACAAGGCGGCGGCCGCCATAGACCAGGCCTGGTTCACCGGCCGCCAGGCGAAGGAGGCCGGGCTGGCGGACGGCCTGCTCATCCGCGACGAGCTGAAGGACTGGCTGGACAAACGCTTCTCCACCGAAACGGAAATGCTGGCCGATTACGGCAAGGAGGCGCGCAAGGGCCTCGACCTCTCCAATCCCTTCGCCTTTTTCTCGATCCTGCTGGCGGAGCGGGCGGCGGCGGCGAACAAGAAGCCGGCCATCGCGGTGATCTATGCGGATGCCGTCATCATGGACGACCTGGTCGAGGACAATGGCCTGGGCGGCGGCGCGGTCACCCCGGCGCGCATGCGCCAGGCCCTGCGAAAGGCGCTCGACGACGCGCAGGTGAAGGCCATCGTCCTGCGAGTGGACTCGCCGGGCGGCAGCGCCGCCGCCAGCGACGAGATCTGGAAGATGTTCCGCGAGGCCGACCGGACCAAGCCGGTGACGGTTTCCATGGGCCGCATCGCCGCCAGCGGCGGCTATTACATCGCGTGCTCCGGCCGGGATATCTCCGCGGATGAGGCGACGCTCACCGGCTCCATCGGCGTCGTGGGCGGAAAACTGGTGTTCCAGCAGCTCATGGTCAAGATCGGCGTGAACATGCAGGAGATCGCTCGCGGCAGGAACGCCGGACTCTTCAGCCCGGCGCAGCCCTTCGATCCCGACGGCCGCGCCCTGGTGCACAAACAGATGGAGGAGATCTACGCGCGGTTCACCGACTGCGTCAAGTCGGCGCGCGGCGGGAAGATCGCGAACATTGACGACGTGGCGCAGGGCCGGCTCTTCACCGGCGCCGACGCATTGAAGGCGGGACTGGTGGATCGCATCGCGAGCCTGGACCAGACGATCCTGGCGGCGGCGACAGCCGCGGGGATTGGCAAGGACTATCAAGTGCTCACGCTGCCGGAGCCGAAGAACTTCGCCGACCTGATCCGCGAAGGACTCGGCCAGACGCTTGCGCCGCCGGCGATGCAGGAGGCGCTCGCCGCGATGCCCGCGCCCATGCGGCAGGCCGCCGTCGACGTCCTCCTCATGTGCCAGTCTCTCCAGCCCGAGCACGTCCTGCTGGCGCTGCCGGGGATTGTGGAGAAATGAGGTTTGAGATCGGGCAGGCTTTTGCCCGGTCCATAATTGGACGCCGACATGCTGTTGCCGGCAGGCAAGCGTTCTGCTACGTTCTAACGGCAGTTTCATGGAGGCTGGAAGGATGAGTACGCGCACACTGACGGCGGTGATTCACCGCGAAGAGGACATGTATGTGGCTGACTGCCCCGAGGTGGGCACGGTGAGCCAGGGTACGTCGGTCGAGGAAGCGGTCGAAAATCTCAAAGAGGCGACGGAACTTTATCTGGAGGAATTCCCTCTGCCCGAAACCGAGAAGCCGATTCTGACGGTCTTCGAGGTCTCGGCCCATGCCTGACTTGCGCAAAGTTTCCGGACGCGAGGCAGTCAAGGCTCTGGAAAAGCTCGGATTCCGCCAAGCTCGACAACGCGGCAGTCACGTGGTCATGGTCCGGGAAACACCGCGAGGCAAAACAGGTTGCGTGGTGCCTATGCATCGCGAACTCAAAATCGGTACGCTAAGGGGCATCCTGCGCCAAGCCAAGCTTGATGTTGATGAGTTCTCCGAAGCATTGTAGACGCTCCATTCTGCAGCCTGCCGTCTTGTTGACATGAATCCAGGGAAAGTAAAGACGTTCAGCAGATTCCAAGCCGGTTCAAACTCATGCTGATCGCCGCCGAAAGCGAGAGGACATGACGAATACCGTTGATACCGTGGCCGCTCTCTTCAACCCGTTCTGGGCTTCAACGACCCAGGATCGCGAGAGCTTGTTCTTCTTCCAGCGGAAAGAGGGTGAGCAGGCCTGGGCGCCGTTGCTGTTCCCTCCGGAGAAGATCCTCTCCGTCCGCAGCGCGAACGGGGCGGCCTCCTTCGAAGAGGGCAAGGACTTCGTTTTGGAGAAGGATAGCGCGGCGCTGTGCCTGGTCGCCGGATCGAGGATTCCGTTCAAGACGCCCGGCGAGGTCTATCCGCCGGCGGCCAGCAACCTTCCCAGGCACGCGGCGAAGCGCGGCGATCCCGCCACGCACCTGATCTTCGGCGAAGGCCGCTTCTTCCATGATTTGCAGGTGGACGCGACCTATACCCACGCGGCCGGCCTCTGGAGAGGATACGTGCCGCGGTTCCAGGGCGGGAACCTGCCCGTCGCGCTGGGCAAATTGAAGCGGAAGCAGCCGGTCATGCTGTGCGCGCTCGGCGACAGCATCACCGCGGGCGGCAACGCCAGCAAGGAGGTCGGCGCCGAGCCATTTCAGCCCGCCTACGGCGAACTGACGGCGCTCGGCCTCGCGCGAGCTTACGGGACCAAGGTGACTTTCAGGAACTTCGCGGTCGGAGGCTGGACTTCCGAGCAGGGGCTTGCGGAGATCGCTCTCGTGACCGCCGGCCCAAAGCCCGACCTCGCGATCATCGCCTTCGGCATGAACGACGCGTGCGGCGGGAACATGGCGAAGTTCGCCGCCAACATCCGCGGCATGAAGGATGCGATCAGGGCCGCCGCGCCGGAGGCGGAGTTCGTCCTGGTGGCGCCGATGCTGCCGAACGCCGAGTGGGACGCGCCTGAGATGGACAACTTTCCGCTGATCCGCCAGGCGCTGGCCGGCCTCTGCGGAAAGGGCGCGGTCCTCGCCGACGTGACCGCGGTCTGGACCGGCCTGCTCCAGCGCAAGGCGTTCCTGGACCTGACCGGCAACGGCCTGAATCATCCGAACGATTTCGGACACCGCATCTACGCGCAGACCATCCTGGCTCTCCTGGTCCCGCCCGGCGCGGCGGCGGGGACCGGAGAGCCGAAGGAGCGAACACATGCGACCGAATGATATCGCTTGCTGCCCCGGGCCGTTTGCGCCCGACTGGGAATCGCTCCGGCAGTATCGCTGCCCGGACTGGTTCCGCGACGCGAAGTTCGGAATCTGGGCGCACTGGGGGCCGCAGTCCGTCCCGGGCGCGGGCGACTGGTACGCTCGCAACATGTACATCGAAGGTCATGCGCAGTACCTGCATCACGTGAAGACCTATGGCCACCCCTCCAAGTTCGGCTTCAAGGACATTGTCGCCCTGTGGACTGCGGACCGATTCGACCCAGACCGCCTCATGGAGCTCTACGTCCGCGCCGGCGCGAAATATTTCGTGGCCCAGGGAGTGCACCACGACAACTTCGATAATTGGAACTCGCGCCATCACCGCTGGAACGCCGTCAAGAAGGGGCCGAAGAAGGACATCGTCGGCCTGTGGCGCGCGGCGGCGCTGAAGCGCGGGCTGCGCTTCGGGGTGACGGAGCATCTCGAACGCAGTTACTGTTGGTTCAACACGAACAAGGGCCGGGACCAGAGCGGCCCGCTGGCCGGCGTGCCGTACGACGGCAACGATCCGGCGCATGCCGAGTTCTACTTCCCGCCGCACCCGGACACCAGCTTCGCCTACCCCGTGAACCCGCCTGAATGGTGGCCGCGGCAGTGGTTTCTTCGGATCCAGGACCTCGTGGATCAATACGAGCCGGACCTGCTCTACACCGACGGCGCCGTTCCCTTCGGCGAGACGGGGCGGAAGCTGGTCGCGCACTTCTACAACGGGAACATCCGCCGCCACGGCGGGCGCTCCGAGGCGGTGTATGCGGTCAAGAACGCGGGCGCGGTCCGGCAGCGCGGCGACCAGGGCGACTACCGCGACGGCGTCGGGGTCCTGGACATCGAGCGCGGCGTGGTCAAAGAAACCCGCGCCGAGCCCTGGCAGACGGACACCTGCATCGGCGACTGGTTCTACAAGACCGGCATCCGGTACAAGTCCGCGCCGGAGATCATCCAAATGCTTGCGGACGTGGTCAGCAAGAACGGGAATCTCCTGCTGAACTTCCCGCAGCGCGCCGACGGCACGCTCGACGATTCGGAGGAGCGCATCCTGGCCGACCTGGCCGATTGGATGGCGGTCAACGGCGAGGCGATCCACGGCACGCGTCCCTGGCGCATTTACGGCGAAGGGCCGACGCAGTTCGCGGCAGGCACCATGGCCGAAAAAGAAGGGCGCACGTTCACGCCGCAGGACTTCCGGTTCACGGAAAAACCGGGCGTCCTTTACGCGATCTGCCTGGCCGCGCCCGCTCCTTCCGCCGCGCTGACCGTCCGCTCCCTGTCGAGCGGGCAACCTGCTGTGACGTCGGTCGCGCTGCTCGGCTGCCGCGAAACGTTGCGCTGGTCCTGCGACGCCGCCGGCCTTCATGTCCAGCTTCCCGCAATGCTTCCGTGCGCGCACGCGGTGACACTGCGAATCGGAATGACCGCGTAAAGTCAAGGAGGCAATCGGGTGGCCAGAGGAGCAGGCAAGAGCCGCGGCCCCAGGGACCGCATCGGCGTCATCGCGGCGCTGCGTCCGGGGCAGCCGTCGCTCGCGCCGGTGGAGCAGTTCGGGCTGAAAACCTGCCAGGTCCACACGCGCCAGGAGGATGACCTGACCGAGACGAACGCCGACCGGCTCCGCGATGAATCGCAGTCCACCGGCGTGCGCATCACCGCGCTCAGTGCAGGCTGGTCGGCGGGCCCGCGGCTTTGGAACCTGGTCGAGGGGCCGATCACGCTCGGCATCGTTCCTTCCGCGTGGCGCGCCGCCAGGGTAGCCCAACTGATGAAGGCCGCGGACTTCGCCGCGCGCGCCGGGCTGCCGGCGGTCCTCACGCACCTGGGGTTCGTCCCCGAAGAGCCGCTCAACCCGCTGTTTCATGAAGTCGTGGCGACCGTCCGCGACCTGGCCGGCTACATGCAGCGGCTGGGCCTCGAGTTCTGGTTCGAAACCGGGCAGGAGACGCCGGTGACGCTGCTTCGCCTGATCCAGGCGGTGGGCGCTGAGAACCTGGGCATCAACCTGGACCCGGCCAACCTGATCCTCTACGGCAAAGGCAACCCGATTGACGCGCTCGACGTGTTCGGAAGATACGTCAGGAACGTCCATGCCAAGGACGCCCTCTACCCGACCGATCCGATGAAGCTGGGCGCGGAGGTCAAGGTGGGCGCCGGCAAGGTGCGCTTCCCGGAGTTCGTCCGCCGGCTCGACGAGATCGGCTTCGCGGGCGAGTTCATCATCGAGCGGGAGATCACCGGCGAGCAACAGGCCAGGGACATCCGCGAGACCGTGAGCTACCTCGAAGATCTCCTGGCCAAGGAGTGAACCATGATTCGGGTCGGACTCATCGGCACGGGCAACATCTCCGGCGTGCACCTGGGCTATCTCCAGTCGCGCAAGGACGTGGAGATCGCCGCGCTGTGCGACATCCAGCCCGAGAACCTGGAGCGCCGGCACAGGGAATTCGGCGGCGAGCCGTTCAGCGACTTCAGGCCGATGCTGGAAAAAACGCGGCTCGACGCGGTGTACCTCTGCACGCCGCCGCTGGCCCGGCGCGAGATGCTGCTGGCTTGCGCGAAGAAGGGAATTCCCGTCTTCTGCGAAAAGCCCGCCGGGCGCGACGAGAAGGCCGCCGCGCGGCTGGCGCGCGAGATCAAAGCCGCCAGGGGCCGCGTGATGGTCGGCTACGTCTTCCGCGCCATGCCCGTCGTTCAAAGACTGCGCGAGGCGATGGCCGACGACGTGATTGACGCGGTCCAATCCTTCTACGGTTGCCCGATGGGGAAGAAGCGCAGTTGGTTCTCCGACAAGAAACTTTCCGGCGGCACGCTCGTGGACCAGGCGACCCACAACCTGGACCTGATGCGCTATCTTTTCGGCGAGGTGAAGGAAGTCCGCGGGCTCGCCGCCAACCCGGCGCAGAAGAAGGTCCCCGGTTATACCATCGAAGAGATCATCGGCCTCACCCTGCGGTTTGCCGCCGGTCCGGTGGCCACGCATCTGCACAGTTGGCTGGCCGAAAGCTGGCGCAATGAGATCGCGCTGAGCGGGCGCAAGCGCTTCTACCGGATCAAACCGGCCGAAGGGACGCTCATCGTTGAGGAGGGCGCGGAGACGCGGAGCTTCCAGCAGGGCAGGGCTTCGATCTACAGCTATGAGGGCGAGCGGTTCCTGGAGATGGTCGGCAGCGGCGACTGGAGCGGCAATGTCTGCGACTTCGCCGACGCGGTCGCCTCGCTGCGGTTGACGCTGGCCTGCGACCGCGCGCTGGAGGCCGGGACCGTGAGGCTCTGATTTTCTCAGCCTTTAATTCCCGAAGTCGCGATGCCCCTGATGAAGGTCTTCTGAGTGAAGAAGAACAGGATGATGATCGGCAGGACGACGACGGCGCTGGCGGCCATGAGCAGGTGCCACTGCACGCCGCCGTGCTGGCTCTGGTAGTTCTGCAGCGCCAGCGCCAGGGTGAAGGTGTGCTTGCGAGTGAGGTAGAGCAGCGGTCCCATGAAGTCGTTCCACGCCCAGAGGAAGTGAAACAGCGCGACGACCGCCAGCACCGGCCAGCTCAGCGGCAGGATGATCCGCCAGAAGATGCCCCATTCGCTGCAGCCGTCAATCCGCGCGGCCTCGCTCAGTTCCTCGGGGATGGTGCGGAAGAACTGGCGCATGAGGAAGATGTTGAACGCGCTGCCGAAAAACGCCGGCACCCACAGCGGCTTGAGCGTGCCGATCCAGCCGAGCGTCTTGAACACGCCGTACATCGGCACCATGAGCACCGGGAACGGAACCATCATCGTGACCAGCGTCAGTACGAACAGGGTGTCGCGGCCGCGCCAGCGAACGCGGGCGAAGCCGTAGGCGATGAGCGCGTTGGAGAACACGGAGCCGATGACGCCGAGCACGCAGACGAAGAGCGTGTTGCGCAGGAAGGTGCTGAACGAGACGAGGGTGTCTTCGCTGACGCCGCTGCCGGGGCGCACGACGGAGCCTTCGACCTCTTCCAGGCTGCGCCCGTCCATCGTGGCCAGGGCGGTCGGGTAGTTGTCCCATCGCGGGCGAATCTTCGACTCCAGCGCCGACTCCGGCACAACGTCCCAGTCCAGCTCGTGCGGGCGCACGATGGTCGCCGAGAATTCGGTGACGTGCCACCAGCCGGGCGCGACCTCCTTGACCCGTTTCGCCGGGACGGATCTCTCAACCGGCAGGCCGTCCTCGAAGAGCTGGATGCGCGCGAGGCTCTTCTGCGGGTCGAAAGCGCCGGCGGGCAGCAGCACGCGCCTGCCGGCGGCCGGGCCTTCGCTCGGGACGACGATGACGCTCGGCTGCTCGATGCGGTAATCGCGCGTCACCTCCATCCGCCGGCCGCCGACGACGGCGTAGAACGCCCGCGGCAGCCACGTCAGCGGCAGAGTCATGGTCTGCTCGACCGGCTTGAGCGAGGTGCAGAGCATCCAGACCAGGGGAAACAGGAACACCGCCGAGCCGCCGAGCAGCAGCCCGTAAATCAGGAAGCGGGTCATCGCGGAACGGCGTTTCATGGTCCGCAAAGCGTCCACGGCTTACCCTGAATAATGCACGCGCTTCTCGGTCAGCTTGGTGGCGAGGATCGTCAGCGCCACGATGATGACGAACAGCACCCAGGCCATGGCGCTGGCGTAGCCCATCCGCAGGTCGTAGAACGCGGTCGAGAACAGGTACAGCGCGTAGAATAGCGTCGAGCGCGCCGGCGAGCCCTCCGCGCCGCCGGTCATGACGAAGACCTGCGTGAAGACCTGCAGCGTGCCGATGATGCCCATGATCAGGTTGAAATAAATCACCGGCGAGATCATCGGCAGCGTGATGTGCCACAGCCGGCCCCACCAGTTCGCGCCGTCAATCTCGGCGGATTCGTAGAGTTCCTTCGGCACGTCCTGCAGGCCGGCCAGGTAGATCACCATCGAGTTGCCGACGCCCCACAGGCTCATCAGCACGAGCGCCGGCTTGGCCCAGGCCGGGTCGGCCAGCCACGTCGGCGGCGTCTGGCCGAAGAGGCCGAGGATCGGCCGCAGCACCCAGTTGAGCACGCCGTACTGGCCGTTGAAAATCCACAGCCACAGCATCGCGCTGGCGACGACCGGGATGATGGACGGCAGGTAGAAAATCACGCGGAACACCGTCATCCCGCGCACCTTGGTGTTGAGCAGCATCGCCAGCGCCAGCGACACGATCATGCCCAGCGGCAGCGAGAGCGCGGTATAAAAGAGCGTGTTCCTGAGCGATTGCCAGAACACGGTGTCGCCGGCCATGTGCCGGTAATTCTCCAGGCCGATCCACACCGGCGATTGCAGCACGGAGTAATCGCAAAAGCTGTAGAACAGCGACGCCGCGACCGGGTAGATCGTGAAGAGGCCCAGCCCGATGAACCATGGCGCGCAGAAGGCCAGGCCGCAGCGCAGATCGCGTTTTTCGTGGGAGGTCATGGCTCTCGAGCGCCTCCGGCAACGGACGGCCGCGGCGATTCCGTCCCGGCATGGAGACCGTGCCGCGCCATGCTCCGCCGGTGCTCGGCCCAGCGCTCGGCCACGCGCTCCTGGCAGAACGCCAGCGCCGCGGCAGGCGGCTCGATCAGCAGGCGCACGCTCTCGAAGACTTCATCCTGCTCGCTGGCGAATTCCTCCCAGATGCCGATCTTCGGCGTCTGCACGGCATGCGGGCTCTCCGCCAGTCGGCGGAACAGCTCAATGTACGGATGCGGGTGATGCCGCTCGAAGAACGGGCTCCACCGGCGCAGAGGCGAGTTCTTCTCCTGCAGGTAGCAGAGCAGTTCCATGCCGACCAGTTCGTCCCGGCTGCGGGCCTGCGGGTTGATGGAGCTGACGAATTTCAGGAATTCCCACGCCTCTTTCGGATGTTTGGCGCCGCGCGGAATGGCGAGCATGTCGGCATCCGCCACTGCGAAGTCCGCGAGTTCCGGTTTCACCGCCGGCCAGGGCGCGCAGCCGTATTCCATGCCGGGCGAGAACTGGCGGATGTAGTTGCTCATCCAGACGCCCTGGAAGACCATCGCGATCTGGGCGGAGAAGAACGGGTTCTGGGGCGACGCGAAATTGCCGAACCCGCTCGTGAACGACTTGATCTCCTCCAGGCCGTACTTCTCGGTGTATTTCCGCACCCACTCATAAGATTCCAGATTGCCCGGCGCCGTGCCGATGGTGATCTCCCGGCCGTCCCAGAGCCGGCCGCCGAACCATTGCGGGAACGCCCACGCAAACCAGCCCGGCTCCTGCGGCAGAAAACCGAGCTGCGTGACGTGGCCCGTCTGCGGGTCGCGCTTCGTCAGCTTCTCCGCCATGTCGTCCAGTTCCGCCAGCGTGCGCGGCGGGTGTTCCGGGTCGAGCCCGGCGGCGCGGAACATGGCCTTGTTCCAGTAGAGCACCGCCACGGAGGGCGTGCTCGGCACCGCCCACGTCACGCCGCGGTAGACGCCCATGTCCCCATAGACCGGATCATACTGTTCAGCCCACTTCTCCGGCGTCGTCCCTTCGCCGCGGATGAAATCATCCAGCGGCCGCAACGCGTTCAGGTCCGCGAACGTGTAGGTATTGGCCAGCCAGATGCCCGCCACGTCCGGCGGGTCGCCGCCCGCGGTGGCGATGAGCGTTTTTCGGGCGAGATCGGAGATGCCGAGATACTCGACGACGATCTTGTCCTGCCGGCGGTTGAACTGGTCCACCACCTTCTGCATCGCCTCGCCCTCGGCGCCGGTCCACTTCTCCCAGTAAGAGACGTGGACCTTGCCGTCGGGCGCGCCGCCGCAACCGCCGAGCAGCAGACAAAGCAGTGCGGCCGAGATGCGGCTCATGGCCTGTGCGACTCCGGGATTTCCCCTGATGAACGCGGGCATCAGCCGCCCGCCACCTGCATGGCGATGCGGGCCCACTCGAAAAGGCGCTGCGGCTCATAGCGCACGGTGCTGATGTCCTTCAGGATGAACTCCAGCGGGCATCCGTATTTCTCGCAGACCGCCCGCGTCGCCGCCAGGTCCGCGCGGACCTTCTCCGGGTTGAAATGATCCGTGGCGAGCAAAGCGGGGCTGGGCTTCCGGGAGTAGACGAAGTCGCGCCCGATCTCCGCCGCGCCGCGCTCTTCGTTCACCCACGGACTCATGGAGACCTTGCGCACGTTCGGGATCATGCGGACTTCGGCCATCTTGCCGTCCAGCGGATCGCAACAGCCGTAGTAGACCAGGCCGAAGCGCTCGCAGATCCGGCTGGCGTAAGCGACCTCGAATTCCTTGAACATGCCGGGCGAAACCGTGGCGAACATCTGCGCCAGCCCGAACATCCACAGGTCCTTCGTGCGGGGTTTCCGCGGGTCGTAGCCCGGAGCGGGCAGCTCGTCCGTGCAGGCGCCCGTGCAGTGGATCAGGCTCTGGGGTTCGCACAGGAGTCCCTGGTCCTCCAGTTGATCGAGCATGCACAAGTAGCCCTCCGTCAAACGGGCTACCAGGCAGTGCATGAACTCGGGCTTGTCCGCCAGGGCGAACAATGCTTTCTCGACGCCCATCCACATCGCGATGAGGTCCCACAGCGAGAGGTAGGGATCGGCGCCCCATGGCCGCACTTCGAGCAGGCCGTCGAAGAGCTCATGGGCCACGGCCATGCGGCGGCCGGTCTCGGCGGCGTCGTGGCTGATTCGCGGCGTGCGGACCTTCTCCAGGTCGGCTTCGGTCCGAAACTGGTTTTCGTACTTGTGGCCGACCACGTCGCTCGTCGGGTCGGTGACGGCGGTATGCTCCTCTATCGCGACGCCGAAGCCGCTGTTGCGAATCGCCTTGGGGACGGTGATGAAGGGCTCCACCGGCCTGTCCACGGGAAAATGCTTCCATTGGAAAATCGTCCGCCGGAGGCGTTCCTCGTACCCGCGGCACTCCGCGTCGGCGCACGCCAGGGCCAGTTCGTCGCCGACGTTCATTTCGTTCCAGCAGACCTGGTCTATCATCACCATGGGACGCGCCGGCTTGAGCGCGTTGAGCCGGCGCCACAATGCGCGCTTTTCCTCCTGCACCGGCAGCGCGGCGATTTCCGCCGCGCGCGCGGCCAGCTCCCGCACAATGGCCGCATCCTTTCTGCTCGGCATGCGCGTTCTCCGGAGAGATTTTTGCTCCGTCGCCTTCCCGTCGCGTTGCTGCGGACAGTATAGCTGTTGCTTCTTGCGAGTCAATCACGGATTGGCTGAGACGATGCGACGACGGTTGACAAAAACGACCGGATTCGTCAAAATGCAATTGTCTGATGCCTGCCCGTGCGCGGAAGGCTTCCCTGCGGGAAATCCCGAATGACACAGGCGGAAATAAGTCTATAGACATTTTAGGAGGATGGAAGGTGAGCGCAACAAAACTGGTGGTAGGGTCCCTGGCAGCCGGATGCCTGGTTATTGGCGGCTGCTACGTGGACTGGGGTCCGCGGCCGCGGCGGGTGTACTATGCTCCGCCGCCGCCGGTGGTCGTGGTTGCGCCGGAGCCGGCTCCGCCTCCGCCGGGACCGGAAATCGCCGTCGGCGTGGATCAACCGCCTCCGCCCCCGGCGGAAGTGATTGAACCCGCGCCGGGCCCGGACGTGGATTTCCTCTGGATTCCCGGATGGTGGGCGTGGGAAGGCGGTCGCTGGGGCTGGCACCGCGGCTACTGGGGTCACAGGCCGCACGCGGGCGCAGTGTGGGTTCCGCACGGCTGGGTCCGCGGGCCGCACGGCGGCTGGGTTCACGGCGGCGGCTACTGGCGCTGAGGGGAGCGTTCGGCGTGACCCGGATTTCTGCGCAGCGACAACCTAGGAAATCCGGGTCTGCGGCTGCATGCCGTTATCCGCAGCCGGCTCGTTGCGCTAGCGCGCCTTCTCAAACCAGGACAAATCCCATTCATCAAGCCACTTGATGACGAGAACGCCGTCTCTGAACTCCAAGGGCAGCCAGACGTAGGTCGAGGCTTCGATGTCCTCGCTGTTCCACCGGTCCGCCATGCCGATGAAACACCCGGGCCGATCGGCCACTTCGAACACCGCCGTGAACTGGGAGTCGAACGTCGTGCCGCTTCCCTCGCCGATGCAGGGACTGCCGTGGACGGTCCAGGGACCGTGGATCAAGGGCGCGCTGGCCCACTGCGCCTCGTTGGGGCGATAGCCGGTGGTCCCCGACGTGATCATATAATACGTATGCCTGCGCTTGAAAATGGCCGGCGCCTCGCGGCCCCACGGATCGCCCGGCTGAGGGAAGTGGCAACTGTACATCCCCGTCGTGTCCAGGTAGTCGGGAGTCAGATCGGCCACCACGACCTCGGTGTGGGGCCGGCCGAAGACATAGTACGCTTTTCCGTCTGCGGCCTCGGCGAACAGGTTCGCGTCGCCGGCGCACATGCCGTTCGGGTGAACGATCTTTTTCAGAGTGAACGGGCCGGTCGCCGAGGGCGACGTCGCGACGCCGACGTGCTGGTCATGCCAGTCGGCGGGGACGAGTTTCACCCACATCACGTAGTTCTCGTTCACCTTGTTGAAAAGGACGTGGGGGCGATCCATGATCCTGCGCGGGTTGAGCTCGTGGCTGAAGTCGGGCGACGTCGCGGGCAACACGGTTCCCTCTAAGGTCCAGTTGTACAGGTCCGACGAGGAATAACAATTCGCCCCGGCATGCCACGGTTTCCCTTCCGACTGCTTTGCGCTGCAGCCGGTCTTGTTTTCGCCATACCAGTAGTAACGCCCGTTGAAGAAGTTGACGCCGCCGCCGTGCGCCTGGATGGCGTTGCCATCCGTGTCCAGCCATGTCTTTCCGGGTCTGAACATGCCTCGTCCTTTCTGGAAGTGTCCCTTGACCGACGCGCTTCACGGGCTGAGTTGCTTCTCGAGCATGGCGCGCATCTCTGCCGGCAGTTCGCGCGGCCTGCGCGTCGAGGCGGAGATGCAGGCGAGCACGGTGCTTCCCCGGCAGAGCGCGGCGCCGGCCGGACCGGCCACCTCGTACTCGAAGTCCACGCGGGTCCGCCTGACCTGCGTCACGCGCGTGCGGATGGCGAGGAGGTCGTCGTATTTGGCGGGCGCGAGATATTTGCAGGCGGCCTCGACGACGGTCAGGAAGAATCCCGCCCGCTCGAAATCGGCGTAGCTTCTCCCGAGCGAGCGGAAGTACTCGGTGCGGCCGGCCTCGAAGAACTCGAAATACCTCGCGTAATAGACCACGCCTCCTTTATCCGTGTGGGCGTAGAGCACCCGCACCTTCGTCTCGTGAACGTTCATTGCGCTCTCCTCGTCCGGCCGGCAGGCTGCAACTCTTGTCAGACCAGCCTGGCCTTGCGCAGGTTCTCGATGGTGATTTTCGCGCTTTCGAGAGGCGGGCGCTTGCACCGGTCCTGCTCGTAGATCATCCACTGGGCGCCGGCCTCCTCGGAGGCTTCGTAGACGGCGGGCAGGTCAATAAGCCCCGCGCCGACTTCCGTGAAGCTGCCGTCGGCGGCGTCCATGTCTTTGAGGTGGATCTGCGGCACGCGGCCCTTGCACTTCAAAATATACGGCGCCGGGTCTGCCCCGCCTTTCTTGATCCAGTACGTATCCAGCTCGGCTTTGACCGTCTTGGGATCGGCGGCGGCGTAGAGCATATCGAGCGCGTACTGGCCCTCGATCATCTGGAACTCCGGCGCGTGGTTGTGGTAGGTGAAGGCGATGCCGGCGGATTGCGCGACGCGGCCGGCCTGCTTGAGCTTCTCGATCGTTCCCTTCCAGTCCTTGGCGACCTCGCCGGCGCAACTCGTCGTGATGTACCGCGATTGCACGGCCTTCGCATACTTGTAGGAATCACTGCCTTCCGCCAGGACATCTGCGAGCGAGGTGTGGATTCCGCAACAGCGCAGGCCGAGTTGCTTGAGGAAAGCGGCCAGTGGTTCGGGCGGCATGCCGCCGTACTCCAGGGCGAACTCCACGCCCTGGTAGCCCAGTTTCGCCAAAGCCGTCAGAGTCCCCTTGAAGTCCTTCTTGCACTCGTCGCGTACGCTGAAGAGCTGAATGCCCAGCGGGAACTTCTTCATGCGGCTGACCTCCTTGCGCGGGATTTCCTCTGTGACCGGCGGTTCACGACCGCCGTGAACCTTCCTGCCGGTAGTTTACCTTCCGCCGACGCAAATGCAACCGAAGCGGCCGTCTTCACCCTGCGGTCAGCGCTGCCAGTGCGCCTGCAGGTATTCGATATAGCGCCGGCACGTTTCGTCCGGGACGTTGGCCGGAATATGGTTGCCGACCGCCCAGATGAAGCCGGGGCATGCCTTGGCCAGCGGCAGCGTCGCGTCAATCTCCGCCCGGACCTGTTCCCACGGGCTGAAGGTCAGCGTGCGGCAGTCCACCTTGCTGGCGATGATGACGTGCGTCTTGCCGTACTGGCTCACCGCGGCGTCCAGGTTGTTGCTCGGCTCGAAGCAGAAACCGTCGGCGCCGCACTCCGCGATGTCGTCATAGAACATGTCCCATGTGCCGTCGGAGCAGAAGATCACCCGCTTGCCCGCGCGCCTGAGCGGTTCCCAGAGCCGGCGATAGAGCGGGAAAATGACGCGCCGATAGAAGTCCGGACGGAGGAACGGGCCCTGGGTCCAGACCATGTCGTCGTGCTGGATGAACGCCTCGATCGAGGTCTCGGCCCACGCGAGGTTGTACTCGAGAGTGTAACGGGCGAAACGCTCCAGGACGCCGGCGAAGCGGTCCTCGTCGGCGGCCGCCGTGAGCAGCATGTCCCAGCCGAAGGCCTGGATGGCCCCGGAGATCAGCGTCTTGTAATAGCCGCCGGTGATCAGTTGGTTGGGGTTCGCGTCCGAGAGCCTGCGGTAGTCCTCTTCAAAGAAACGCACCAGGTCGCGGCGCGCGGGCAGGCCGTATTCCCGCCGCGGGTCGAACCCGTAAACTTCCTCCGGACTGCTGAAGGGGCAGCAGGCCGCGCGGCGGCGGTCTGCGCCATCGGACGCGTACTCGGCATGCCCCATGTCGGTGCAGCGCCCGGCCTTGCTCCACTCGATCGGGCCGTCGTTCGTGCACCAGAGGAAGTCCAGCTCCCAGGCATCGTACAATTCGCGGGCGGAGTCCTTGAACAGCGAGGTGTGATACTCCAGCGAGTACTCCGTGTGCGCGATGCGGGGCGTTGGGCGGAGAAAGATCGTGTCGAGACCAATCCGGCGGCTCACGCGCACTCCTTGCAGGTCGCCGCTCTCTTAAGCCGGAATTGTTTGAGTTCCGCCGGCCACGCCCCATGCCTCGAGCATCGTCTCGGCCACGATCCGGTTCCCCTGGTCGGTGAGATGCACGCCGTCGGTGGTGAGCAGCAGGCCGGTGTGGCCCGGATGGCGCTGCCACTCGACCGCGAAGGCGACGTCGGCCGGCACGAACCGCGCCTGCGCCTGGTCGGCCGCCTCGCGCGCGGCCAGACAGTAAGGCGCCAGGATGTCGCCCTGCTCGGCCCACTGCTCCCCTTCAACGCGCCAGAGCGGCGGCGTGATGCTGAATTTGCCGATTCCCGCCTTCCTGCACAGGAAGATCATCCAGATCAGGTTGCACTTGTAGGCTTCCGGCGAAACCGTCGGCTCATCCGCCCAGCGCCGGCGGCCGATGCACGCGTCGTTGGTCCCGAGAAAGATGGAGACGGCCGTGGGCTTCGGCTGAATGACGCTGGCTTCGAGACGCGTCAGCGCCCACGGAGTCTTGTCTCCGCCGCGACCGGCGTTGATGACCTCGATTTTCCGCCGCGCCAACAGCTCCTGCAGGATCAGGACATATCCCTTCGGCGCTTCGGTGATGCTGTCGCCGAAGCAGATCAACTTGTCTCCCGCCGTCAGCCACGGCTGTTCCCAGGTGATCAAGGTTTCTCCTTGTCCGCTTGCAGCGAGCGCCAGTGGAAATCAATGACGCCGGCCGAGGCGTCTCTCCAGAACGGCCATTCATGCTTGCCTGCGGATTCAACGGACTTGCAGGCGACTCCCTGTTCCTTCAGAAACCCGGCCATCGCGCGGCTCGACCCCAGCAGACCATCCTCCGTTCCGCAGGCCAGGTAGATTGGCGGCATCTTAACGCCGTTCGCCACCTGGTCCTTGATCCGCGTGAAAAGGTCCAGCGCGCGGTAGCGTTCGGCATGCTCCTTGTAAGGGCCGAGCATGGGCGACAGGAATTTCTCCGTTCTCTCGTCAGGCGGGTTCAAGTGGAAGAAGGCGCCGCTGAGGGCGCTGACGGAGACGAATTCTCCGGGCCGGGCCAGCATATAGTGCAGCGCCCCGAATCCGCCCATGGAAAAGCCGGTCAGCATCCGCTGCCTGGGGTTGACGCGGTAATGACGATCAATGCAGGGAATGAACTCGTCGAAGAAAAAGGTGGTGAAGAGGGATTTGACGCGAGCGGTGTCCTTCGGGTCCCGCCCTGCGGCCAGCGGAACGGGCGAGTCAATGTACCACGACCACGCGTCGCCATCCATGCAGGTGACGATCATGGGCTTGTCCTTGAGCGCCTGGAGCAGCGGGAGCATCGCGCTGAAGCAGTCATAGGGCGCGGCGGCGCCGTGGAGCGTGTAGAGGATCGGGTAACGCTTCTCCGGATGGGCCTTGTACTCCGGCGGCAGGACCACCAGGGCCTTGATCTCGCGACCCATGGCAGGCGAGAGGACGCGGAATTTTTCGATGGTGCAGCCTGCAGGCGCGACGCCGCTGGTTTCCATAATGCGATCGGCCGCGGCAGGCTCGGCGCGCGCCGCGGCGGCATCGAGCGCCAGAGAGACGATGCAGGCGAGAATCATGAAAGCGGGTCGGGCGGTCATCGGTTATTCCATCCTCGTTCGGGATTTGCCGTTGGGCCGCCCCTCGGAGGACGGCCGGCCGGCAAAGGTGGTATTGTAGCCTCGAGACGACCGCTGTCAAAGCCATTTTCGGCAGCAAAAAAGTTTGACGGCGCCGGCGGAACTGATAAGATGCCGGTCCATGAGGCGGAATCGTCGAGATGGAGGCGCGCCGCTGAGAGCGATCAGTCTTTCCTGCACGGCAGGTATCCTGGCGGCCTGTTTGTCAACGTACGCCGGCGCGGCGGACGCTCCGGTCCTACCTTGGCCGACAGTGCAGTCGGCCCGGGCCGACAAGGCCACGGCGGCCATGTTCGAGCGGGTGACTATCGCCGTCGAGCTCAACCCGGCCGATCCGGAGCGCCTGGCCGCATGCCATGGCGAGGTCTTCGCCTCGGTCAAGACGCCCTCGGGCAAGACCTGCACCATACCTGGATTCCTGTACCAGCCGTTCACGCGGAAGATCGAGAGCGGGGTCGAGCGGCTCACTCCTGCCGGTCCGGTGGGCTGGCAGATTCGGCTGGCGTTGCGCGAACCGGGGGCGCACAGCGTCACGGTCGCCGTTGCCGTTCCCCAAGGCGGAGCTTGGACCATCCAGCCTTGCGACAAACCTCTGGAGATCATGGCCACCCAGGCCGACGCGCCCGGTTACATACGCCGCTCGCCGGCCGACTACCGCTACTTCGTGACCGACCGCGGCGAGTCGTTCTTTCCGCTGGGCGCCAACGTCTGCTGGGCCGGCCGCGGCGGAACGTATGACTATGACCGCTGGTTGCCGCAATATGCCCGGGAAGGCTGCAACTACTGGCGCGCCTGGCTCTCGCCGGAATGGACCACCTTCGGCCTGAACACCCGCGAGAGCGGCTGCAGGCGGATTGACCTGGCCAATGCCTGGCGGCTGGACCAGGCCATCGAGCAGTCGGAGCGGCTTGGGCTCCGGGTGCTCCTGTGCATAGACAGCTTCAATATCCTGCAGAGCCATAAGCAGCAATATGGCGAATGGGAGTCCTCGGTCTTCAACAAGGCCAACGGCGGACCATGCCTGAAGCCGGCCGATTACTTCACCGATCCCGAGATGCTTCAGGCCTATCGCGACCGGTTGCGCTACCTGGTGGCCCGCTGGGGCTATTCCCCTTCCGTCTTCGCCTGGGAGTTCTGGAACGAGGTGGACGGCATTGACGATTACCGGAGCGACCGCGTCGCCGCCTGGCACCGCGACATGGCGCGTTACCTGCGGAACCTCGATCCCTGGCAACACCTCATCACGACGAGCACGGGGAATTCCAAGGGCGATCCGCAGCTTGACG
The DNA here is from genome assembly GCA_052139675.1 of Candidatus Brocadiia bacterium. Lineage (GTDB taxonomy): Bacteria > Planctomycetota > Brocadiia > CAIUPP01 > CAIUPP01 > JBEKCB01. The sequence goes on from JBKQWE010000102.1 coordinate 19,485, forward strand.
CCTTGCCGGAGCTGGATTTCGTGCAGAGCCATCACTACGCCGGCGGCGACGTGGTGGCCTATCTCGACGAGGATCGCCGGACCAAGGCGGCGGCGCGCGACCGTCCGCACTATCACGGCGAGTTCGGCCTGAATGCGGAAGGCGGCTTCGAGCGGTTCGACCCGACCGGCATCCACCTGCATAACGCCCTCTACGCCAGCGTCGGCCAAGAGCAGGCCGGCACGCCGATGACCTGGTACTGGGACGACTATATCGAACCGCAGAAGCTCTACCCGATCTACGGCTCGTTTGCCCGCTGGATCGCGGGCTTCGACTTCGTCGCTCAAAAGCCGCGCCGCATCCAGGCCGAGATCGTCTATGCCCGGCCGGCGGATGCCGTCATCCCCGAAGCCTCGCCGCTCATTCCGACCGAAGGGTCGTGGAGTCCGGCCCCGTTCAACCAGCCGGTCGCAGTAACGGTTGACCGCCTCGGCGGGTTATCGAGCGACCGGCCGCTGGCCCACATTATGCACAGCCTCAAGGGACACAAGGAACTGTACAACCCCGCGACCTTCGACCTCGACGCGCCTGCGGCTGCGACCTTCGGCGTGCTGATCGAGGGCGTTTCGGGCTGGGGCGGCGGAGGTCTGGAGATTTCGCTCGACGGCCAGGCAGTCCTCAAACGGGACTTCCCGAACACGAACAAGGGCGACGATCACGCGACGCTGATGCAGTACAATAAGGCGTATCGAATCGCCCTGCCGGCGGGGCGGCACAAGGTGAAGGTCGAAGATACGGGACATGATTGGATCACCGTCGGTTACGAGATTCCCTGGCGGGTGGCCGGGCCGCCGCTGCGGGTCTATGGGCTGGCGGGATCGAGCCGAGCCCTGGTCTGGGTGCAGAACCGGCACTATCGCTATGACCGGCCGGCCGGCGACAAGACGCCGTCGCCGACGGTTGCGGACGCAAGGCTGCTCCTGCCGCTGCCGCCCGGCACGTGGACCGTGGAGTTCTGGGAGACGCAGAGCGGGGCGGTCACCGCAACGCAGAAAGTGACCGTGGCCGCGGATGGCCGCGCCGAGATCGCCCTGCCGCCGATAACCTGGGACGCCGCTCTTCGCCTGCGGCTGGAGTCAAGATAACAAGTTGTGCGTCTCCGGAACTTCCGCAGGCCGCGCGCTTACCCGAGCGGCGTCCCGGAAGTAACTTACATAACTTCAGCCCGCGTCATGTCGCGCGCAGGACGCCGGCGCCGCCCTCGGCGATCTCGAGGACCGCCGCCAGCAGCAGTTGCGTGCTGCGCACCAGGTTCTCCAGGTTCACGCGCTCGGGTACGTCGCCGGGCAGGTGATACTCCGTATCGCGGCCGCCGCCCGAATTCATCACCGTCGTGCGAAAACCCGCCTTGATGTACATGCCGTCGTCGTCGTTCACGTGCGGCTTGAAATGAGTCTGCACGTCCAGGGCGATGCCGTGACGGGCCGCGCAGGAGGCGATGAACTCGGCCAGCGGCTTGCCTTCGTCGGTGCTGTACGCGATGCCGTGGACCAGCTTGCCGGCGAGCATCTCCGCGTCCGACTTGGCGTCGAGCAGGTCCTGGTTCAGCACGGCGATGATCCGGTCGCCGCGCGCGGCGGCGGCATCGGCCGCGGGGCGGCTCGTCCACGGCACATGCTCCTCGTTGCAGAAGAGGAAGCGGACCGAGCGCTTCGGGTCGCAGGCCGCCAGGATCCGCGCCAGCTCCAGATTCGCCACGATCCCGGTCCCGTTGTCGTGGGCGCCGGGCGAATCTATCCAGCTCATGGAATCCTTGTGCGCGATCAACTGGAGGATCTCCTCGGGCTGCCCGCCGCCGAGGCGCGTCGCCTCGAGGTTCGCCGCGTCATACCAGGGGTCGCCCGGGTCGGGCATGGAGAACCAGGAACTCGCCGGCTGCTTGGTCTTGTCGCAGCGCCAGGCCTGGACTCGGAAGGCAGTTGCCGCCACTTCGTAACCGGCCGACTCGAGCTGGCCGCGGATGTACTCGTCGGCCTCGACCAGCGAGCAGACCTTCTGCCCCGGCCGGGTGTAGTTCACTTTCCGGAACAGCAGCGGATCGCGGCAGAGATAGAAGAGATCGCGGCGGATGCGGTCCGCGGACACCTTCTGAAGCGCGTCTCGGATCATTACTGAATCTCCTGGCCAATCGCGGCGACGCCGCGAAACTGTTCTCGGACTGAACGGGCACGTGGCGGGGACGCTGAGCGCTCGGCCGGACTATCCCGCTGGACCGTCTTCCGGAGGACCACCAGGTCCTCGCGCAACATTCTACGCCTGGCGCGTCGCGTGTCAACTGCACTTTCGAGGATCTTCCGGGCTTGCCAACACGGGAGCGGTATGGCATCATGCTGTCCACACCGGCCTGGCCCGCTGGCCAGGCGCGGCTTTGCGAACCACGGGAAAAGGATGGGAAGATCATGGAAACGAGTGGCCGCCAAGGAGCAGAAGTTCGTGCCGCGTCGGTTTTGTTCGTTTCACTGGCGCTGCTGGTTGCGGCGCTGAGCTGCTCCTCTGCGCCGACACAGGCCGCCCGGCAGCGCGAGGCCAGGCCCGCAGCAGCGGCCGAACCGGTGGCGGTCCTGATCGCCGGGCTGCAGTCCGGCGACCCGATCGTCCAGGCCGACGCGGCGCGGCTGCTGGGAGAGCTGCGCGCGCGCGAGGCGGTCGGTCCCCTGCTGAACTACGTGTGCACGGACCCGCATTACGCCAAGACGGCCGGCCTGGAGGCGCTGGGGCGGATCGGCGATCCTTCGGTCTGTCCGCGCATCCGGCAGTTGATGAGCGACCCTCATGTGCCCAACGATACTCCCTGGTACGGTTACCAGTCGGTCAGGGTGGCGGCGGCGCTCGCGCTGCTTTCCCTGGGAGACGAGTCCGGCGCCGCGACTTTGCAGGGGATCATTGACGCGACCGCGACGGACCGCTCTCCGGAGGACGCCGCCAAGTGGGCGCTCTACGCCTGGTTCGGCCCGGCGGTGCTGGAGTTGCCGGACGGCCTTGAATCCGCCAGGAAGTTGAAGGAGGAGATGACGTTCGAGAGCCTCTACCCCGCGGAGAAGAAGGACCCGGGCCAGATCGTGGTCATCGCCCGGGCGCTGGGAATGATGAATACGGATCAGTCGCTCGGCAAGCTGGTGGAACTCCTCAAGTTCCACAGCCGGTACGTGCGCGCGAGCGCGGCCGTAAACCTCCTGGCGGCCTCGCCCACCACCGAGCACATAGCCGCGGTTACGGAACTGGCCGAGAAAGACCCGACTGAGTTCGTCCGGATCAAGGCCTCCCTGGCCCTGGTCCTCGCCGGGGACGATAAGTACCTGCCCGTCATTGTGAAGGCGGCGGACTCGGCCGAGGACGGCCTGGACCGCGCCGCGGCGGTGGAAGCGCTCGGTTTATTGCATCAACGCGCCTGTGTGGCGCTGCTGATGAGGCAACTGCGGCAGGCGAATCCCTTCGTCAGGCTTTCCGCGATACAGGCGCTGGACCGGTTGGACTGCGGCGAGACCGTGGACATGGCCGTGGCAGGCTGCCGGCTGGATGCGAACCCGCGCGTGCGATTGTACGCCGCGAAGTATTTCGCGGCGCGCCGCGGAGCGGTCCAGCGCGCGGTGCAGGAGGACCAGGCCTTGAAAGTCGGCGTGGCCGGCTGCGATATCGCGCCGCCGGAGCCCGCCCTGCTGACGCCCACCGGCATAGGGCATATCCAGCCCACGCGCGGCGTGCTCGACGAGATGTCCGCCCGCGCGATAGCCTTCCAGGCCGGCGGCAAGCTCGCGTTCGTGGTCATCGGCGACCAGCTCTTCACAATGCGGGACGCACAGGCGACCGTCGGCGAAGCGGTGGCCAAAGAGACCGGCTGCGATCCGATGAATGTTCTCATCGCCAGCACGCACGACCACTCGGCCTCGCCGACTGCGGCCGCCGATTCGGGCGAAGCGGGGAAAAAGGCCCTGGCCGATGCGAGGAAGAAGATCACGGATGGGTATACCCAGGCCTGCCTGGCCGCCTACAGGAACCTGCGGCCCGCCGAAATGGCCGCGGCCACCGCGTGGCTCAAGGAACCGGTGGGGATGAACCGGCGGATGCACTTTGCCAACGGCGGAGTCATGCCGGCCTGGGGCGGCGGAATGGCGGTCCCCGGCGAGAACTTCTACGGCACGGGCCCGGACAACCTGAGAATTGACATCCTCAGCATCCGGGAGCCGGGCCGGAAGGAGCCCTTTGTCGTTCTGACCAGCTACGCGTCGCATATTCACCTGGTCGGCATGCCGTATTTCAGCAGCGAGTTCGCCGGGCGGGCCAGGCTGGAGATCGAATCGCGAGTGCCCGGCGCGACCGGCGTCTACGCCAACAGCACGGCGGGGAACCTCACACTCAGGAGCCCCTTGCCCGATCCGCTCAAGCCCGCCGACAGCGAAGAGGCGCTCCAATGGTACAAGGACACCATGACGATTCTGAGCCAGCGCTTTGCCGATGCCGTGGTCCCGGCGATTCCCGCGGACGGCTACCGGCGGCCCGAGGCCTTCGGACACGACGCCGACGTGGTTGCGGCCGGCGCAAGGCGGACACCGAGCGTCAACGCCCTGACCTTCGACAACATCGCCCTGGTGGTCATTCCGGGCGAGATGTTCAACAACTTCGGCGAGATGATGCACGCGCAGAGCCCGCTGGAGCACCTGCTGCTGGTCGGCTACGGCGCAGGCGGCGGCGGCTACATTCCGCCGGTTGTCGGATACGAGGAGGGCGGCTACGAGACGCACGGCGCGATCGCCCAGGGGACGCGCGGGCTGGATATCGCCCGGAAGGTGACCGAGATCCTCGACCGGCTCGTCACGCTGGCGAATGAAAGGGACGTACAGAAGGCGCCCGGCGCGGGACAAACCGCCGGCGTCAACTGAATGCGTGTTGCATTCTGCGGAGAGCAGGCATACCTTTTTCACCCGGCTCGCGGTGAGTCTGACCGGTCACATTCCTAAGGAGAAGGCCTTCATGAAGCGACTCATTTCTGTCGTGGCGATGGCGGCGGTGATGCTCTCGGGCATGGCGGCGATGGCGGCCGCCGAGGAGCCGACGGCGCTGCCGGGCGCTTTCAACATTCCCTTCAAGCATGACCTGCTGGGCGCGCATCCCCGGCTGCTCTACAGCAAAGAGGACATGGCTCGCTGGGCGAAGGCCGGCCAGGACGATGAGAAGTTCATCTGGGACGCCGGAGACGCCTATTTCAAGGCGTGCGCCGGACCCGTTGCGACCGCCGGCGAGCCGTGGAACAAGGGCGACGGCTGGCAGCAGATCGGCTGGTGGCACGGCGTGACCACGGTCCAGCTCTACGCCAAGACCGGCAACCCGGTCTATGCCCGCGACGCCATTGACCTGATGATGGCCATCTGCAAGAGCGAGCACTGGGAAGTCGGCGGCGAACAGGACTACGGCATGGGCACCGGCCACCTGATGGCCACCGTGGCGCTGATCTACGATACCACCTATGACCTGCTGACCGACGCGCAGCGGAAGATCGTCCGCAAGCGGCTCTGGCTGGCCGCGGACCGGATATACAATTACGGCTTTAACGAGTTTAAGAAGCTGCCCCATCCCGACGTCCGCTATTGGGAGCAGGACCCGCAGAACAACCATCGCTGGCACCGGGTGTGCGGCTACCTGCTCGCCTGCCTGGCCATCTACGGCGAAGAGCCGGGCATTGACGGCTACCTCGACGACGCCATCAAGCAAGCCAAGTTCATCGAGAAGTGGCTGCCCGAGGACGGCTCCAACCACGAGGGGGTCGGCTACACGGCCTTCGGGATGCAGTTCCTCGTCCCGGCCTTCGCGGCCATGGACCGCTGCCTGGGCACGGAAAGCCTCAAAGACCCCGGCTTCCACGAGGGCCCGTACTTCAGGGCCCACATGATCACTCCCGACGGCCAGCACATGTGGAATTTCGGCGACGGCGACTGGGGCACTTACTACTTTGCCCACTACAATTTCAAGCTGGCCGCGGAGTGGCGCGACTCGATGGCCCAGGCGCTGCACCTGCGCAATTTCAAGCTCTCGCCCGACAGCTACATCTACCACGGCTGGACGCTGCTCTGGTACGATCCCACGCTCAAGCCGGGCGACCTGACGAAGCTGCCGACCTGGCACTATTTCCCGGACCTCGACATCGTCGCCTTCCGCCAGAGCTGGACCGACCCGAACGCCCTGGCGACCTTTCTCAAATGCGGCAACTACGGCGGCAAGGAGATGAACAAGTACGCCGAGTCGTTCACGCCGGTGCACTACGTCAACGTGGCGCACGATTACCCGGACGCCAACGACTTCCTCTTCGCCTGGCGCGGGCACATCTTCGCCACCAATACCGGCGGCAAGCAGACGCGGGGATTCAATACGATCCTGGTCAACGGCAAGGGGCAGGACGGCGAGGGAGAAGGCTACACGCAGCCGGTCCCGAACATGGGCCAGCGGGCCCGCGTCGAGCAGTGCTTCGGCGCGCCCGGCTTCGGCATGGTCCGCGGCGAGGCCGGCGGGTTCTATCCGGACCTCTCCAAATTCAGCCGGACCTTCCTCTACGTGGACAACGCCTACCTCGTGGTGGTGGACGACGTCATGGCCCGCAAACCGGCGGCCATAGACTGGCTCTACCACGGCGCCGGCCAATGGACCGAATCCGGCAAACTCTCGTGGCTGATCGCGCAGGGCCCGGACAAGATTCGCCTGTCCCTGGCTGCCGCTCCGGCGGAGTTGAAGGCCAGCGTGGCGGCGGGAACGCAGGGCCGGCGGGCCGCCGGCGCGAGCGTCCTGACGGCTTCGTACCAGGGCGACCGCCTGCGCCTGGCGGCGGTCATAGCGCCGCAATCCGCCGCGCCGGCGGAGATCATGGACTGCCGGCAGACCGACGCGGGCTTTGTGCTGAAGATCAAACGCGGCGACCTGGTTGACCTGGTGGCCGTCGGCCCGACGCCGAAGGGCGAGGGCGGGATCAAGACCGACGCCGAGGCGGCGGTGGTGACTTTGAAGGACGGCAAGGCGGTGAAGGCGATGATCGTGGCCGGGAAGAGCCTGGCGGCCGGCGACGCGATGCTGCTTTTCGACCAACCGTCCAACGCGCTCGCCGACGCGGCCGCCGGCAAGCTGACGCTGAGCGCGCCGCTCGGCCAGAAGGCCGGCCCGGTGCATTGCGATGCGAGCGGATTGTCCATCCAGTCGGTCAACGGCCAGCCGGTTCCGGCCGGGGCTGCGCAGTTCCAGGCTGCGTCAATGGACTGGAAGGAGCTTCAGGACAAGCTGCTGGACTACTGACGCGGGCGCGGAAAGGCCGTCATCGGCTTTGCCGGAACGGCCATCCGGCGTGGCGTTTCACAAGCAGGTTCCGTAACGCGCCGTCATTCCGAGCGAAGCGAGGAATCTCATACGCAGCGTGCAGGCACCGGTTTGTGGTATGAGACCCTTCGCTACGCTCAGGGCGACGCGGTCTCGAGTTATTCGTGTTACTTTCGGAACACGATACTGTGGAAAATAGGACGCCTATTTCCACAAGGAAGCACTAGAGCTCTGTGACAGGTGATTCGATATTCTGGTCGCCGTCATTCCCGCGAAAGCGGGAATCCAGCGATGCGCGCTGAACGTGGATTCCCGCCTTCGCGGGAATGACAAATGGACGGTGATGGCAAGGTCGAAGCCCATGCTTATCATTTCTGATGTCACAGAGCTCTAGTTGTCCAG
>JBKQWE010000103.1:0-11575 GCA_052139675.1 Candidatus Brocadiia bacterium
GCTCGATGGAAAGAGCGTGGCCTCGCTCGTCAAAGTCGCGTATCCGGCCGGCAAGACGGTCCGGCTTGGCTTCAGCGCGCAACCGCTGTCGGTGTACGAAGGCGCCGTGACGATCCGCGCACAGATCGCGGTCGCTTGGAACGCAGGGCGGAGAAAGACCGAGATTGCCTTGCGCGCCCGCGTTCAGCCGTGCAGCGAAGACGCCTGCCTCGCGCCGCAGACGCTCAGCACATCGCTGGCGCTCGAAGTCCTGTGATTGTAGAATATGGCGCATGGACGCCAATGACCGCTACAGCCGGCAGACGCGCTTCGCGAAGATCGGCGCGGAAGGGCAGGAAAAGCTCCGCAACGGCTTCGTCACCATCGTCGGCTGCGGCGCGCTCGGCAGCGGCATCGCGCACAACCTCGCGCGCGCGGGAGTCGGGCGGCTGCGCATCGTGGACCGCGATTGCCTCGAAATGAGCAACCTGGCGCGGCAAATGCTCTTCGAGGAGGAAGACGTCCGCCGGCGGTTGCCGAAAGCCGTCGCCGCCGCGAATCGGCTGCGCCGGATCAACTCTGAAGTCCAGGTCGAGCCGATCCACACCGAGGTGACGGGGAGCAACGTGCTCGGCCTGATCGAGGGCTCGCACGTCGTCGCCGACGGCTCGGACAACATGAAGCTGCGTTTCGTGCTGAATGACGCCTGCGTCAAGACGGGCGTGCCGTGGGTTTACGGCGGAGCGCTGGCCTCGCGCGGGATGAGCATGACGATTCTGCCCGGCCGCGGCCCCTGCCTGCGCTGCGTGGTGGAGGAACTCCCGCCGCCGGGCGCGATCCTGACCGCCAGCGAAGCCGGCGTGCTGAACACGCTGACCGCGACGGTCTCCGCCATCCAAAGCAACGAGGTGCTGAAGCTGCTGCTCGGCCTCGGTCCGGCGAACACCGCCCTGCTTCGCTTCGACATCTGGACGCTCGATTTCCAGCGCAGCGAGGTCAAACGCCGCGCGGATTGCCCGACGTGCGGGCTGGGGAAGTTCGAGTTTCTCGAGGCGCCGCGCTGATTGCGGTCCGGCTCGGAACTGGAGTATAATCCCCCAAGGCGGTCTTGCAGGCCACCCGGTTTCGTCCCATTTCCTGCACCTCGGATTCCCATGGCCAAAGCGATTGCGCTGCTTTCCGGCGGGCTCGACAGCATGCTGGCGATTCGGCTGCTGGTCGGACAGGGCGTCGCGGTCGAGGCGCTGCATTTCGTCAGCGTGTTCGACTGCGGCGCGACGGACGCGGAGAATTGCGCCTCATCGGAGCGTGCGGCGGCGCAGCTCGGCGTGCCGCTGCGTTTCGAGGAGATCAGCGCCGAGTTGCTCGAGATCGTCAAGAACCCCAAGCACGGCCGCGGCAGCAACATGAACCCGTGCATTGACTGCCACGCGATGATGGTCCGCCGGGCCGCGCGCGTGATGCGCCAAGTCGGCGCCGATTTCCTCTGCACCGGGGAAGTGCTCGGCGAGCGGCCGATGTCGCAGCGCCGCGACGCGCTCGGGATGGTCGAACGCGACGCCGGCGTCGAGGGGCTTCTCCTGCGCCCGCTCTGCGCGCAGTTACTGGAGCCGACCATCCCCGAACAGAAAGGCTGGGTGGACCGCGCGAAGCTCATGCGGATCTCCGGCCGATGCCGCAAGCCGCAGTTCGAGTTGGCCAAGGCGCTCAACCTCGGCCCGTTTCCGACTCCGGCCGGCGGCTGCCTGCTGACGGACCCGGGCTTCTCGGCGCGCATGCGCGACTTGCTGAAGCACCAGCCGGACTGCACTCCGGACGACGTGCGCCTGCTCAAAGTCGGACGGCATTTCCGGCTGAGCCCGGCGGTGCGCGCCGTCATCGGCCGGAACGAGGGCGAAAACCACCTCATCGAGGGGATCGCGCGCGCCGACGACCTGCTGATCGAGGCCGCGGAGCATTCCGGCCCGCTGGCGCTCCTGCGCGGACCCGCTTCCGAGGCGGAGCTGGTCCAGGCCGCGTGCATAACGCTTCGCTACGGAAAAGCGGCAAAGCTCCCGAGCGCCTTCGTGCGAGCCTGGAAATCCGGCGCGCCTAAGGAAGAGGCGCGGCTCATCGAAGCGCAGCCCGCCTCCGAGGAAATCCTCGACCGCCTGCGCATCGCCGCGCTCGAGGGAAAACGGAGGCGCGATGCCGGAGAATGATCGAGCGCCGGAACGGCCGGCGTTGGGATATTACCCGTTCAGCGAGTATCTCAAGCGCCGCTTCGGCTGCAAGGTGCACAAGGTGAGCCTGCACGCGGGCTTCACCTGCCCGAACCGCGACGGCAAGGCCGGCATCGGCGGCTGCACCTACTGCGTCAACGAAAGCTTCAGCCCGCAGGCTCGCCAGACGACCTGCCACACGGACGGCAGGCAAGCCGGCGGGCAAGCGGGCAAGCCGCCGCGCTCGGTCCGCGAACAGATGGCGGACGGCATCGCGTACATGCGCGCGCGGTATCGCGCGAAAAAATTCTTCGCCTATTTCCAGGCCTTCAGCAACACCTACGCGCCGGTCGAGAAACTGCGCGCGCTCTACGACGAGGCGATCGCGTTTCCCGACGTCGTCGGGCTGGATATCGGAACCCGGCCCGATTGCGTCCCCGCCGAGGTGCTCGACCTGGTCGCCGGCTACACGAGCAAGCTCGAAGTCTGGATCGAGTATGGTCTCCAGAGCGCGCACGACGCCACGCTGCGGCGCGTGAACCGGGGGCACGATTTCGCGACGTTCCGCGACGCCGTCGAGCGCACGAAGGGCCGCAATATCCGCATCTGCGCGCACGTGATCCTGGGCCTGCCCGGCGAGACGCGCGAGCAGATGATGCAGACCGCGCTGGCGCTCCAGCCGCTCGGGCTGGATGCGATCAAACTGCACCACCTGTACGTCGCCCGCGGCACGCCGCTCGAGGCGGAATACCGCGCCGGGCGCCTGCGCCTGTTCTCCCCGCGCGAATACGTCGCCGTCGCGTGCGATTTCCTCGAGCGCATCCCGGAGACCGTCGCCGTGCAGCGGCTCGTCGGCGACACCACCAGCGAGGGCGTGCTCGTCGCGCCGGTCTGGCCGGAGCCGAAGACGGAAATCCTCCGGATGATCGCGCAGGAATTCCAGCGCCGCGGCACGCGCCAGGGCGCTCTCGCGCACGGGCTGATTTCATCTTCCGCCGTTTGATCCGGGTTTCGCCGGCAGGAGGCCGTTCGTGGAACATTTGCGCGAAAGACGCTACCTCGTTTCCTTCGACGCGCCGCAGGTGCCGCAGGTTTTCACCGACGTGCTCGTCATCGGAAGCGGCGTGGCGGGGCTGCGCGCGGCGCTGGCGGCGGCCGAGGACGCCGACGTGCTTGTCATCGCCAAGGGGCGGCTCGACGAGAGCAACACGGCGCAGGCGCAGGGCGGCATCGCCGGCGCGATGGACCCCGGCGACAGCGCGGCCTCGCACATGGCCGACACGCTGACGGTCGGCCAGGGACTCTGCGACCGCGGAGTCGTCGAGGCGATCACCGCCGAGGCGCCGGAGCGCATTGGCGAGCTGATCGGCTGGGGCGCCCAGTTCGACCGTGAAGGCGGCGCGCTGGCGCTGACGCGCGAGGGCGGGCATTCGACCTCGCGCATCGTCCACGCGCTCGGCGACGCCACCGGCAAGGAGGTGGCCGCGACGCTGATCCGGCGCGCGACGGCGACCCCGGCGATCCAGGTGCTCGAAGGCGCCTTCGTGCTCGACCTGATCACCTCGGTCGGCGGCACGTGCCTCGGCGCGCTGCTCCAGGACCCGCGCCGCGGGTTGATGATCGCTTGGGCGAAGGCGACGATCCTGGCCTCCGGCGGCGCCGGCCGGATCTACCGCGAGACGACCAACCCGCCGGTCGCGACGGGAGACGGCATTGCGATGGCCTTTCGCGCCGGCGCGGAGCTGTGCGACCTGGAGTTCTACCAGTTCCATCCGACCGCGCTCTACATCGCCGGCGCGTCGCGCGCGCTGATCAGCGAGGCCGTCCGCGGCGAAGGCGGAATCCTACTGAACGCGCGCGGCGAGCGATTCATGCCCCGGTACGACCCGCGCGCCGAGCTGGCGCCGCGCGACGCGGTCAGCCGCGCGATCGTCGCGGAGATCCGCGCCACGAACACCACCTGCGCGTACCTCGACATGCGCCACATCGCGCCCGAGCGGCTGGCGAAGCGCTTTCCCGGCATCCGCGACCTGTGCGCGCAGTTCGACATTGACATCGCGAGGGATCTGGTGCCGATCCGGCCGGCGGCGCATTACATGATCGGCGGCGTGCGCGTCGGCCTCGACGGCGTGACCACGGTGCCGCGGCTGCTGGCCTGCGGCGAGGTGGCCTGCACCGGCCTGCACGGCGCCAACCGGCTGGGGAGCAATTCGCTGCTCGAAGGGCTCGTCGTCGGGTATCACGCCGGCGTTGCGGCGCGCGCGCTGGCCGCCCGCGAGTCGCCGGAGCCGCCGTTTCAGCGGCTCAGGGTGCGGCTGGCCGCGGCGCAGCGCGACGCGATTGACGTCGGCGACGTGACCAACGCGCTCCGCGGCCAGACGTGGCGCGACCTGGGCATCGAGCGCAACCGTTTCGGGCTCGAGGAGGCGATCCACATGATCGGCTTCTGGGCGCGGTACGTGATGGACAAGGAATTCCACGACCGCGCCGGCTGGGAGCTTCAGAATATGCTGCTCGTCTCGCGCCTGATCGCCGAGGCGGCGCTGCAGCGCGACGAGAGCCGCGGCGTGCATTGCCGGACGGATTTCCCCGAGACCGATGACGCACGCTGGAAATGCCGCATCGTGATGCGCCGAGAATCGCCACCCGAACTCCGCCCGGTGTAGCGCCATGCCCGATGGACCGGCGCCTGTGATCCACTCGCGTCTCCGCCTGTCGAACGGCGCCGAGGCGGCGATCCGCTGCGCGCAGCCGCCGCTGCCGGGCGACGACGCGCGGCGCTTTGCCCGGTTTGTGGGACATTTCCTCGTGGAGGAATATCTCAACGACATCCTCCTCGGGAAATTCTCCAAGGAGGCCTGCTTCACCGCCGGGATGGGACTCCTCGGCGACCAGGTGCTGGCGACGTGCTGGAGCGGATGGGGCAGAGAGTTCCCGGATATCGCCGTCATGGGCGGCGTCGCCACGGCTGAGGCGTATCGCGGACAGGGCCTCGCCTCGGCGGTCGTGGGTGCGGTCTGCGAGCGCTTCGACTCCGCCCGCGGCCGCCTCCTCTGCCTCGGCACCAGCAATCCGGCGGCGCGGCGCATCTACGAGCGGCTCGGCTTCCGGCCGGTCGCCGGACAAATCCTCTGCAGGGCCGCGCGCGGGGCTCGGCTGGATGAAGGCTTCGCGGCCGGCCGGACGGTGGCCGCGCGGCCGGCTTCCTGGAGCGACATGGCCTCCATCGTCCCGCTCTACCTGCTCCCGCACCCATGCGTGCTCGCGGACGCGGGCATCGGGCTGCCTTCCGCGCGCGTCGCGGAGCCGCATCGCTGCGTGCGCATTTTCTGGGACTTGTGGAAGAGCGTCGAGCCGGCGGGAAGATGGGCCGTCCTCCGGAATGATCTGGGCTGGCCGGTCGCCAGCGCGCTGGCGCGCCCTGCCGCGCCGCCGGCCGCCGGGTTTTCCGTGGACTTTCTCTGGCATACGGATTATTCTGTGCAAGCGGCGGCCTTCGCGGCCGGCTGGCTGAATGAGATCGAGGCGATATCGGGCCGAGCGTGCCGGATGCTGATCTGCGAGGGCGACGACTGGAAACTCCGCGAGGCCCGCGCTCTCGGCTTCGAGCGCGCCGAGGGCGGCGGCGGAACCGTGGACCTCAACGGGCGCAAGGTCCCGCTGCTGAGCTTCGTTCGGAAAAGAGGATCGGCGACTGCGGGTGAGAAAAGCTGATTCGAGCGCGAGCGGCCACTGGGAGGAAAAGCGGCATGCCTAACATCATCATGGCGCGGGCGCCGGTGCGGAATGCGGACCTGGGCGGGTGGCGCGACACGCGGCTCTTCTCGTCCGGGAAGGTGCTGAACATGGCCATCCGGCTGTACACCTACGTCTCGCTGGTGCCGATGGAGGAGAGCGGCTACCGGATCGAGAGCCACGACATGGGCGGCTCGGAACACGTCCGGAGCGTGCGCGAGATGGAATATGCCGGCGCGCTGGGGCTGCTCAAGGCGGCGATCGGCAGCGTGGGCGCCGAGGGCGGGTTGAAGCTGATCGTCCGGTCCGAGGCGCCTCCGGCATCCGGGCTCGGCTCGTCCGCGGCGCTCGCGGTCGCAACGCTGGGCGCGCTGTACCGGCACGAGGACCGTCTGTTGCTGCCGAGCCAGATCGCCTCGAACGCGCAGCGGCTCGAGACGGAGCTGCTCAAGCTCGAATGCGGCGTGCAGGACCAGTTGGCGGCGGCGTTCGGCGGGATCAACTTCATCGAGGTCAACTACCCGGACGCGCGCGTGACCCCCCTTCCGATCTCCGACGCGATGCTGTGCGACCTGGAGGCGAACATGCTGGTCGTCTACACCGGCAAGTCGCATTTTTCCAGCGCCACGCACAAGCGCGTCATCGCCAACTTCGAGAAGCATGAACCGCGCGTGCTGCGCGCCTTCGACAGCCTCGACACCACCGCGGAACTGGGCGCGGAGGCGCTGATGCGCGGGAACCTCGCGGCCTACGCCGATGCGCTTAACCGCAACTGGGAGTATCAGAAGCAGCTCGACAGCAGCATCACCACGCCGCAGGTGGACGACCTCGAGCGCCGCGCCGCGAAACTCGGCGGCATCGGCTTCAAGCTCAACGGCGCCGGCGCCGGCGGCACCGCCGTCGTCATCTGCGCGCGCAACACCCAGAAAGCCGTCCTGACGATGATCGAGAAAGAGTTCCCCGAAGCCATCTCCTACCGCGCCAAGATTGACATCGGCCGCTGCCAGGGCCTGCAGGTCTGGGCGGCCGAGGCGTAGGAGTGTAGAGTGAAAAGTGTAAAGTGAAAAATGAAAAGTGCAAAACTCGTCGGTCTCTAGACGCTGGAGCAAACGACGGCGCGCTGGAGAAGCGCAAGCTTGAGCTGAAGCATCGCCGAGGATATCTTCGGAAGCCTGTTTCCAAACGGGAGTTCAGCGTTTGGGAGAAAGAACAGAAGTGGGGTGACGGTTAGAAGGGACGACTTTCGAAAAGAAGTCAGTTGCGGCGGCTGCATGAATGCGGTCGCCGGTGTCACATAGCTATGTAGCCCGCAAGGTGGTGACGATGACCAACGAAAAGGAAGTACGCGACAGGCTCGTTGAGCACGGGCAGGCGCTGCTTGCTGCTCCAAAGAAAGAGATTGAGTTCACCAGGGATAAGAAAGCAGACATGTTGCTAAATGATCTCAACGCGTATCCTCACGCCTTCGTGCTAGCTTGCGTAATGGATCGCCAAGTCAGAGCAGAAAGAGCCTGGATCATCCCTCATCGGATTTCTGAGAAGCTAGGCGGATTCTCGATGAAAGCGCTGTGCGTCTTGTCATTAGGTGACGTGAAGCGTCTGATGTCGCAACCGGAACCGCTACACCGTTTCGCTGGCAAGATGGCCGAGTTCTTCCATGCAGCCGTTCAGCGTATCGCCAAGGAGTATGAAGGCAACGCGGCGCAAATGTGGACGGGCGGGCCATCAAGTGCTGAAGTAGTCTGCCGCTTTCTTGAATTCGACGGCGTTGGACCGAAGATCGCGAGCATGGGTGTAAACATCCTTGCACGCGACTTCAAGATCCCCTTCAGTGACTGCACCTCGATTGATATCTCGGCGGACGTGCACGTCCGCCGGGTATTCGCCCGCCTCGGCCTGTGTGGCATTGGCGCAACAGTGGATCAAGTGGTTTATAAGGCAAAGGCGCTTTATCCGAATTTTCCAGGCATCATGGACTTGCCATGCTGGGAAATCGGAAGGACGTGGTGCAAGGCAAACGGCCCAGAATGCGGCGGTTGCTATATGAGGGATTTATGCCCGACGGCGTCCGAAAAGGCATGATGGCCAAGACGCGCCAGAGCCAGATGTCACGCCAAGGCATAGGCTGGATTCATTGATGATCAGAAACAACTTGAATAAGGGATATTGCGCGTGTACCGATTAGCCAGATGCACATGCGGTCTTAGGCTTCGCTGCAGCCACGCAGGCGATTCCTAAGCCACTGAAGTTGTTTGCCTATCCTCAAGCCCTCTAGCGGAACTTCAAAAGACGCCAAATGCGGGACAAGGTACTCCCGGTACTTGCGGCCAGCAAGAAGGACAAAATGGTCTGCTTGTATATCAGCCTGCTGGCGAAGTTCCTGTAACACCTTATCGGCCCAGGCTCTTCTCTGGCTTGCGGTCATGGCAAGCAGGGTTTGCTCGTAAGGCTCAATCTCGGCCTCAAGTCCTATCAAGCCATGCTTCGCCGATAGGATAAAACTTGCATTGGGCGAGAGGCTTTGTGCATAGGCAAGACTGAGCTTGAATAGTTGGCTCACATAGAGGTCTTTCGCTTTGGCCATGTGCGTTAGCTTCTTGCTCGCGCATGAGATAAGCACAAATGTCTTCATAGGCCGTCCGAAAGGTCCAAGTTGCCGGGAGCATCACGAATTATTCGCGTCACCAGGACGAACTCGGGTTTTCAGCTCAGGAAAGTTGCGTGAGTCCGGCGAAGTCGGCTTTCAACGAACGATAGAGCTTCTGGAACATGGGGTAGTTCCGGTTGTAAAGGCGCACGGCCTGCGGGTTCGGAGGCGTGGCGCTGGTCACGCGGATGCAGGAGTCGCACGCTTCGCGGATGTCTTTGAACGCGCCGGTGCCTACGCCGGCCAGTAACGCCGCGCCGAACGCGGGGCCTTCCGAGGCGTTGATGGTCTTGACGGTCTGCCCGAAAACGTCCGCCTGCATCTGACGCCAGAACCGGCTCCGCGCGCCGCCGCCGCTGACGCGGATTTCGCGGATCGGCACGCCCATCCCCTGAATGATCTCCAGCGAGTCGCGCATTCCGAACGTGACGCCTTCGAGCAGCGACCGAATCATGTGCGCTTTGCCGTGCCGCGCGGTGAGCCCGATCCACGCCGCCTTCGCGTGCGGGTCCGCGTGCGGCGTCCGCTCGCCGGTGAGATACGGCAGGAAGAAAAGCCCTTCCGATCCCGCCGGCGCCCGGGCCGCCTCGGCGCAGAGGACGTCGTACGGGTCCTTTTTGCGGCGCGCGGCCTCGGCGCGCTCCGCGTCCGCGAGGTTGTTGCGGTACCACTGGAACGATCCGCCGGCGGAGAGCATGACGCCCATGACGTGCCACTTGCCGCGGACGGCGTGGCAGAACGTGTGGACGCGGCCGAGCGGGTCAATCTGGACCTCGTCGGCGAAGGCGAAGACGACGCCGGAGGTACCGAGCGTTGCGGAGATGACGCCGGCGCGGACGATGCCGTTTCCGACGGCGCCGGCAGCCTGGTCTCCGCCGCCGCCGACGATCGGCAGGCCGGCGCGCACGCCGAGGAGGCGCGCGGATTCGGCGGAGACGACGGAGGAGACCTCCTCGGACTCGAAGCAGTCCGGCAGCAGGTCGCGCGGGATGTCGAGCGCAGAGAGCAGCGCGCCGGACCAGCGCCGGCGGCGCACGTCGAGCAGCAGCGTGCCGGACGCGTCGGAGACCTCGGTGGCGAATTCGCCGCTGAGCCGGAAGCGGATGTAGTCCTTCGGAAGGAGGACCTTTTTCGCGCGCTCATACACCTTCGGCTCGCGCTTGCGGACCCAGAGGATTTTCGGCGCGGTGAATCCGGTGAGGGCCGGGTTGGCGACGAGCGAGATCAGCCGCCGCCGGCCGCCCGCCTTCCGCGTGATTTCCTCGCACTCCTCGCCGGTGCGCTGGTCGTTCCAGAGAATGGCCGGGCGCAGCACGCGGTGGGATTTGTCCAGGAGCACAGCGCCGTGCATCTGGCCGCTCAGGCCGATCCCTTGAACTTCGCCGCCCTTGACGCCGGCCGATTGGAGGACGCTGCGGATGCCGGAGATGGTGGCACGCCACCAGTCCTCGGGATTCTGCTCGGACCAGAGCGGTTTCGGGTGGGAAGCGGGATATTCTTTCGTGGCGCTCGCGAGGATCCGGCCGCGGTCGTCGCAGAGAAGCGTTTTCGCGCCGGAGGTCCCTACGTCAATCCCGAGAAGATAGCCCATCGCCGACTCCTGTCGAAAGATGGAAAACTCATTTCGCGCAAAGCCGCAGAGAACGAACACGAATTCTATGGCGGCGCAAGCGAGGTGTCAACGCATATTGTCAACGCAGCAGCGTCAATCGCTGAGGCGGAGGCCGAGCTTCTCGGCATGGCTGCGGACGCGGAAGTATTCGTCTTTCGTGACGCGCCGGCCGAGTTCGGGGAAGTCGCGCGCGCGGCCGGCGGGATGATACTGATCCATCACGTTGACGTACGTGTTCGGCGAAATCTCGCGCGCGATGAAGTCCAGGATCGCCATGGATTCGTCCGCGCCGCCGGGCATGACGAGGTGGCGGACGAGCAGGCCGCGGACGGCGAGCCCGTCGCGGATTTCAAGATCGCCGACCTGCCGGTGCATCTCGTGCAGGGCCGATTTCATTGCCTGCGGATAATCGGGCGCGGTGGTGTATCGGCCGGCGGTTTCCGCCCAGAGGAATTTTGCGTCGGGCATGTTCTCTATTGATACCGCCTCCGCCGCTAGTGTAAAACGCTGCCATCGATGGGCATTTTACAAGAAAGGCCGAGACAATGGAAGCCGAGAGGAACCGGACAAGGGCAGCGGTTTGCCGCCGATACGGGCATCACGTTTGCGGTCAGATTTGCAGCACACTAGTTCACGATAAGACAATCCGCAAGACGGATGACGGATACGCCGCCTTGTAGTCAGACTGAGAAGTAGTAGCCCCTAGAGGTTGACGCCCTGAGCCTCAAGGGGTTTTGTGTTAGTGGGCTATTTCTTTGACTCAACAGTCTCACGAGTATAGGTGGCTGAACCGAACAACAGGAATAAACAAGCTGCAACAATAAACCACCCCTCCTGACAGTTGACCAATATCTCAGATACTTTCTCTGTTGACAGGAGCAGAGCCAAAATAATCAGAGACGGCAGTAAGCCGCCAATTATGAGCAGTATGAGCATAAGCTGGTTAACAGCCAATCCTCGTAAACCTTCTTTGGCTATGGCTGATACTAACTTGAGGATCGTCTGTCCAAATAAAACAGCAGCCCCAAAAGCCCATTCTGGTGATTGTAATATTTGCTCCCACGTTCTCCCCGTAAACAAGTACACTGCCGTCACAACAACGAGAGGCACTACAATTACAAGAAACTCGCCAAAGCAAAACGCACAACCTCTCCGCATCTCAGCGTTAATCTCCGCCATTCTCTCTTTTGGATTTACAACAATAACTGGCGGCGTTACAGGTTGCTTCTCGTCTTCTGCCATTTGCTTGCCCTCTCTTTGCAAAGGTTCAATTACACTAGAGCCGGTTTCATAACCTCGTAATCGTAATCGTAATCTTACTCGTAATCGGCCTTCGTCTGGCCGTAAGAGCAAACGGCGATTACGATTACGATTAGGATTACGATTACGAAAATGGATGGG
>JBKQWE010000104.1:0-19681 GCA_052139675.1 Candidatus Brocadiia bacterium
TGCGCGCCCAGGCGTACAGCTTGGTCGCCGAGTCCTCGATGGAGTGAAGGCTGCGCGCGCACGCCTGGTAGTCGCGGAACGTGGACATCATCTGGACCAGCTCCGTCATGGGGTCCACGTTCGACGCCTCGAGGCAGCCCTGATGCACGGAGCAGTCGGCCGCCTGTTTCGGGCCGGCCGAATCGCCGACGTAGTTGCTGTTCCCGGCCTGCTGGAGCAGGGTAGGCTTGTCGAAGGTGACGAGTTTCAGTTTCCCGATGGTCTGCGAATCGGTGTGGAGCTGGCCGTCCGAGCCGACCGTGAGCTTGGTCGTGCCGGCCGGGATCTGGATCTGGCCGCTCTCTCCGAGCACCGGGTTGCCGTCCTGCGTAACGAGGACCCCGTTATCGTTGAGGCAGAACGTGCCATTGCGCGTGTAGAGGGTCCCATTCGCAGTCTCGACGGCGAAGAACCCTTCGCCCTGGAGACCGAAGTTCATGTCGTTGCCGGTCGGCTGCAGCGGCCCCTGCGACAGGTCCAGCCCGATACCGGTGACCGTCGGCGTGGTGACGCCCGACTTGCCGCCGCCCTTGTCCATGGCTTCGACGAGCGCGATGTTCCGCTTGAAGCCCGGCGTGAGGACGTTGGCGATGTTCCGCGCGGAGACATCCTGGGCCATGATCTGCGTCTCCATGGCTCCGGCAATCGCCTGGCTGGAACTGCTCATCGGTACGGTTCCTCTTCAAATCGCCGTGAGGGCGTCAAATCTCCCAACCCGCCGTCTCCAACTGCCGCGCGGTTTCCGGTTCCGGCGCTTCGTCGGCCGGTTCCTGGACCGGAGGCTCCCAAGCCCGTGTTTGCGGCCGCTCCTGCTCCTCGGAGCTGGTGCGGGCGAGCATGCGCGCGATGAGCCGCTGCTGAAGGTCCGCGATGAAGCGGCTGAGGTGGTTCTCGGTCCGCGCCGAAAGCGGCTCGAACCGGACCGAACTCTGCCACGATGCGTTCGACGTGCCGCCCAGCAGGCTCTGGCGGAGCACCCGCGCCGCCAGCGTCAGCGACCAGGGTTTCCGCAGCAGCGGGATGCGCACGAACACCAGCGTCCCGGCGGCCAGCGCCTTGTCGGTGACGAGCGACGCGCCGCCGTTGCTGAGGTCGTGCAGCATTGCGATGAACGGCAGTTCCGGTTCGCCGTTGCCGCTGAAGGCGTTCCCGTCCTTCGCCGGATTGAACACGCCCAGGCGGACTTCCTGGCGGCAGCGGACGCGCACGTGCTCGCGCTCCTGCACGCGGTTCAAAGCGGCGTGGGAAAGCACCAGGCGCCGGTCGCGCTGCGAGATTTCCCCGCGCGTCACGCGGGCCGTGCACTCATACCGCGCGTCGTGCGGGCGCCAGAACGACATGAACGCCGGGCAATCGGCCAGTTCCATGGCCGGGGGCAGCTTCGCGTCGGCGGGCAGCGACAACTGCAGGCTCTCCGGCGCGACGTTCAGGACGAAGGACTCGAACGTCGTGTTCGAAGGGCCGAGCCGCACGCGCACCGGCTGGTTCGCTTCGATATCGCGCGTGCCGCCGAGACGCTGGCGCGCCCGGCGCGCGTTGCCGTACTTGCGCCGCAGGGCGCTCGTCACGGAACCGGCGAGATACTCGGGCCGGACGGCCGGGTCGTCGGAGGCTTCCTCCGCCGCGCGCAGACAGCGGTCGAACGCCTCGCACGAAGCGAGAACGGCCTCGCGGGTGTCGCTGTCGGGCGCAAAACGGGCGATGCGCCAGAGGTTCATCGCCTCCGGGTGCTCGAAGCCGCGCTCGAGAGCCTGCTGGACGAAGCGGTTCCTGCCCGACCAGCGCCGGCGCAGCTTGGCCGCGCACCAGGCGGCGACGGCCAGTCCCCAGACCGCGCAGACCGCCGCGCCGATCACGCCTGCGCGGCTCAGCGGGGCGTCCGAGTTCAACACCGGTCCGAGGGTTTGGTGCAAGTCGTTCATGGCTCTCTCATTCCGATTTCGGGTCTTCCTGCGATCCCATCAGATGATCTGCGTCAACTGTTGAATGACCTGGTCGCTCACCGACATCGCTTTCGCGTTGATCTCGTAACTGTTCTGCGCGATGATCAGCTCGCTCAACTGCGTGGCGGTGTCCACGTTGGACGCTTCGGTCGAGCCGCTGACGAGCGAGCCGCCGCTGCTGGAAGTGGCCGCGCCGAACACCGGGTTGCCCGAGTTCGCCGTCGCGCCCCAGCAGCCCGAGCCGAGGTCGGTGAGGCCGTTGGGGTTGGCAAACGTCGCCGTCTGAATCTGCGCGATGTTGCCGGTGACGCCGTTCGAGTAAACCCCCTTGATCGTGCCGTCGCTGCCGATGCTGTAGGAACTGAGCGAGCCCGCGGCGTAGCCGTTCTGGTTCGTGGCCGATGCCGTGGAATTGCCGCCGAAGAGCGTCAGGCCGTTGAACGCGCCGGAAGAGCCGAGCGACAGGTTGATCGTCTGGGGCGCGGCCCCGGTGTTATAGGTGATCGCGATCTGCTGCGCGCCGCTGCCGCCCGTGACGCTGTTGAACGAGCCGTCGGTGTTGAATTTGATACCGTTCATCGTAGACTGGGTCACCGTGCCGTCGCTGTCGCCCAGCGTGGCGGTCATGCTCCAATCGGACTGGTCGGTTCGCGTGAACGTCATCGTCAGGGTGTGCGAATTGCCCAGGCTGTCGTAGATGTCCGAGGTCACCTGGTAAGTCCCGCCGGCCGCTCCGTTGGTCGCGACCGTTAGTGCGTTCGCCGTCCAGTCGGTCACGCCGGTGCTGGTCCCCGCGGAGATCGTCAGACTCAGGCTGGCCGTGCCGGTATTGTCGGCGGTCAGCGTCAGGTTGCCGCTCGCGCTGAGGGCGGCGGTGGCCTGGCCGGCGTAGGCGGTGTTGATCTTGTTGATCAGGTCGCCCAGAGTCGTGCCGTCGTTCGCGGCGCCGTAGGTGAAGTCCACCGGCGTCAAGGCGTTTCCGGCGGCATCCGTGCCGCTGATCACGATCGTGTCGCCGGACTGGTAGGGCGTGCTGGTCGTGCTGAGGTCGCTCAGATCGGTTGAGGTGGTGGCGACAGCGCCCGTGTTGTCCGTAAACGGCGTGGTGGTCGAGAGCACTTCGGCGGTGGGCACGGCCACGCTGTCGCTCAGGTTGCCGGCCAGCGTCAGGGAGCTCGTCGGCTGCGCCGGGACCTGCACATTGTAGGGGATGGTGATCGGGTTGTTGTTGATATCGAGAAGCTGGTAGCCGTTCTGGGAATCCACGATCTGATCGTTCGAGCTCAAACTGAAACTGGCGGACGGGGTGAAAACGGTGCTGGAGCCGTTGCTCATCGCCAGGAACCCTGGTCCGTTCATGGCGAGGTCGAGCGTGTTGCCCGTCTCCGTCAGGGCGCCCTGGCTGAAGTCGCGGCTGATCGCGCCGACGTTCACGCCGAGGCCGATCTGCACCGGGTTGGTGCCGCCCAGGGTGCCGCTGCCGGCGCTGGCCTGCTGGAGCGTCTGGCTGATCTCTTCCGAGAACGTCACGCTCGACGCCTTGAAGCCGCCGGTGTCGGCGTTCGCCAGGTTATTGCCGATCACGTCCAGCATGGTCTGGTCAGCCTGCAAGCCGGTCAAGCTCGATCCGATGGACGACATGGTTCGCTCCTTTCAAAATAACCCGCCGCCGGCGGGAATAGAATATCCTTACGATCCTTGCGCGCCGTTCGCCGCGGCTGTCCCTTGCGTGGTGCTCGCCGGGCTCGAACCTTGTGC
Organism: Candidatus Brocadiia bacterium; assembly: GCA_052139675.1. GTDB lineage: Bacteria > Planctomycetota > Brocadiia > CAIUPP01 > CAIUPP01 > JBEKCB01. The sequence continues at coordinate 3,741 of JBKQWE010000104.1, forward strand.
GCCGTTCGTCGCCGTCGGCGCGATCTGCGTGATCGCGCTCAAGGGCACAAACTGGCCGCTGATGAGCACGCCGACTGCCCCGTTCTGGACCTGGGACGCCGTCACCGTCCCGGTCTGCGATGCGCCGTTGGCGGTCGAGGTGTAGGTGACCTGGTCGCCGATCATTCCATCCGCCAGGCTCTGCTGGAAACTCGTCTGCAGGTTCGAGAGGTCCTGGACGGTGGTCAACTGCGCGAGGACGGTGGTCATCTGGCTGGGGTCCATCGGCGCGGTCGGGTCCTGGTACTGAAGCTGGGTGACGAACAGGTTCAAAAACGCGCTCGGGTTCAGGCTCAGCCCTGTGCTGCTCGTGGCGGTGGTTGCCATGAGTTTCTCCTCTCAAACAATGAAATCCATCGTCCCGGCCGTGGAGGCCGACCATCCCGCGAGCGCGGCCGAAACGCCGGCCGGCGCCGCAATCGCCATGTCATCGCTGCCGGCTCCGCTGCCGGCCTGAGACGCCTGCCCGCCGCGCGCGGAGGCCTGCCCGTCCTGGCGCGAGGATCCGTCGCCGCGTACGGCCACCTGCAGGCGGTCGAGGTCAATCCCTTCACCGGCCAGCGCCTGCTTGACGCGCGGGAGAACGCTCTCGAGACTCTCGCGCGCGGATTGGTTGTCCACCTGGAGATGCCCGTCGAGATGGCCGCCCTTGAGCGTCAGGCGGACGACGACCGAGCCCAGCTCGGACGGTTGAAGGTTCAGCGTCAGTTCGCTGGCGCCGTCAGGCCGGGTGAGCAGGCGGGTCTGGCGGACGATATTCTCGAGGAAGTTCTTCGGTTCGGCCGGCGCGCTGGCCTGCGCGGGCGCCGCCTTCTCCTGCGACGCGCTGAGGGCGGCGGCCGCGGAAGCGCCCGCGGCGGAGGAGTGCGCGGCGACGAGCGACGGCCCTTGCGCGTCGGTGGTGAAACTCTGCAGCAGCTTGTGAGAATCCGCCGTCGGGTCGGTCAAGGCCGAGGAGAACGCGCGCGCGGCGGCGTCCTCCGCCGCGCTTCCGATCGTCTTGACGGACGACTGGACGGTGTCATCGGCGGTGCTCGAGTCCGGCGTCTGCGCGCGCGGCGATCCGGCCGCAGGCGGATTGCCGCTCTGCTCAGCGCGTTCCGGCGCAGCGGGAGCGGCGGCCTGGTTCTGCGGCGCAACCGCCTCTGCGCGAATCTCGCTGACGGGAGCAGAGTCGGCGGGAGCGCGCGGCGATGAAACCGGGTCGCTCGGACGCCCCGTCGGCGCGGGCGTTTCGGTCGAGGGCGGCGCAGCGGGCGCCTTTTTGGCCGCGCTCAAGTCGGAGGCGTCCAGAGTCGCCTGTTCAGTTTCCTGGGCGATGGCGGCGGCGACTGCGCGGCGCGCATTCGACGCGGCCGGCGGTGGCGGAGCGGCCTGCGTCGCCGCGGGGCTCGCGCCGTGGGCATCCGTCGCGCTGGAGTTCTGCGGCGCAGGGGCCGATCCGGTCCAGGCGGCGAGCGTCGCGACTTCCGTAGTCTGCGCGTCAGTGGCTTGCGTCAACTGGGATGGGAGGTTCGCTGCGGCCGTGGCGGCCGCGCTCTGAGCGTCCGCGCTGCCGGAATCTTTCGCGCCGGGGACTGGCTTGGCGGGCGGCGTGGCAGGCCCGTCCGCGGTCGCCGGCGCAACGCTCGCGCTTCCGGCATCCGAACCGCCGGAGTCTTCCGCCGCGAGCAGTTCCGCCGCGGTCTGCGCGGGCTGAACCGCAGGATGTTGCAGTGCGGCGGCGCCAGGCAGAGAAGGAGCGGCAGCGCTCGGCGCGACGGATGCGGCCTGCGGGTCCGCGCCCGGTTTCGCGTCGGCGGCGCTTGCGCTCGAGGCCGATCCACTTTGTCTCGACAGCGCCGTCCCGCGCGCTTCCCGCGTCTGCGCGGCAAGCGCGGTGGAGAAGTCTTCGCCGCCGGAAGCGGGATCGGCGGCGGCGGTCTTCACCGCAGTCGAAGAGCTCTGCGGATTCTTCGCCTGGGGCATCTGTCGCAACAGGGACGCGACGGAGTCCATCGGTCTTCCTTTAGCGTTGCACGCGCGAATGAGCCGGGTCGGCGGAGGCCACGTCGCGCTTCCGCTTGAGCTGTTCGCCGAGCGGCCGCACTACTTGCGCGGCAACGAAGTCGGAGAAGAGTTTCGGCGACATGAGCTGAAGTTCCGGCCCGTAAAGCCGGTCCTTCAGGCCGGAATTGCGAAAGTAATATTCCGCCAGGACGCGCACGTCGTTCTCGTGCGCGTTGAACAGCGCGTCCGCGGCCCAGATGACGTCGCCGGTGCGCGCGGAGAGCATGCGGAGCTTCAGTCCGAGGACCGGCGGGTCGTAAGGTTTGTATTGCGTGACCGTGCCGAAGAGAAAGGCATCGGCCAGGTACGCTTTCTGCGCGACGATAAGGGACTCGACATCCACTCGCCCGCGCTGCCAAAGGGCGCTTTCAGCAGCCAGGCGCTCATCGCCCTCGGCCGGGAGGACGGTGTCGCAGCAGAGCGTTCCCTGGATCGCCATCGCCAGCGACGCGGTGGCCATGCGGCCCGCCTCGGGCTCGCAGACCGGCGAGGCGAAAGGCACCACGACGATCCGGCCCGGCGGGTTCTCCGCCATTGCGGGGGAAATGTAAGTCGCCACTCGCTGGATGGTTACCCGCGAGGGCGACGGAGCGGCGCAGCCGGTGAAAAGTGCGCCCAGGAGCAGGCTGATCGCCGCGAGTTTATGGATTGACAACGGCGTTACCCCCGGAAACGGGCCTGTTCTGCGAGACCGGCTTTTCGGCCGGCGCGTCTTGAGGAGGTTTCTCTTCGGGGAGCTGCAACGCGCGCTCGACCGGCGACTTGCGCAGATCCTTGGCGCGCTCGATCTTCAAGGCCACAATCGTCTCTTCGCGTTTGACGCCGGCGAGACGCTCTTCGAGGAGCTGCCGCTTGACATCGCGCAGCGTGCTCTCCATCTCGAAACCGGTCTTCTGCACTTCATCGAACTTCGTCTTGAGGAGGTCCAGCTCGGCGGCCTTCGCGGTGAGGGTCTGCACCTGGCGGCGCAGGCTTTCGTTTTCCGTCTCGGCCTTCTGCCGGGCGGCCTTCTGCTCGGCCAGATCGGCCGCCAGTCCGGCGGACCGCGTCTTCTCCGCTTCATACGACTGGCTCAGTTCCTGGTAACGCTGAAGCGAAGTCGTCTCTATGGAGGCGCACGGCTCAGGCTGGACGAGAGGCTCATCGAGCTTGGCGGTGCTCGTCACAGGCGGCGCGGATCCCGCGCAGCCGGAAAGCAGCAGCACAGTCAAGGAAATCGCCGCGCCTATGCAGGTTCGCGTCGCTGTCGGCATCCGGTTTCTCCTGTCTTAGGTCGAGCCAAAAACCTTTCGAGGCAGCCGCCAGTCTCGCAAAACCTGTGCCGTGACGTTTTGCCGCTCGGACAGCCCTGCGCGGCGAAGGGCGATTTTCGAACTTCGCTGCAATGTTCTATTGATGAGTCGGCATCCTGGCCGCGAGCGCGCAGCGGCAGGCATGCGTTTTGCTTAAGTGTCCCGGCAATCGGTAATGGCCGGTATCCGACGCGCATATTCTCGACGGGTTGATGAATTTCTCGACGTTGGGAGCGCCGCCGCAAAGGCGCGGAGAACGCAAAGAGAGGCCACATGGGCGAGAAATCTGAAACTGAATCGGAAGTTCTTCCGGCCGCCGTCGAAGCCGCACGGAAAGATGAGGCGGGCGCAGAGCCGGAAACGCAGACCATCCAAACCCCGACAGTCCGCGGCGAGCCGGTTGCAGGCTCATGGCGGCTTATGCCCGCTACAGGTTCATGGCGTCTTCTGCTGGCCGCCGCAGCGCTGCTGATCCTGGCGGTGGCAGCGGCCTCGGCGAGCGTTGCGCTGTACTGGTCGTCCCGGTCCGCCTCTCGCGGAGAGCAGAAAGCCGCCTTCGCGGATTTGCAGCGGTCGCTCGGGCGGATGGAACGGCAGATTGCGACTTCCGCCGCGCGCGGCGCGGCCCGTCCCGCCGCCGGAGACCGCTCGTCCGCCGCGGCGCCCGAGAGATCCGGTCTCCTGGACGCGGCGAACCTGCGTTACCGGGATGGGCAGTTCCAGGATGCCGCCTCTTCGTTCCGCGCGGCGATGGACATGGACCTGGCCGGGTCGTTCACCGACGAGACGCATTATCGTTACGCGCAGTCCCTGCTGAAGACCGGCCAGTTCGACGGTGCCCTGGCCGAATTCCAAACTGTGGAGACCGGTTTCCCCGGCAGCCCTTATTTTGCGTCGGCGGCGATGGAATCGGCGCAGTTGCTTTTCCAGAAGAAGAGCTACGCGCAGGCGCGCCGCGTGCTTTACGAGCTGATGGCCGCGCGGGACCGCCTGGGCCCGGCGGATAAGGCGGACGTGGAGCGAGCCTATTTCTTCGTGGCGCGGTGCTATCAGGCCGAAGCGGAATCGCTGGATATTTCGCTCCACCCAGCCCTTCCGTCCCCGCTGACCGGCCGCTCCGCCGACCCGGTTGTTGCGCCTGCGAAGGCCGGAAGTGAGCTGCCGCTGCATATCGCAAGCACGCAGACTGAAGGGAAATGACCATGCTCTCCCGAAGAACGCTCGGATGCCGGCCGCCTGTGTTCCGCGCGCCGCATTCCGCATTCTGCCTTCTGATTGCCGCTGCATTCGGCAGCTTCTGCGCCGCAGCCTCGGCCGCGGACGCAAAACCCGCCGCCCCGGCGCCCGACAGCGGCCCGCCGGACCTCAACGTGCAGTTGGAGATTGAGACCGGCCGGCTGGAGCAGATGAAGCAGCAGTTGCAGCAGATGGAGAAGTACTTGAAGGAAGGAATGCAGCGGCGGCAGGACCTCTCCCGCGACGGGACCGATACCGCCTCGCGCGAGCAGGCGCTGGCCAACGTGCCGGCCGCGGTCGTTTCGGAGAACCTTCGCGTCGAGCGCGTCGAGGCGGAGAACGGCCTGATTTACACAGTCTCGGCGAGGAACGTCTCCCTGTTGCAGATTCTCGAAGCCGTTTCGAAGACTTCCGGGCTTCCGCTGGAGACGCGCCAGGTCCCGCAGGACCGCCTGCTGAACCGGCTGTGGATGAACCTGAACGGCGTGGAGATGTCGGAGTTGCTGCGGATCGCGGCGGGGACGCAGTCGCTGGACGCGATGGCCGACGGCGATGGAATCGTCGTCGCGCCGCTGTCCGCGCTGACCGACCGGCCCGTTGAGAAGCGTCTGCGGGAGCTGGCCGTGGAGGCGTATCAGCAAGCGCTCTTCAAGTACCCGGCGAGCGCCGAGGCGCCGGCCGCGTACCTGGGCATTGCGCGCCATTATGCCGCCAGCAACTTTCCCACGGCGGCCATCCAGACGGCGCAGAATATTCTGGACCGCTACCAGAAGACCTCCGGCGGCCCGGCGGCGCGAGGCTCCGCCGACGGCGACGCGAGCGTCGTCGAATCCGCGTTGCTGCTGATCGGGAATTGCTACGAGGCGCTGCGGGAATACGATACGGCGCGCAAGACCTACTATCGCTATGCCGACCTCTTCCCCGGCGCGGAGCAAGCGCCGGCGGTGATGGTGATGATCGCCGAAACCTGGATCAAGGAGCACAAGTACCAGGAGGCGATGCCGGTGCTCGAGGAGACCATCCGGCAGTGGCCGAAGAGCGATTCGGCGCCCTTCGCGCGGATGCGGCTGGCGGAGTGCCTGTCGGAACAGCAGCACTACGACCAGGCGGTGGCGCAACTGGAAATCATCGAGCAGAATTACGCCTCGTTCCCGCGGCGGGATGAGCTCAACCTGGCCATGGCCGATTGCCTCATAAAGCTCAAGCAGTTCGGCCCCGCGCGCGTGCGGCTCAAATACGTTTACGAGAAATCGCCCGACGCGGCCCTGGCCGAACGCGCGCTCTACGCGCTGGGGGATTCGCAGTTGGAGGAAGAGAACACCGTCGCGGCGCTGGAGGTCTATCGCGGCGCCGTGAGCCGGTTCCCGGAAGGCGCGCTGGTGCGCCTGGCGCCGGTCCGAATGGCCCAGGCTTATCTTCAGATGGGGCTCTGCTCCAGAGCCGAGGACGTGCTGAAGCTGCTGCCGGCCTCCTCGCCCGCGCCCGCCGAGATGCAGCCGGTCCTCATCAGCCTGGCCCGGTACTACCTCCAGAACGGCCAGTACGAGCGCGTGCTCGCGCTGATGGCCGAACCGCGTTGGCCGTATAAGTACGACGCGGATCCGCAGGTGCTGCTCCTGGCCGCGCAGGCCGCCTTTGGCTCCGGCCTGGTGGAACCCGCGCTGGAGAAGGCCACGGCGGTCGCCGCCATGGCGGAGGACGATGAGACCCGCGCGCAAGCCTGCCGCCTGGTCGGCGAATGCCGCAGCCAGATGAAAGAGCCGGTCCGCGCCGCCATGGCTTTCGGAGGGAAGACCGAATGACACCCTTGAAATCGGCGATTCGATGGATGCGCCTGGGAACGGCGGCGGCCGTCTGCATGGTCGCCGCGTGGCCGCTTCGCGCCGACGATGCCGCGAAAGGCCAGCCCGTAGCCATTCAGGCGGCTCAGCCCGCCCAGGCGGCGGCATCCGCGCCGGCCGCGGCGCCGGCCGCTCCGGCGCCGAAACCGCTCCAGGTTGCTCCGGTCCCCGTACGCGCCGAACCGCCGCTCGCGGGCGACCCGCTGGAGAAAGAATTCGCGGAAGAGACTGCCAAGCTGCAGAAAATGGAGACGGAACTGAAGGCCGTGGAATCCCTTCCGCTTCCCTCGGCGGCGGCGCCGGTGGTCAAGGTCCCGGCCGTGAACCCGGCGGTGGATCCGAAGGAAATCCCGAAAGAGCCGGTCAAGGGCCTCGAAGAGGAATACGCCAACGCGCTTTACGCGATGGGCAAATACGATCTGGCGCGCGCCGAGTACCAGCGGATCATCGAGTCCAAGCCCAAGGCGGACGTCCTGGCGTGGGCCCGTTTTCAGGTTGGGAACTGCGCCCGGCACAGCAACGATCTCCCGGCGGCCGGCGCGGCCTACGAAGCGCTGATGACTGCGTCGCCGACCAGTCCCTGGGCCGACGAAGCCGCCTGGTGGGCGGGCGAAATCAAATGGTGGATCCTCTGGGGCCAGAGCACGAAGTAGAGGACGACTCACCCGCCTTCGCCAACTCTTCTTCGCCCGCCGAAGCGGCGGAGCTGCGAAGAGCGGGGGCTACGGCGGGCAAGCTCCGCATTCCACACGCCGCACTCCGTAATCCGCAGTCCGCACTCCACACTCCATAGTCCGGCACGCCTTTTGCGTTTTCATGAACGTGCGCTCCAAACCAAATGAATCTGTCGAGGAAGTCAACGTCTTGAGGATTTTTTCATCAACCGACGATTTCGCACGGGCCGCGCGCGAAAAAAGGAGTGGAATTCGATGATTGGCGACAATGATCTCGCGGTTCCCGAGAAAATGATGGACCTTTATGCCGCGCAGCAGAGGATCACCGCCCACAACACCGCCAACGCCGGGGTCAAGGACTACCACAAGCTGCACATCAGTTTCAGCGCGGAACTCCGGGAAGCGATCGCCAGCGGCGACCCTGAAAAAATCCGAAATGTCCAGTTGCACGTCGAAAAGGCCCGGCAGCCCGGCGTGGACACCGAGATGGAAGCCGCCGGCGGCGCGAAGAACGAGCTCAACTTCAACGCTTTCGCCGAAATCGCGGCTTATCGCCTTCGCATGCTGCGCACGGCCGTGACTTCCAAGTAACGCCGAATCAGGGAGACAGCGATGCCTGATAATGATCCGATGGGGGCCCTGGACATCAGCGCTTCCGGCTTGAGCGCGCAGCGGATGCGCATGAACGTCATCGCGAGCAACATCGCCAACGCCAACAGCCTCGTCACGCCCGAAGGCGGACCGTACCGCCGCCGCGAGGTCACGTTCTCCACCGTCCTCAAGGGCGCCGCGGCCGAAGGCCTGCCCGGCCAGGAACTCGGCGGCGTATCCGTGGCCTCCATCACGGTCAGCAAGACGCCGCCGAAAACGATCTACGACCCCGAGCACCCGATGGCGGACAAGAAGGGCTACGTCCAGGTGCCGGACGTGGACGTGACCAAGGAGATGGTGGACATGGTCTCCGCGCAGCGCGAGTACGAAGCCAACCTCTCCGCGATGAAGGCCTACCGCGAAATGGTCCGCAGTTCCCTCACGATCCTGAGACAGTAGGAGGAACGCCATGGCGCTCGCCCCGATCCAGCCGTTGCAGCCCGCACAGGCCGTTACCCAGCTCCAGCCCCTCAAACCGGCCGCCTCCGGCGCCGGCGACTTCGGCCAGCTCGTCGGCAATCTGGTCCAGGATGTCAACCAGTCCCAGAACCAGGCCGCCGACGCGGTCGCGCAACTCGCCGCGGGCAAGACCGACAACGTCCACCAGGTCATGATCGCCCTCGGCAAGGCCGAGATCTCCTTCAACTACATGCTCGAAGTCCGCAACCGGCTGCTCGACGCGTACAAGCAAGTGATGCAGATGCCGATCTGAGCGGACAGCTTCTTTTAGCTTAGAGAGAACCCATGGGCAGCCTAATCAAGCAGCTGGCGGCGATCTGGAACAAGCTCGGCATCAACCAGCGGGTGAGCCTGCTCCTCGTCGGCCTCGGCGTCATCGCGGGCGGCGTGGTGCTGGTCTGCGTGGCGCGGCAGCCTTCCTACGAATTGCTCTACTCCGACCTGGAAGAGAAGGACATGGCCCAGGTCGTCGGCTACCTGAAGGACTCGAAGGTGCCGTACCAGATCACGGCGGGCGGCAAGGCGCTGATGGTCCCCGAAGGGCAGAAGTACGACCTGCGCATCGCGCTGGCGAACAAGGGCCTGATGACGGGCAACCGCGTCGGGCTCGAGCTTTGGGAAGGCCCCGGCTGGGGCACCAGCCCGCTGGCGGAGCAGATGATGAAGCGGCGCGCCATCCAGGGCGAACTGGCGCGCACGATCATGCACATCGAGCAGATCGCCTGGGCGGATGTCCAGATCGCCCAGTCGGAAGCGACCCTCTTCGCCGAGGACCAGCGCCAGACCACCGCGGCGATCACCTTGAAACTCCATCCGGGCCAGTCGCTCAACGCCATCCAGGTCGGCGGCATCGCCCGGCTGGTCGCCGCCAGCGTCGAAGGGCTCGACCTGAAAAACGTGACCATCATTGACGAGCAGGGCAACCTCCTGAGCTCGCCCCACAACGACGCGGACAGCGCCGAGGCTTCGGACCTGCAGGCGTTCCGTCGAAACTGCGAAGAGCAGCTCGCCCAGAAGGCCCAGGCCATGCTCGACCGCGCCCTCGGGCCGGGCAAGTCGGTCGTGAAGGTCAGCGCGGTCGTGGACATGGACCGCGTTACGGAGACCAAAGAGCAAGTGGACGCCGCGAACCGCGTGGCGCGCATGGAGAAGACCACCACCAAGACCTCCACCGCGGCGGCCGAGGGCGCCGCGGCCGCCGGCGGCGGATTGTCCGAAGAAACCAACGAGACCAGCTACGACGTGCCGAAGACCGTCCGCACCACGCAGATGGCCAGCGGCACGATCAAGCACCTCGACGTCGCGCTCATCATTGACCCGTCCACCGTTGACAAGGACGGGAAAGACGCCGTCCTGACGCCGCAGCAGATCGAGGACCTGGGCATGGTCGTCAAACGCGCCGTGGGCTTCGAGGAGACCGGCGCCACGCGCAAGGACTCGTTCCAACTGACCGCCATGGCTTTCCACAAAGAGCCGAAGGCGGACGACGCCGCCGCGCCGGCGCAGGAAAAAGGATCGGCGAAAATAGCCCAGATCGCCAAGCAGGCGGTCCCCGTGCTCGCGGCCCTGATCTTCGTCGTCTTCGCCGGGCTCTCGCTGCGCAAAATCCTGAGCTCCGTCCCGAAGCCGGGCGCTGCCGCGCCTGAAGGCGGCAGAGAAGCCCTCATGGCGCCGGAATTCTACGGCGGCGAGGCCGGCGCGGACGGACACGCGCAGTTGCGCAACCGCGTCAAAGACGTCATGGCCAAGGACCCGGAGGCGGCCGCGCGCCTCCTCCAGCGCTGGATCAGCGAGCCCAGAAGTTGACGGCTGAACGCCGATAACGGCCTTGTAAGGAACAGACATCGTGGAACTCTCCGGCGGACAAAAAGCGGCGACCGTGCTCCTTTCGGTGGATTCGGAGACCGCCGCGGCGGTACTGAAGAACCTCTCGGAAAGCGACCTGGCCGCGGTCACGCGCGAGATGCACGGCCTGGGCGACGTCCAGCCGCAGATCGCCTCGGCCGTCCTGCACGAATTTACGCTCCGCTCGAGCGAATCGTCCAGCGGCATTGCGGCCAACCCGGTGGTCCTCCGCGAGCGCCTGGAGCTGGCCGTCGGACACGACGGGGCGCGGCATCTGCTCCAGGAGATCGGCGCCGACACGTCCACCGAGAAAATCTTCCAGCCGCTGCGCTCGCTGCCCGCCGAGGAACTCTGCAAGCTGCTCGCCGACGAGCATCCGCAGACCATCTCCGTCATCCTGGCGCACGTGGACCCCAAGCTCGCCGCGCCGGCGATGGCGCTCTTCAGCCCCGAGATGCAGACCGACGTCATCCGGCGCATGGCGGTCAGCCAGCAGACCGACGGCAACATTCTCAAGAAGCTGGGCGACCTCATCCGCAACAAGGGCGCCATGGACGCCACGCGCGACAAGAGCCCCAGCGGCACCGAGAAGAAATTCAAGCACGTCGCCGAGCTCATCAACCTCCTCGGCCCCGCCGCCGAAGAGAAAATCCTCAAGGAGCTCTCCGGCGAGTCCCCCGACATGGTCAAGCGGATCCGCGACATGATGTTCACCTTCGAGGACCTCCTTCTCCTCAACGACGCGGGCATGCGCAAGGTCCTGATGTCCATCGACACGCAGATCCTGGCCATGGCGCTGAAGACCGCCTCCGAGCCGTTGAAGGAGAAGATATTCGCGAACCTCTCCCGGCGCGCCGCCGAGACGGTGACGGAGGAACTCGAGTTGCTCGGCCCCAAGCCGCGCTCGCAGGTTAAGGCCGCGCAGCAGCAGATCGTGGAGATCGTGCGGAAGCTGGGCTCCACCGGCGAGGTCAACCTGCGCGGCGGCAACTCCGAGGAGGATCCGCTCGTATGAAGCGAAACTCCATCCTGCCGATCGCCGAATGCGAAATGCCCGCCGAGATGGTCGCGGCGCATTCCGAAACCGGAGATCGGAAATCGGAGGTCGTCTGCCACGTCCTCGAACCGCTCGGTTCCCCGCTTGACTATTCCGGCGAGGAGCCTGGCGAGAGCGGCAGCGAGAGAATCCGGCGCGAAGCCTATCAGAAAGGGCTTGAAGACGGCCTGCGCCAGGCCGAGCAGCGCAAGACGTTCCAGGCCGCGAACGCCCTGGCGCGCGCGGTCGAGCAACTGCAGGCGGAGTTCTCCCCGGCGGCGGAACAGACGCGCCGCGCGGAGATTCTGGAACTCAGCCTGGCCATCGCGCGGCGCGTGGTGGTGGGCGAAATGAAAACCAACCCCGGCATCATCGCGGAGATGGTCAACACCCTGCTGGCCGAAGCCGAAGGCCGAAAGGTCTTCGCCGTGCGCCTGCATCCGAGCGACCTCGAGCGCCTCAAGCAGTCGCCGGGCGCCGTCGAGCGGCTCGAGAAGGCCAAGATCGCGTTGCAGGCCTCGCCGGAGATCAAACCCGGCGGCGTGATCCTGGAGACCGGCTTCGGCAAACTCGACGCGCGGCTGGAAACGCGCCTCGACGAGATGACCGCGGCGCTGCTGGGAAACCAGGAGCCGGAATCCGCCGCGGGCCGTTCCGAAACCGCCGATCGTCCGTCCGGCGGAACCCTGGAACCGGAAAGCGCGTCATGAACATTCAACAGGAATACATCGCCCGGATCGAGCGGACCCGGCCGTACCGCTGGCTGGGCCGCGTCAGCAAGATCATCGGGCTGGTGGTCGAATCGAACGGGCCGGCGGCCTCCGTCGGCGAGATGGTCGAGATCCGCTCGTTCGACGGCAGCCGCGTCGTCACGGCCGAAGTCGTCGGCTTCCGCGACGACCGCACGCTGCTGATGCCGCTCTCCGAAATGAGCGGCATCGCCTACGGCGACGAAGTCGTCTCGCGCGGCCGCCTGTTCAGCCTCGGCGTTTCCGAGAACCTGCTCGGCCGCGTGGTGGACGGACTGGGCAACCCGATTGACGGGCGCGGGCCGATCCTCGCCTCGCAGGAGCGCCTGGTGCACGGTCATGCGCCGTGCCCGATGGACCGCCCGTGCATCGCCGATCCGCTGCCGGTCGGCGTGCGCGCAATTGACGGCCTGCTGACCTGCGGCAAGGGCCAGCGCATCGGCATCTTCGGCGGCAGCGGCGTGGGCAAGAGCATGCTCCTGGGCGCGATCGCCCGGCACACGAAAGCCTCCGTCAACGTCATCGCGCTGGTCGGCGAGCGCGGCCGCGAAGTGCGGGACTTCCTGCAGCACAACCTGCAGGACGCGCTGGAGCATTCCGTGGTCGTGGCCGCGACGTCGGACCAGCCGGCGCTGGTGCGGATGAAGGGCGCCTTCGTGGCGACCACGATCGCCGAGTATTTCCGCGACCTGGGCCACGACGTGATGCTCATCATGGATTCCGTCACGCGCGTCGCCACGGCCATGCGCGAGGTCGGCCTGGCGATCGGCGAGCCGCCGACGACGCGCGGCTACACGCCGTCGGTCTTCGCCATGCTGCCCAAGCTGCTCGAACGCGCCGGCCGCAACCGCCGGGGGAGCATCACCGGATTCTACGCCGTGCTCGTCGAAGGCGACGACACCAACGAGCCGCTTTCCGACCAGGTGCGCTCGATCCTCGACGGGCACATCGTCCTCTCGCGCAAGCTGGCCTCGCGCGGGTTCTACCCGGCCATTGACATTCACGAGAGCGTCAGCCGCACCATGCCGGACATCGTGACGAACGAGCACCTGGGCGCGGCGCAGCGGTTCAAGGCGATCACCTACACGTACCGCGAGGCCGAGGACATGATCAACATCGGCGCCTACAAGAAGGGGTCGAGCGCCGACATTGACCAGGCCATCGCCTTCTGCCCGCGCGCGAACGAGTATCGCCGGCAGGCCGTGAACGAGTGCTCGCACGACATGGAGCGCGACGTGCAGCGGCTCATCGAGCTGGTGCAGGAGCCGGCCCCGAACCTCAAGGGAGCGGTGTGACATGAAGCGATTCCAGTTCCGCCACCAGACCCTGCTCGACGTCGCGGCGCAGCGCGAGCGCAGCGTGCAGATCGAGCTCGCGCGCGCCCAGGCGGCCGAGACGGAAGCGCGCCGGCAGCTCGAGCAGACGCTGCATCTCTGGTCGGAATGGGAAGAACGAATCCGCGAGAGCCAGAAAGGCCGCATCGAGCCGCGCCGGCTGAGGGAGTTGCAGCACGCCGCGGAAACGCTGCGGCAGCGCGCCGGCCGCGAACGCGAACTGCTCCGCGCCGCCGAGCGGCAGGCCGAGGCCGTCCGCGAGCGCCTCAAAGAAGCCGCCACCGCGCGCAAGTCCTACGAGCGGCTCCGCGAGCGCAAACACGCGGAGTACCAGACGGAAGACGCGCGGCAGCAGGTTCAGGTCGCCGACGACACGGCCTCCGTCCGCGTGGCCACCGCCAGAACCGGGGCAGCAAGTCAGGACGTCGCGGCGCACCGCGACCGGCATGACGCTTCCAGGGAAAGGTCGTGGCATGCCACGACCGACGTTCGGCAGTCCCAATCGGGTCTTACCACAGGAGTCTCGGCATGATCCAGATGCTATTCGGCACATGGCGGCGGCGCATCGTAACCGTGCTCGCCTGCGTCCTGGCTTTCTTCGCCAGCTTGACCAGCGCGCTGACGGTGGCGGTCACTCACTCGCCGGCCGCCGCGCCGGCGGTCGCGCGGATGCCGGTCATCGGGCCAATGGCCGTGTCCATCGCCACCTGGCGCCACGGCGGACCTCTTGAGCCCAAGCCGGTGGAGCCGGTGAAAGAGGACGTCCCGACTTACCGCGACATGAAGCCGCTCTCCGGCGAGGAAATCGCCCAGTTGATCGAGGACCTCAAGGGCGACCGGCAGCTTTGCGCCGAAAGGGCGGCGGAGCTCGACCGCGAGAAGAAACGCGTGGACCTGAGCCGCACGGAGATCGCCAAGGAGCGCGAGCAACTGCTGGCGCTGCGCGAGAAGGTCGTCTCGCAATGGGAAGAGATCAAGAAGGCCCGCGAGGGCATGGACCGGCAGGTGACCGAAATCCAGACGCTCGAGGCCAAGAACCTCAAGCAGCTCGCCACCTCGTACGAGGCGATGAAACCGGAGCGCGCCGTGCTGATCGTCAAAAAGCTCGACGAGCAGACGGCGGCGAAGACGCTCTTCCTCATGCGCGAGCGCGGGGCCGCCAAGATCATCGAGTTGCTCGACCAGGATACCGCCGCCAAGTTGACCGAACGGATGGCGCTGATGAAGCAGGTGACGGAGTAACCCGGCTCGCTGAATGGGCTCTTTGAGGGAAGATCAATCATGGACTTCGCGACAATAGGCGGCATCTTGCTCGGACTGGCGCTGATCCTGGCCTCGCTGGTCATGGGACCGGGAGTGGGGATCTTCATTGACATCCCCGGCATCCTGATCTGCGTCGGCGGCACGATGACCTCGACGATGATCCACTTCCCGCTGAGCCGATTCTTCAGCATGTTCTCGGTGGTGAAGAAGACGTTCCTGTACAAGCTCCCGTCGCCGACGGAGGAGATCGCGCGGATGGTCAAGCTCGCGCGCGTCGCGCGCTCGGAGGGGCTGCTGGCGCTGGAGAATTCGCTCGACGAGATCAAGGACCCGTTCGTCCAGAAAGCGATCCAGCTCGTCGTGGACGGCACGGATGCGAACGTTCTCAACGAGGTGCTGACGACGGAGGTCGAGCAGTTGCGCCAGCGCCACATGGTCGGCAAGAGCGTGCTCGACCACATGGGCGCGATGTTTCCGTCCTTCGGCATGATCGCGACGTTGATCGGGCTGGTGGGCATGATGTCGAACATGAAGGATGCCTCGGCGATCGGCGAGGGCATGGCGACGGCGCTCGTCGCCACGTTCTACGGCTCGCTGCTGGCGAACCTGGTCTGCATCCCGCTCGCCGGAAAGCTCGAGCTGCGCAGCAAGCAGGAGACGCTCTCGCGGCAATTGGTGATCGAAGGCATCTCCTCGATTCAGGCCGGCCTCAACCCGCGCCTGGTCGAAGAGAAGCTCAAGTCGTTCCTGGAGCCGAAGCAGCGCGCCAGCCTGCGCCTGGAACATGCCAAGAAGGCGGCGTAACCGGTCCGCCGAACGAAAGGTGATGAAAGCGGATGAGCAAGAAGATCGCGATGGGCAAGTCGCACCCGCCGCTGGTCCCGCATTGGATGGTGACGTTCTCCGACATGCGCGTGGTGCTGCTGTGCTTCTTCGTCCTGCTGGCTGGGTTCTCGGGAACCGGCAAGGGCAATTACGGCAAGGGGCCGGGCTCGCTCGGCGGAGGCGCGGGCGTGTCGGGGACATCGCCCCTGGAGAACGACAGCCTCATCGAGCATCCCGACACCGCCGGCGGCCGCATCCAGATGAGCGGATACGAGAGCCTCGCCGGCGACCAGGCCGGGAACCTGAACACGGTCTACCAGGGGCTCGACGTGCGGGTGCGCGCCTCGGTCCTCTCGAACGCGCTGCAGTACAAGCTGACGGACAAGGGATTTGAGATCGAGATCCTCTGCGGCACGCTCTTCGAGGACAACTCCGCCGCACTCAAAGGCGGGGAGGAAGATAACCGCATCCTGAACGTCATCGCCGACGCCTGCCGCAACCTGCCGCACCAGGTGCGCGTGCAGGCGTACGCCGACGACCTGTTCGTGCCGGACGAGAACTTCGCGAACGAGGAGTCGCTGGCGCTCAAGCGCGCCGCCGTCGTCTGCAACTTCCTGCACGGCAAGGCGCGGCTGCCGATGGAGCATC
>JBKQWE010000105.1:0-5966 GCA_052139675.1 Candidatus Brocadiia bacterium
ATCGCGGCGAGCCGGTCGGCCCAGTACGCGCGCTCGTACGCGGCCGCGAGCGTGTCGGCCTGAGCCACGCCGCACGGATTGTTGTGCTTCAGGATGGCGACGCACGGGCGGGCGGTGAGGTACTTGAGAATGTTCAGCCCGTTGTCCACGTCGGTCAGGTTGATCTTGCCGGGATGCTTTCCGAACTGGAGCAGGTGCGATTCGGAGAGCGCGGAGACCAGCCCTTTGCCCGGCTCGATGAACCGGCATTGGCCGAGGACGAGGACTCCGGCGAGCGCGTCGAGAAGGGGCTGCGCTACGGCGAAAATCCCGGCCAGGAAGCGGCGCTGTACGAGCTCGTCAACGGCAACCTGGTCCTCGGGCAATGCCGGTTCATCGCCCCGGGCAAAGGGCTGGTCTCGGCGCTCTCCGAATCGGACCTGCTCCAGTTCGGGAAGCACCCCGGCAAGATCAACCTGACTGACGTGGACAACGGGCTGAACATCCTCAAGTTCCTGATGGAGCGCCCGTGCGCGGCGATCCTGAAGCACAACAACCCCTGCGGCGTGGCGCAGGCGGAGACGCTCGCGGCGGCCTATGAGCGCGCCTACTGGGCCGACCGGCTCGCCGCGATGGGCGGCGCGGTGATCTGCAACCGGCCGATGGACAAGGCCGCCGCCGAACTGATCAGCCAGAGCTACGTCGAGGTGGTGGCCGCGCCGGAGTACGAGAAGGGCGCCGTCGAGATTCTTGCCAAACTCAAGAACCTGCGCATCATCCGGGTGCCGCGCATGGACGCGCTGGCCGAGTACGCCGGCGTCCGCTTCGTGGACTTCAAGTCGCTCATGGACGGCGGCATCATCGTGCAGCAATCGCCGATGAACCGCATCCGGACGGCGGCGGATTTCATCCCGGCGTCGGCGAAGCGCGAGGGCCGGGAATTCCGCTGCGAGCGGCAGCCGACGGAGAAGGAACTCGCCGACCTGCTCTTCGGATGGCAGGTCGAGCAGGGCGTCAGCAGCAACTCGGTGATCTACGTGAAGGACGGCGTGACGGTCGGCATCGGCACGGGCGAACAGGACCGGGTCGGCGTCGCGCAGATCGCCGCGAACAAGGCCTATACGAAATACGCGGACGCCCTTTGCTACCGGAAATACGGCGTGCCGTACTACGAGCTGGCGATGGACGTCGAACGGCACAAGAGCCCGGCGCACCTGAAGGAGGCGGTTGACGACGAGACCAACGCGGCGCACGGCGGCCTGACGGGCAGCGCGATGGTCTCCGACGGCTTCTTCCCGTTCCGCGACGGCGTGGACGTCGGCATCCGCGAAGGCGTCACCGCCGTCGTCCAGCCCGGCGGCTCGCAGCGCGATTTCGAGGTCATCCAGGCGTGCAACGAGGCGAACCCGAAAGTCGCCATGGTGTTCACGGGGCAGCGGGCGTTTAAGCACTAGAACTGGCTTTCACAAGCGTAAACGTTTACCACCAAGACACCAAGGCACCAAGAACGGCGATTGGGATTTTGTTCAATCATTCCGCCCGTTCTTGGTGCCTTAGTGTCTTGGTGGTGAAGAAAAGTTGCCAGAGGAGAAGTCGGTGCATTCGATTCGGTTGAGCCTGAAGGGTGTCGAGTACCGGCGCGGCGATCATCATATTTTGAGGGGAATTGACTGGACGGTGCGCGACGGGGAACACTGGGCGGTGGTCGGTGCGAATGGGTCGGGGAAAACCACCCTGATGATGATCGCCACCGGCTATGAGCCGGCGAGCCGTGGTGATGTGTTCCTGATCGAAGGCGACATCGGCGAGATCGTCCTGCCGGACGTGCGGAAGAGAATCGGGTTCGTGAGTTCGCAGTTGACGGACATCATGGTGCAGCACCGGCCGCGCGTGACGGGACTCGAGACGGCGCTATCCGGCCGGCACGCCTCGCTCGGGCTGTACGAGAAGCCGTCGGCGCGGGCGGTCCGCGACGCGAAAAGGGTCCTCGCCGAACTGGGCGCGTCGCACCTGGCCGATGTCCCGTTCTCGAAAATGTCCACCGGGCAGCGGCAAATCTGCCTGATCGCGCGCTGTTACATGACGCGCAGCCGGCTGGTGATCCTCGACGAGCCGTGCGCCGGGCTGGACTTGGCGACGCGCGAGATCGTCCTCCGGACGCTGACCGGGGAAATCCACCGGCATCCCGCCACGCCGCAGATTCTCGTCACGCACCATCCCGAGGAGATCGTCCCCGGAATCACGCACGTGCTGCTGCTCCGGGCCGGCGAAGTCGTCGCGCAGGGCCGGCGGGAGAAGGTGCTGACCCAGCGGAACCTTGAGCGGGCGTACAACGTGCCGTTGCGCGTCGTGCACCAGGACGGCCGCGTCTGGATTGTCCCTCGACGCGCGGCCTCAGTGAGATCAGGAAGAGAAGCCTGAGCCATTCTCCGGCCCGGCGCCGGTCTTCTTTTTTCGCCGCAACTTGGGTATGAAAATGATCGCGATCGGCAGAAGGCCGGCGACGGCGCCGATGAGGGCGGCCCGAAGGACAATGCCCCAGTTAATCCTGCCGCTCAGCGGGAGCGAATCCGTAAAACGCGGGCGGTACTTCAGGTTGTCGGCGACGACGGCGCTGCGCGCGATGGCCTCGAAGACCGGGGCGTATTGGTCGAAGTCCGCGGCCAGGGCATAGCCGTTAATCATGATCATGCCCTCCTCGGTCAATACGGTCGCGGAGAGGCCCCTGACCGCTCCGACCTTCTGCACGTCCGAGGCGATTCGGATCCACAGGATGTGCGTAGCCGGTTCATAGACCGCCTCGCCGACCTGGGCACTGGAGATCAGCGCTGAATAGGAACCCTGGGCTTTCGCCACGCCCTGTTTGACATCCTGCTCAACGCGTTTGACGGACTTCAGTTGCGCTTCGGAGATGCGGCCACCCCGTTTGATTTGAACCAGGACGTACGGATACTCGAACCAGTGCTTCTTCATCGGAAGTTGGAAGCCGTAAGCGTAGGTTTGCCTGTCGGCTTTTGGCGCCAGCTTGGCGAGAGTCTCGCTGAAGTTGTCAAGGGCTTCCTTCGGAAAGGACACCCAGTCCGCGGGCAGGCTGATCGTGAAGCCGTCCTGCGTCTGGATCGTCTGCGGCAGGTCTGCCGCCTCGCCAGCGGCGGGAATGCAGAGCGCCATGAGAACGGCGGCGATG
Source organism: Candidatus Brocadiia bacterium (assembly GCA_052139675.1). GTDB lineage: Bacteria > Planctomycetota > Brocadiia > CAIUPP01 > CAIUPP01 > JBEKCB01. Next base: position 3,167 of record JBKQWE010000105.1, read on the forward strand.
GTTCTTCCCATGGCGGTCACGCGGGGGACTCCGCCGCCGCCGGCTGAGCGGGCGCCGCCGGCCGCAGCCAGGACCTCACGCGCTCGGTGTTTTTCTGGTCGAGCATGATCGTCACTTTTCCCATCGGGTGTTGGACGACGATCTTGGCCTTTTTGACGGTCGGGTCGCTGAGGGAGGCGAGCAATGTCTCATCGGGCATCACGAATGCGTGCGACAGGTTCCCCATCACGAAGAATGCCCTGCCCTCCATACGTTGCAGTCGGGCGCCTCCGGAACCGAAGAAAGCCCCCGTTCTAGTCACCGCTACGCTCGGGTCTTTCTCCCACTTCTTCTTGAGGATTCCCTTGCAGGTCAGCATGGCCTGTTTAATCTGTTCGGCGGAGACCGCGGCGATCAAATCCTTGATGGCTTGCAGTTGCCCGTACTTCTTGAACAGCACGACGGCGACGATCAATGGAAAAATGACGCCGCGCGGGTTGAATGCCGCACCGGCCGAGAGGTTGAGGACGGCGATCCCGACGTTCCACGCCAGGAGCAGGCAGCTCACGATGGCCTCGATCAGGATGGCGGTCACGTTGGGCCGGGTCAAACAATAAATGGCCGACGCGATCATCAGCGCCGCAAGGACCAGTATCCCGACGTTAATGATGTTCTGCCGGATGGCAACGACGCCGATGGCGATGTTGATCACGCCCCAGACGATCCCGACGATGCCGTAACCCTTGATCGCCTTCCGCGCGCAGATCGCCAGGAGCGTCTTGTTCTCATCCGTCTCCAGCCAATTCTCTATGGCCATTTTCCGCTCCCTTTCTTGAGAATCACCCGCCGGGAAGCCCTTGCGCTTTCGGATCTACTTGATCGCCCGATGCCCGATGTCTCGGCGGAACTGCGCGCCGTCGAAGTGGATGCGGGCGATGGCGTCGTAGGCGCGCTCGCGCGCTTCGGCGATGGTCTTTCCCAGGGCGGTCACGCCCAGCACCCGGCCGCCGCTGGTGACGACCTGGCCGCCGCTCATCGCCGTGCCGGCGTGGAAGACCATGACGTCCTTGAGCTCGGCCGCCTCGTCGAGTCCGCTGATCGGCTTGCCCTTCTCGTAGTCGCCCGGATAGCCGCCGCTGGCCATAACCACGCAGACGGCGGGGCGCGGGTCCCACTCGATTTGCTGCGATTCCTTGAGCGTGCCGCCGGCGGCGGCCATGAGCGCGGGCACCAGGTCGCTCTTCATGCGCATCAGGATCGGCTGCGCCTCCGGATCGCCCCAGCGGACGTTGAACTCGAGCACCTGCGGCCCGGAGCCGGTGAGCATGATGCCGGCGTAGAGGATTCCCTGGTAGCGGCGGCCTTCGCGGCGCATGCCGTGGATCGTCGGGATGAAGACGCGGCGTTCGATCTCATCGCGGAGTCCGGGCGTGACGACCGGTACCGGCGAATAGGCGCCCATGCCGCCGGTGTTCGGGCCGACGTCGCCGTCGCCGATGCGCTTGTGGTCCTGCGCCGGCTCCAGCAGCACGATCGTCCGGCCATCGCTGATCGCCAGGATGGAGGCCTCCTGCCCGCGCAGGCATTCCTCGATGACCACCTGGTCCCCGGCCTTGCCGAAGACCTTCCGCTCCATGATGTCGCGGATCGCCTCGTGCGCCTCATCGGCGGTGCCGCAGACGATCACGCCTTTGCCCTTGGCCAGGCCATCGGCCTTGACGACCAGCGGCGCGCCGACCTTGGCGACGTAGTCGTGCGCGTCGTGCGCGTCCTGGAAGACTTGGAACGCCGCCGTCGGGATGCCGTGCTTCTGCATGATGCGCTTGGAGAAGACCTTGCTGCTCTCCAGCTCGGCCGCGGCGCGCGTCGGGCCGAAGACTTTGAACCCTTTCGGCGCCAGTTCGTCGGCGATGCCCATCGAGAGCGGGTCCTCGGGGCCGACGACGGTGAGGTCCACGCCCTTTTCGCGGACGAACTGCATGAGGCCGACGAGGTCGTCTGCGCGGAGCGGAACGCATTCGGCCTGCCGCGCGATTCCGGGGTTGCCGGGCGCGCAATAGATTTTCTTCACGAGCGGCGACTGGGCGATTTTCCAGACGAGCGCATGCTCGCGGCCGCCGCCGCCGACGACGAGGATCTTCATGTAATTCTCCGGCAGTTCCGCGCGGCGAACCCAACGTGCGGGTATTGTAGCCCCGGCCCTGCGCAGGCGCAAGCGGAGGATGGAAGGCCGATGATGCGCGCGCCGGCTCACGGAAAGTGCGGCATCTAACCGCTCCTTGACAGATTTTCGATTCGATGATAGAATGCTGCTCTTATTGGTTCTCGGAGCACAGGGTCAAGTAACCGCAATGTTGACGCGGCTTCGCGGTGGCGCGGAAGCCAGAGGAATAGCAAGCAACGGCGCATATACTGGTCTCTCGGGCGGATGTCGGCTTCGTCGCGGGACAGGCGGGGGTGCGGATCGCATCGGGCCCTGCCGCGCGGAGCGCAGGTGAAGGTGGGGATGCGCCCACCTTTTTTGTCGCGAACGGCGAACCGGAGCCGGACGATCTCGTTCCGGCGGTCAGGCTGAGGCGGATCATGAATCCGAACGAGCTCCTGCGCCTGGTGGACAGCCTCCACCGCGAAAAGGACATTGACAGCGAGTCAGTGTTCAAGGGGATCGAGTCGGCGCTGCTCTCCGCGGCCCGGAAGCACCTGGGCGCCTCCGACAACCTCGTCGTGACCATTGACCGCCAGACCGGCGAGATCCGGGCGAATGACGGCGACCGCGAGATTGACCCGTCGGACCTCGGCCGCATCGCCGCGCAGACCGCCA
>JBKQWE010000106.1:0-16579 GCA_052139675.1 Candidatus Brocadiia bacterium
CGATTTGTCCCATGGACCGGCCGTCTTTCAGACGCGCCGCCAGGATGCGCTTGCGAAGATCTATGGAGGTTGGTTTCATGGCTACTTATTATACATCGTAGCTATGAATAATTAAAGTGCTCTAGAGAACTATGCCCACTTTCACGTTTGAAGCCGTGGATGAGGCCGGGAAGGCCATCTCGGGCGTGCGCGCGGGCGCCACGCGCCAAGAGGTCATCAGCCGGCTGCGCGCGGAGAACTTCGTCGTGACCTCCGTCGCCGAGGAGGCCGGCACCGGCGCCGCCGAGGCGACGAGTCCCAACCGGGTCGCCGCGGCTTTCGAGGCCGTCTTCGCCAACAAGGTCAAGCAGGCCGACCTGATGATCTTCTCGCGTCAGTTCGCCGCCATGCTCAAGGCGGGCATCTCGCTGACCGATTCGCTGCACACCATCTCGCACAGCGTCAACAATCCGCTGCTGCGCCAGACGCTGCAGACGGTGCGCACGGACGTGCAGCGCGGCCAGTCGCTCACGGAGGCCATGCGCAAGCACCGGCGCGCGTTCGACCCCCTCTTCCTGAGCATCGTGCACGCCGGCGAGACGAGCGGCTCGCTCGCCCAGAACGTGTCGCGCCTCTCGTTGTACCTCCAGCGCCGCGAAGGGTTCCGCCTGAAGCTCCGCGCGGCGACCGCGTACCCGAAGTTCGTCGTGGTCTTCTTCTCGCTGCTGACCGGCGGCATCTTCCTCTTCCTCATTCCGAAGTTCAACGACCTCTTCAAGTCGTTCGGCGCGAAGCTGCCGAAACTGACCGCCACGGTCATGAACGCGAGCCTCTTCCTGAAGCATTACTTCCTCATCATCCTGCCGGTCATCATTGTGGTGATCGTCGCGCTGCTGGTGCTGCGGCGCACGCCCAAGGGCGGCGCGCTGGTGGACCGCTACGTCCTGAAGATCCCCTTCTTCGGACCCCTGTTCCTTCACGCAGCGGTGGCGCGCCTGGCGATGACGCTGAGCACCCTGCTCTCGAACGGCCTGCCGCTGACCGACGCGCTGGAGATCGCCACCGGGACGATGGGCAACGCCATCCTCGAGGAGGGCTGCCAGCGCGCGCGCAAGGATGTGATGAGCGGGTCGAGCCTGGCGGAAAGCCTCAGCCGCGTGGAGGAACTGCCGCGCCTGCTGCCTCGGATGGTGCGCGTGGGCGAGGAGGCCGGCACGCTGAGCAGCATGCTCGAGGACGTGGCGAGCTACTACGACCAGGAAGTGGATTATGCGCTCGGGCGCATCGCGGTGGTGATCGAGCCGGTGCTGATCTGCGGCATGGGCGCGGTGGTGCTCGTCGTGGTCATAGCGGTTTACCTGCCGATCTTCAGCATCGGGCAGATGATGGGCGGCCATTGACGCATGGCCGCGGCTGCCGAGGGTCATCGGCATGACAGGGAGGTCGTTTGCCGTGGCTGCTTCCTCCGTATCGAAAAATAAGATCGGTGTCAACGAGCCCCGTCCGGCGGTCAAGCCGGCCGAGGCCGCGCCGCCCCAACCGGTCCCCGGGACGGACGCAGGCGTCGCCGAGTCTGCCGACGCGGCGGGCGATTTGGAATCGGGAGCGAACGGACACGGGCAGCGGCGCATCGGCGACATCCTCGTGGACCTGGGCTACGTCACGACGGAACAGGTCGAGCAGGCGCTCGAAAGCAAGGAAGACGCCCACGCCCGGCTCGGCCAGCGGCTGCTTCGCAAAGGGACGATCAACGAGGCGCAGCTCGCCTACGCGATGAGCATGCGCCTGGGAATCACCTTCACCGAATTGACCGACCCTTCCGAGACGCAGCCGGCGGCGATTGCGGCCGTGCCGGACCGCATCGCGCGCCGGTACTCGCTGATCCCGCTGCGCATTGACGGCAACGTCCTCGTCGTCGCCATGAGCAGCCCGGGCAACGTCTACGCGCTCGACGTGGTCCGCGCCGTGACCGGCTACGAGGTGAAGCCGGTGGCCGCGCCCGAGCACGCCATCCGCCAGGCGCTCGGACGATGCTACGGGATCCGTTCCGACCTCCAAAGCAGCGCCTCCGAGCTGGCCACCACCCGGAGCGAGGAGATCGCCCTCGGCAGCGAAGAGGCCCTCACGGACACCGAGCAGCTCCTCAACGCGGCCGAGGACGCCCCCGTGGTGAAATACGTGGACTCGCTGATCAACGACTCCATCGCCGGGCGCGCCAGCGATATCCATATCGAGCCGGGCCGCAACGCGGTCTCGGTCCGCGTGCGCGTGGACGGCCGCCTGCGCCAGACGATCCCGCCGCCCAAGCAGATGCAGAACGCCGTGATCTCGCGCATCAAGATCCTCTCGCGGCTGGACATCGCGGAGAAGCGGCTGCCGCTCGACGGCCGCATGCGCGCGAAGTTCCAGGGGCGCGAGGTGGACCTGCGCGTGTCCACGCTGCCCTCGATCTACGGCGAGAAGGTCGTGCTGCGTATCCTCGACCGGGCCTCGGTGCAGCTCGACCTGAACAAGATCATCACCGACGCGAATTTCCTGGCGCACCTGCAGAAGATCCTGGCCCGGCAGAACGGCATGATCCTGGTCACCGGGCCGACCGGCAGCGGCAAGACCACCACGCTGTACGCGAGCCTCCAATACGTCAAGAACGTCACCAAGAACGTCATCTCCGTCGAGGACCCGATCGAGTACGAGGTCGAAGGCGTCACGCAGGTCCACGCCCGCCCGGAAATCGGGCTGACCTTCGCGCGCGCGCTGCGCTCCATCCTGCGGCAGGACCCCGACATCATCATGGTCGGCGAGATGCGCGACCTCGACACGCTCGAGATCGGCATCCGCTCCGCGCTCACCGGGCACCTGGTCCTGAGCACGATCCACACCAACGACTCCGTCTCCACCGTCACGCGCATGGTGAACATGGGCACCGAGCCGTACCTGATCGCCTCGACGCTGATCACCGCCGTCGCGCAGCGGCTCGTGCGCTCCATCTGCCCGCATTGCAAAGACGAGTACGACCTGCCCGACTCGGTCCGCACGCGCATGCAGGACATTCTCAAGCAGGACATTCCGAAACGGCTCTGGCGCGGCGCCGGCTGCGCCACCTGCGCCGGGACCGGCTATCGCGGGCGCGCCGCCGTCTTCGAGTATTTCCACCTCGACGATGAGGCGAAAGAGCTCATCACGCGCCGCGCGACGGAGGCCGACCTGCGCGCCTGCCAGAGGAAGCACTCCTCCGGCAGCCTGCTCGAGAACGCTTTGCGCAAGGCCATCGCGGGAATCACCACTCTGGACGACGCCTTCGAACTGGAGATGTCCATCTGAGAAAGCGGCTGGGACCGATTTCCGAATACCGATAATGGACTGAGGTATGGCGAAAGACAACTCACAAAAGGCGGCGATTGACATCGGCGTGGTGATGAAGCAGGCGCTGGACATGAAGGCGTCGGATATCCACCTCATGCCCGGCCGGCCGCCGATGCTGCGGGTCAACGGGCAGCTCTCCCCGATGCCCGAAGCCCCGACCATGACGGCGCAGGATACGGAGGCGCTCGCCCTGTCGCTGGTCAACGACGAGCAGTGGACCAAGTTCGAGAAGACGCGCGAGCTGGACCTCTCCTCCAGCCACGCCGGGCTGGGCCGGTTCCGCGTGAACCTCTACTGGCAGCGAGGCTCCATTGCGATCGCCCTGCGCCTGATCCCGCACGAGATCCCGCCGTTCGAACAGCTCGGCGTGCCCCTCATCCTCAAGAAATTCGCCATGTACGATCACGGCCTGGTCCTCGTCACCGGCCCGACCGGCAGCGGAAAGTCCACCACCCTCGCGGCCATGCTCGACCACATCAACGAGAACCGGACCTGCCACATCGTCACGATCGAGGACCCCATCGAGCACTTGCACCGGCACAAGCAGTCCATCGTCAACCAGCGCGAGATGCACGACGATACGCTCTCTTTCCACGAGGCGCTGCGCCACGTCCTGCGCCAGGACCCCAACGTGATCCTCATCGGCGAAATGCGGGACCTCGAGACCATCCAGACCGCACTGACCCTCGCGGAGACCGGCCACCTGGTCCTCGCCACGCTGCACACCGGCGACGCTCCGCAGGCACTGAGCCGGATCATTGACGCCTATCCGCCCCACCAGCAGACCCAGGCCCGCACGCAGCTCTCGCTCGTCCTGATCTGCATCATGGTCCAGCACCTCCTCCGCAAGAAAGACGGCAGCGGCCGCGTGCTGGCGTTCGAGCTGATGGTCGCCACGCAGGCGGTGGCGCACCTGATCCGGTCCGGCGAGATCCAGCAGATCTACTCGAGCATGCAGAGCGGCGTTGCCGAAGGCATGAGCACGCTCAATGGCTCGCTCATCAGACTCTACCGCGAGAACCAGATCACGCGCGAGGACATGATCCACATGTCCACGCGCCCGAAAGAGATTCTCGAGCTGCTCGGAAAAGGCCAGCTTTAGTGCTTACTTGCGGAAATAGGCGTCCTATTTCCGCAAGTAAGCATGACCGCGATAAGCCGCGTCGTTGTATCGGGTTATGCGTTCCGTTGGACTGTGTTTAGTTGCGTAAATGGGTACGCCAATTTACGCAACTAAACACTAGGCCGGCTTCGGGGGGAAATGCGGTGCGGCGGAGAAGCGCCGGGGCGGGGTGAATCACGGTGTTTCGGCCCGGATGTCGAGGCCGCCCACCAGCACGATGCAGTCTTCTTTCTGTTCGGAGTTGAGCAGCAGGACCAGCTTGGCGTACTTCGTGCCCTGCCACCAGCGCGCGTTGCCGGCGCCTGCCACGGCCAGGCCCGCGACGGTGCCGCTGTACTGCGTCCACTCCGCCGGCACCGATTGCGCGGAGGCCGCGCAGTACAGGTAAGCCGGGCCGGCGGAATGCTCCCGGACCTTCGTCCCGGCCGGATAGGCGCGTCCGCATGGCTCGTTCAGCCGGACTGCCCAATATCCCTCCTTCTCCTCGATCTTGAGGATCCCGAAGCCGCTCAGGTTCCGGTTCGGCAGGTCGGCGTACTTGCCCGAGTCATCCACGTCGAACGCGATGCACGCGCGCGGGTCCTCTTTCCACTTGAACGCGTGCGCGACCTTGATGAGCGTATCCTCCTTCTTGCACTCTTCGTAGAGGGTCGTCTCGGTGGCGCCGATGATGGCGACCTGCTCGGGCGCGATCAGCCGCTTGTCCGCGTCGAAGCACATGAAGCCGAAGCTGAGGTTGCTCGGCTCCCTCCCGACCGATTTGAACCAGCCGCTGAGCGTGTATCGCTTGAGCGGGTCAATGGCGACCCATTCGCTCCCCTTGATGGTCGTCGGACCCTTGCAGGGAAAACACAGCTTGTCCAGCAGCGGGTTCACGGAAGGCGCCCGCGGCGAGGCGCTCGTCGCCCCGCTTGGGTCGCTCTGGCCCGTCGCCGCGAACGCGCGGTCCACGACCAGGCCAAAGCGCGCCGCCATGAAACCCAGCGCCGCGGCCGCCGCAATCCAACGAAGCTTGACTGCTTTCCGATGATCGTTCATGTGGTTCCTCTCAGCCGGCCCGGCAGCCCCTTGCAGCGCATTATACTCCCGCCGCGCCGCTTTCGCCAGAGGCGCGCCGGGGAACCTGTCCAGCTCGCCCTATACGAGCGGCTTGCTGGTGATCAGGCCGATGCCCCTGCCCTGGTTGCCCACCGCATTGTAGAACATGTAGTATGCGCCGTTCGCAGGATTCCAGACCAGGGAGACCTTGTGGGCATATTCCCTGTCCAGGCCGGATGGGTTACCGCCGCCCTTGTAGATCGGGTCGGGATCAACCGTCCAATCGCACAGGTCGCGCGAGAAGGCGGTCATGATGTGCGCGCCGCCGCGCCCCACGCCGAAAAAGAACATGACCCAGTGGTCCTGGTCCCGGAAGACCTTTCCATCGGAGCAGAAGGTCTGGTTGTAACTGCCGGCCGGACCGTTGGGGATCACCGGGTTGCGCGCGAACCGTTTCCAATGGAGCAGGTCGTCGGAGAGAGCCAATCCCATCTGCTCGATTTCCCCGGCGGCGGCGTTGTAGAAATTGTAGTACTTCCCGTCATGTTCCAGAAGCCACGGCTGGTAAATGCAGTCTTTCTCCCATGAACCGCAGTCCGGCTGATGCACTGAAAGGATGGGCCCGTCCTTCGCGCACTGCCAGGCCAGGCCGTCCTCGCTGGATGCGACGCCTTCATAGCCGGGCCGCAACTCATATCCGCCCTGGCGAGGATAGGCCCCGTAAAGCGACCAGTATTTCCCCTGGCGCTTTTTCAGAGTCCTGCGAGCCTTGATGTCGTAGTCCTCGTAAAGGAAGGCGCCCAGGACGACGCCGCCATGATCGAAGGCGCCTTCCGGCCCGTAGCCCATGGCCAGGCGCATGTTGGACCAGTTCGCAAGGTCATTGCTTTCGGCGACGAATGAACGGTAGCCGGCGCCGTCGAAACCGATGAAGGTCATGCGCCATTTCTGGTCGCCCGGCAGTTGAAAGACGGTGGGGACATCCGTCGAGATAATAGTTTCGAAACCCTTGATGCCGGGTTTCGCAGGGATCACGTGCCCGGGATAGTAATGCCAGTTCCGGTATGGCGCCGACCACTGCTTCACGCTGTCCGCGTCAATCGTCATGGCGGCAGACATCCAGAAGTTGCCGGTTGAGCCGAAGCGCGAAGTCGTCCATTCGGAAATCCCGCAACGCGCGTTCCCGCGCCGCGCCGCTCATCGCCCGCCAGCGCTCGGGAGGATTGATGATGGCCTTCACCGCCTGCGCGATCGCCCGCGGATCCAGGAGCTTCGGCTGCTGAAGCGCGTCCTTGAGCGGATCGTAGACCCACCGGGGACACTGGTCCGGCGAGCCGCCGAACTGCGGATAGTCTGAAATCGGCAGAGTGGGCTGGACGCACAGGCCGGTCTTCTCGTGTTGAACCACTTCGGGCAGACCGTCCACCGCCGCAGCCACGACCGGGCAGCCGGCGTAGGCGGCCTCGATCGCCACGTTTCCAAACGGTTCGCGGATGGACGGGCAGAGGAACACGTCAATGTCGCGATAGAACGCGGCGGGATTGGCGTACGAGCCCAGGAAACGGATATGGCCTTCCGGCGAAAGCTTCCTGGCCAGCGCCGACAAGGCCGCTTCATCTCGGCCTTGCCCGGCCACGTGCAACTCGCAGGCGATGCCGTCGCGCAGAAGATGGGCCACCGCGTGGAACGCCAGCGGGAATCCCTTGAACGGGACCATGCGCCCGATGATACCGAGCCGCAGCGGCGTGCGCATGCTGCTGCGGCGTTCTTCGAAGGCGCCCTCCGCCAGGTCGCTGCGGACCGGGTTGAGAAGGACGGCGTTCTTTGTGCTCTCCGCATTCCAGCGCAGTTCCAGCATGCGCCGGCTGGCATAAGAATTGCCGATCACCTTCGCCATCTTCCCGAGGAATCGCTCCACGTCCGCTTCATCAGGGTTTCCCCAGGCGGCGCCCAACTCGATGTAAACCGCCGGCGCGCAGGCCGCATCGGCCAGGTCCGTCTCGCCCAGAGCATTCCAGATGACCACCACGTCGGGCCTGGCGGCGGATATCTCCCTGAAGATGTGCCGCCGCCGCAGGCCGCCCAGCGAGGGGACCTTAATGCCGCCCCAATAGTTGGCGTAACGGATGGACTTCGATTGCGCCTCGAGCTTCGCGCGCCAGAACCGATGACAGCGCCCGTGCGTGACCAGCACGTGCTGCTCCGCGCAGGCCAGGTCCGACCGCGTGAGATAGTCTGCGAAAATGCTCTCCACGCCGCCGACGCCGTTGATCGCCAATACGTGGAGCACTCGGGGCTTTTGCATGAACGCGGTCAACTCCAGTTCGCGCGCATGGGCCGGGTCCGCGAGCCACCGAATCGTCCGGGCCCGGCTCTCCACCAACGGATCCGCGGTTACGGGGAATTCGTCAGCCCGAATGCGGCGGCGACCGTGTCGTCGCGCACGAGTTCGCCCATGCCGCTCTCCGGCACGTACACCTCGCGCTGGTACAAGTCGCGGACGCTCTCCTCGCCTCCGGCCTTCCAGATGTTGTACACGCGCTTTAAATGCTGTCCATAAATTTCCGGCAGGCCGCTGTTCTCATAAGCTCTGGAGATGCCCACGCATTTCCGCAAGTAATGCTCGAAGCCGCGCCACTGGTAGTGGCAGATTCGCATCTCATCGGGCGAAAGCTGGAGCTTGCGGCCTCCCCGAATAAAAGCGTTGTGGTTTCCCTGCTCGATCTTCACGTAGCGGGCCGTCTCGTGGAAGATTTTCCGGAATTTTTTGCCGGGCGCGCGTTCGTGCCACCGCATGCGCGCAATCGGGTCCGGCTCGCCGGCGTTCTCGGCCCAGCATGGGCGCATGCGGAAAGACTGCACCCACAGTCCGGAATACCACCGGCGCCGGTATCTCTGCGCGAGGGCTTGGAAGTCTCCCACCCAGAACTCGTCGGCATCGCTGTTGACGACCCAGTCCGCTCCCCGGTCGCGGGCCATGCGGATCATTCGGTCAACGTGCTTGAGCTGCATATTGAACGGCGTCGGATCGTCGCTGACGATGACCCGTTCGGACTCGAAGGCCGCCAGCATCTCGCGCGTGCCGTCGGTGCTGCCGTTGTCGGTGACGATGAGGAATTCAACCTTGGGCAGATGGTAGGTGATGTGCTGCCGGATAATGTCGGCTTCATTCTTGCACAAGAGGGTCATGGCAACCCGCGGCGGACGCCGGCTCGTCCAGCCCGGAGCCGGCCGCCATTTCCTCAACTCATATACGGCCGGCCGCAGCAGGTCCTTGAGGGCGGTCTTGAAATGGCCCGCCATGTCGCTGGCTCCATGATTCTCAGGCGTCTGCGCAGCGTACGCCGGCAAGTCCGCGGCAGTTGCTTTCCCGCCGCCGCCGGACGCGCTCACTTGAGCACGTCCCGAAGAGCGTCCGCCACGTCGCGCGCGTCCGCTTCCGTCACGCGCGGCGACAGCGGCACGCTGAACGTGCGCTCGGACAGGTACTCCGCGTTCGGGAACTGCCCCGCGCGATAGCCATACTGCCGCTGGTAGAACGGATGCAGGTGCAACGCGATGTAGTGCACGCCGGTGCCGATGCACCGCTTCTTGAGCTCCTCGCGCACCGCGTCGCGCGTCAGCGAGGTGCGCTCCGTGTCCACCAGGAGCGAATACAGATGCCGCGCATGACGGCAGCCGGAGACGACCGGCGCCGGGCGAATCAGCGGCAGGCCGGCGAGCGCCTCGTCGTAGAACCGCCAGAGGCGCTCGCGGGACTCCAGGTATCGCTCCACCTTCTCGAGCTGCTTCAGGCCGAGCGCGGCCTGGATATCCGTCATATTGTATTTGTAGCCGGCCTCGACCACCTGCACGAGCGCCGGCCCGTCGGCCTGGAACCGCTTCCACGCGTCGGCGGAAGTGCCGTTGAGCGAGAGAGTCCGCAGCCGCTCGGCGAGAGCCGCGTCGGCGGTGACCGCCATGCCGCCCTCGGCGGTCGTGACGTTCTTCGTGGCGTAGAAACTGAACGCGCCGCAGTCGCCGATCGAGCCGGCGCGCCGCCCTTTCCAGGTGGCTTCCAGCGCGTGGGCCGCGTCCTCGATCACCTTCAGCCCGCGCCGCTGCGCGATCTCCATGATCGCGTCCATGTCGCAGGCGCGCCCGCCCAGGTGCACCGGCAGAATCGCCCGCGTGCGCTTCGTCACGGCCGGCTCGATCTGCGCCGGATCCAGGTTGCCGGTCGCGCGGTCCACGTCCACGAACACCGGCCGCGCCCCGCGATGCACGATGACGTTTGCGGTGGAGCACCAGGTATATGGCGTGGTGATCACCTCGTCGCCGGGGCCGACGTCGAGCACGTGCAGCGCCAGATGCAGCGCCGAGGTGCACGAGTTCACCGCCACGGCGTGGCGGATGCCGACGTACTCCTCGATGCGCCGCTCGAACTGCTTCACGCGCGGCCCGGACCCGATCCAACCGCTGCGAAGGGTCGCGACGACCTCCGCAATCTCGTCTTCCGAGATCAGCGGCGCGCCGAAAACCAGGAAGTCCTTTCGCATGGTGCCGCCGTCTCTCGAGAATGCGCGGCCGAAAAACTCCGGCGTTCGATGAGCCGGATTCTAGCAGACTCTTCGCCGCGCGGCAATTGGCGCGGCCGGCGACCGGCGGAGGGCGCGTGCGGACGCTAAGGCTTCGCGTGTCCGCCCTTCTGCTCCTGGGCGATCTGGGCCCGCGCGGACTCGAAGGCGCTCTGGACGAAATCGCTGGTGCTGTCCCAGGTGCGCTCGGCAAAGCTGCGCTTGCGCACCGAGTTGAGGAAGCCCTCGAACTCGCGGAAGTACGAGCCGTAGATATGGAAGCTGTCCGCGATGTGCGCGTAGGCGCCGGGCCTCAGCGTGCGGTGCGCGCGGCGGCTCACGGCCTCGGCCACGAACTGCTGCAGCGCCGTGAACGCCCACATGTTCATGAACGCGGCCTTGTACGCGTCGTTCGACCGCATGTGCACGTTCATCCGCAGCTCGTCGCCGTGGATGCGGAACCACATCCGCTGCAGGCAGGCCGGATCGTCCACGGCCGGGTCCACGTCCGGCTTCCAGGTGATCGCCTGCGCCCGGCGCGAGTGCGGCGCGGAGGCGAGTTTCTCGATCAGGTAGTCGAACTGATTGATGGCGCGTTTCTTGCCGTCCGGGCCGAACAGGTCGTACGCGAACAACCGCTGATGGTACGTGTACGACCACTTCCCCTCTTCCGGATTCACCCAGTGATCGTGGATGCCCTCCACCACCTCCTGCCGGTAAATCTCCAGGTCCTCGAGCGAGCCGGGAAAGGCCTTGTGAATGCGCGGCTCCTGGAAGGGCCTGCGCGCCACGATCATGACGGTGCAATCGCGGCTCTCCGGGTCGGTAGGCTTGTCGTACTCCGTCCGGATGCGATCTCCTTCCTCCCAGCACCGAAGCACAGCCTGTTCCCATGCCTCGGGAAGCGTGTCGCAGGTGACGGTAATGTAGCTCATGAGCAGTTACCTTCTCCTCGTAATCGTAATCGTAATCTTACTCGTAATCGCTTGCCCGCCGCAGGCGGGTAATCGCCGTTCATTTGGACTTCTCGTGTTTTTCCGGAACACCCACCAGCGCATAGCACACCGCGTCCTCCAGCCCCGTCGCCGCGCCGACGGCGCCGGAACGGAAGCCGTTGACGAGGACGGAGAAGGCGTAGATTTCCCCGTCGGTCGCCTCGGCGTAACCGCTGAGCGCACTGGCGCCGTTGGCCTTGATAGTGCCGGTCTTGGCGTGGATGCGCCCGCGCATCGCCGGATCAGTCATGCGGTTCTTCAGCGTGGTCTCCGGCTGGCCGTTCGTCGCCAGCGAGCCGTAAAACGCCTCCTGGACCTTGCTGCGGTAGATCACCTCCAGCCAGGCTGCGACCGCCTGCGGCGTGGCGCGGTCCTCGGGCGAGAGGCCGCAGCCATCCACCAGCGTCACCGCCTCGTCGGGCAGTTGAGCCGCCCGCGTGAGCTCGCGCACGGCCGCCGAGCCGGACTCGAAGCTGCCCTTCCCGAAGCGCGCCGCGCCGAGCGTCTTCAGGATCTGTTCGGCGCAGAAGTTGTGGCTCCGCCGGTTCGCGGCGCAGATCGAGTCGAGCAGCGTGGATTTCCACGCGAAGATCTCCTGGGAGCCCGGCTGCGGCTTTTCAAAGTCGCCCGCCAGGCGGGCCTGGCCCTCGAGGCGGATGCCGGCCTTCGCCATCTCCGACTGGAGCGCCGCGGCCAGGAAGAGCGCCGGGTCCTCCACGGCGATGGTCTCCGACCGGCTGACGCCGGCCGGCAGCCGGCCCGAGACCACGATCGCGCCGTCGTCGCCCCGCTCGAACGTCACGTCGGCGGGGCGGTCTTTCGCGCCGGTGGAGCAATGGTTCACGAAACGCATCGCGGGAAAAGCGGGGATCGTGCTGATCGTCGCGGGCGCGTCCGGGGCGGCGCCGCCGGTGACCTTGACCTCGACGCAATTGTCGTTGAACGAGAGCGCGCTGATCGGCGCGGCGTACCACCAGAGCCACTCCGCCTTCGGCCAGCCGGGCGCGCGATAGACGCGGTCGAACAGCCGGTCGTCCATCACCAGGTCGCCGGTGATCTGCCGAATGCCCGCCGCCTGGATGCCCATGACGAACTCGCGCGGGACGGTCATCGCGCTGGGATGGACGCGGCTGGAAAAACTCGGGTCGCCGCTGCCGACGACGACCAGGTCGCCCCGGAGCACGCCGTCCTGGACCGTGCCGTTGGCGATCAGCGTCGTGCGGAACTCGTAATCCGCGCCCAGCTTCAGGAGCGCGGCCGAGGTGGTGAAGATCTTCGTGTTCGAGGCCAGCTCGAACAGCTCGTTGCCGTGGAAGGAGAAGACCTCTTTGCCGTCGGAGATCCGCCGCGCGACGATGCCGACCTTGGCGCCGCGCAAGGGGTGGCGGTCCACCACCGCCTGCAGCGCGGCGGTGACGGCCGACGGCTGGTCCTGCGCAAACAGGCGCGCCGCCCCGAACGCGAGGCACGCGCAGAGGAGCCATCTGGGGAACACGGGCGATCTCACGGAATAATTGGGCGTTCGGGCCATTCAGGGAGAGGCGACGCCTATCACAAGTCCCTCGCGCCGGGCGATGTCGAGAATCGGCCGGCCGCCTTCGGTCTCCCATTCGCGTTCCCCGCAGGGAATCGGTTCGATGCGCGTATCGGCCAGCGCTCGCGCGATCCAGAGCCTTTCGATCAGCGGGCGATTTCGCGGGCCGTCGAACTCGCGGGCAATCACGACCACGTCAATATCGCTGGTCTCCTTCCCCTCGCCGCGCGCGAAGGAGCCGAAGAGGACGGCGCGGCTTGCGTGAATTCCTTCCTCGGGAAGGACGCGCAAGTAGCGCCGTATGGCCTCTACAACAGGGAGATCAACCATTGAAGGCCCCTTTCAGCCTTGGCGAGTTCCGTTTGCGCCTCAGTCCTGTCCAGGGGCGCCGGAACCGTGTCGGGGTAACGGCCTTCAAGTTGGTGCGCGTCGAAGGCCAGGAGGAAGTCGCGTTGCCAGGGTGCAAGCGACAATGCGGCTTTCTCAGCCAACCGGGTCAAGTTATGAATCTTCGGCGGGACCTCGCCCGTCTTTCGCGTCACATGGGCCTTAAGCGCTTTCTCAATCGCCAGATGCGCAAAGAAAAGCGCGTGCCGGAAATGACCCTTTTCAAGCAAGGTCTTCGCGGCTTCCAGGTCTTCCTGGCTGCTTTTCTTCCAATAGTCAATCTGCTTTTGGACGTCCACCGGTTATCTCGTCCTAAGCGACGAAGGTCATGGGACTCCAGTTTGTTTATCACGCCCGCCGGTCCCTGTCAAGACTCCGGCAATGCCCGCTCGTTGCAACTCCGGCGGCGATGTGATAGGTTTGATTCGCACTGCGCATTTTCGTCGGAGCGCCAGCTTTGCCGCTGCGATACCCGGCCGAACGAATCCTCATCCGCTGCCCGAACTGGATCGGCGACATGATCGCCGCGACGGCCGCGCTGCGCTGCATGCGCGCGAACTATCCCCGGGCGCACATCGCCCTGCTGCTGAAGGCGTATGTCCGGCCGGTTATCGCCCACGCGCCGTGGGCCGATGAGGTCGTCGAGGTGGACCCGCGCGGCGGACCGTCCGGGCTCTTCGCGACGGTGAGGCGGCTGCGGCGCGCGGCTCCCTATGACTTGGCGCTGCTGCTGACGCAGTCGTTCAACTCCGCGCTGATGGCCCGGCTCGCCGGAGCCAAGCGCCGGGTCGGCCATGCGCGCGATGGGCGCAGCCTGCTGCTCACCGACGCGGTGCCCTGGCCCGGGCGCGGAGAGAATCCGAGGCTGGTCCCCAAAGTGCAGGTCTATTCGAGCCTGCTCGAGTACCTCGGGTGCGAGGGCGCGGGCGACCAGCGGCCGGAGGTGTTCACCGCGCCGGAGGACGAGGCGCAGGCGGATAAACTCCTGGCCGAGCGCGGGCGCGACGCGGGCCGGCCGCTGCTGGCGATCGTGCCGGGCGCGGCGTACGGCGCGTCGAAGCTCTGGCCGCCGGCGCGTTTCGCGGCCGTGGCCGACGCGCTCGCCGCAAGCCGCCGGCTCCAGGCCGTCCTGCTCACCGGGCCGGGCGAGGAACCGATCGGCGCCGAGATCGCCCACGCGATGAAGGACCGGCCGATTACGTTCCGCGAGGGAGAAGTCCCCCTCGGCGCGCTGAAAGCCATCGTGCGCCGGAGCGCGCTGATGATCTGCAACGACACCGGGCCGCGGCACCTGGCCATCGCGTACAATATCCCGGTCGTCGTCCTCATGGGCCCGACCAGCCCGATCGTGACGCACAGCGATTACCCGCGGACGGCGATCCTGCGCCAGGACGTGCCGTGCGCGCCGTGCTACCTTCGCCGCTGCCCGACCGACCACCGCTGCATGACCCTCATCACGCAGGAGATGGTCGTCGCCGCGGCGGAGTCGTTGTTGAGTGCGGAGCGCGGAGTGCGGAGTGCGGAGCATTGACTGCGGAGTGGGGAGCGATTCGCTCGCGCTGAATATCAATTTTGGAGATCGAGGCCATGAGCGAGGAACTCAAGGAGCGCATGCAAGTTTTCGCGTTGGACGTCATTCGCCTTACTGGCGATCTGCCGCATGACAAAGTGGGCGATGTGATCGGCAGGCAACTGCTGAAATGCGGAACATCGGTCGGAGCGAACTACAGAGCGGCTTCCCGCGCAAAGTCCCAGGCGGACTTCGTCGCAAAGATGGGCATCGTAGAAGAGGAATCCGACGAGTCATTGTACTGGCTGGAACTACTCATCAGGGCGGGCCTGGCTCAGCGCCGGAAAGTGGCGGGCCTGCTGGCGGAGGCCGATCAATTCGTCGCCATAGCCGTGGCGTCAATCCGCACCGCCCGCAGAAACAAATGAGCGCAGAGTGCGGAGTGCGGAGCGCGGATTGTAACAAGGAGACGGCTTCGCCGGAACTATTGCGCGCATATCGCGGATGATCTTCGGCCTTGGCCAGGCGGTTCCATTCCGCACTCTGCATACTCCGTGCTCAATGCTCCGCACTCTACACTCCGCACTCCGCACTCATAATGGTTTGCCCTGCGCCGAACTCCTTTGCTAGAATCGCCCGCTGAACGAAGGGACTTCCCGCTTCCACAACGGGAGAGCAGCGCCGCATGCACGCCTTCTGGATCGTGACGCTCTTCATCTTCGGCAGCATCGTCGGGAGCTTTCTGAACGTCTGCATCTACCGGCTGCCGCGCGACCGGTCGCCGGTGTGGCCGACGCGGTCCTACTGCCCGCACTGCCACGAGGTCATCGCGTGGTACGACAACATCCCTCTGGTGAGCTGGTTCGTGCTCTCTGCGCAATGCCGGCACTGCGGCTCCTATATCTCGGCGCGCTATATCATCGTCGAGTTCCTCACCGCGTGCCTGTTCGCGCTCACGTACGCCGTGCTGAGCGCGCGCGGCGAGTCGGCGGGCGTCATCATCGTCTATCTCGCCCTGATGGGGATGTTCGTCCTGAGCTCCTTCGTGGACGCCGAGCTGCGGATCATCCCGGACTCCGTCACGATCGGAGCGATGATGTTCGCGCCGATCTGCAGCGTGCTGGTGCCGGACCTGCACCGCAATCCGGCGATGGGACGGACGTTCCTGTTCAGCCAGGACAGCGTGCTCGGCTCGCTCTGCGCCTGCCTGGTCGGGATGGCGATCGGCGCGGCGGCCACGTGGCTGGCCGGCGCGTTCGGCAAGCTCCTGTTCCGCCGCGAGGCGATGGGCATCGGCGACGTGAAGTTCATGGCCGCGCTCGGCGGCTTCCTGGGCTGGCAGCCGCTTCTGCTGACGTTCTTCATGGCCCCCCTGTTCGGCTCGGTGGTCGGCCTGATCTACATGGCGCGGACGAAGGACCACCATATCCCGTACGGCCCGTTCCTCTCGACCGCCGCCGTCGTGACGATGCTCTGGGGCGACCGCATCTTCGCGCTCCTCGGCCTCTCGCGGTTGATGTGACGAACGGCACGAAGAGAATATCCAAGCTCTAATTTCCAATATCCAAGTGCAGAGCATGAAGCCAGCCCGCATCGGCATCATCGGCAGCGCGAACGCGGACCTGGTCGTCCGGGCGGACCACACGCCGGCGCCGGGCGAGAACGTTCTCGGCGATGACCTGCGCATGATCCCCGGCGGCAAGGGCGCGAACCAGGCGGTGGCCGTGGCGCGGCTCGGCGGGCGGGCGCGGTTCATCGGCCGCGTCGGGCGCGAGTCCTTCGGCAAGATGCTCCTCGCGAGCCTCCGCGGCGACGGCGTGGAGACCGACGATCTGGCAGCCGTCGCCGACGCGCCCACCGGCGTTGCGCTGATCGTGATTGACCGCAATGGGCAGAACAGCATCGTCGTCGCGCCGGGCGCGAACCGCCGCCTGATGCCGGCGGACGTCCAGGCGCTGCGGCCCGTGCTCGAAAAGCTCGACGCGATCCTGATGCAGCTCGAAATTCCGATCGAGACCGTCGTCCACACGATCCGGCTGGCGCGGGAGATCCACGTGCCGGTCATCCTCGATGCCGGCCCGGCGCGCACACAGC
>JBKQWE010000107.1:0-16752 GCA_052139675.1 Candidatus Brocadiia bacterium
TGGCGGCCGGCACGCGCACCGGGCAAGCCTGCGCCATCGCGCCCAGGAGGACGTCCACAATCCGCTGCGAGGTTTCGACGTTCCCCGCTGCGACGGGCGCGGGCGGCTGCGCGTTCACGACGCTGCGCGGCGGCGCGATCACCTCGATCGGCGCCAGGCACCCCGAGTTGTTCGGCGCGTCCAGGCGGAGCAGGCAGCGGAATACGTAGTTCACCGCCGAGAGCGTGATCGCGTACACGGCGTTCACGCCGGTCGGCTGCTGAGGCGCCGAGCCGGTGAAGTCCACGGTCGCGTGGTCGCCCTTGATCGTGACCGCAACCCGGATCTCCACCGGTCCCGGGGAGATTCCGTTGTCGTCCAACGCATCCGCATAGCGGTACGTGCCGGCGGGCAGGCCGGCGAGGAGCGCGCGCGTCAGCCGCTCGGTATAGGCCCGAAGTTCGGCCATGTAGAGACCCACCTCGTCCGCCCCATACCGCGCGACCATCTCGTGCAGGCGGGCGGCGCCGCGCTGGTTCGCAGCGACCTGCGCCCAGAGATCGCCGGAACGCTCGTCCGGGGTGCGGACGTTGGCCAGGATCAGATCCAGAACGCCTTGATTGAGCCGCCCGGCGCTGAACAGTTTCAGCGGCGGGATGATCAAGCCTTCCTGGTAGATTTCGCGCGCGACCGGCATGGATCCCGGCGTCATTCCCCCGACGTCGGCATGGTGAGCCCGGCAGGCGACGAACCCGAACGGCTCCTCGGATTCCGACCGCGAGTCCGAGGCGAACACCGGCGTGACGAGGGTGATATCGGGCAGGTGCGTGCCGCCGCGGAAAGGGTCGTTCAGGAGGATGGCGTCTCCGCGCACGAGCCGCCCGGAAGTCCGGAAGGCATCAATGGCGGCGGCCACTGAGAGCGGCATGGATCCGAGATGCACGGGGATGTGCGCCGCCTGCGCGACCATTCTGCCCCGGCCGTCAAAGAGCGCGCACGAGTAGTCCCGGCGCTCTTTGATGTTGGGAGAGTAACTGGCCCGGCGCAGCACCACGCCCATTTCTTCGGCGATGGAGGTCAGCCGATGCTTGAACACTTCGAGACGAATCGGATCGGCCACTGGAGTCATGCCCTTTCCGGCTCGGAACTGCCGACGGTCAGGATGAAATTGTGGTAGGCATCCACCTTCGCCCGGTCTCGCCCGGAGACGAGAACGGTCGTGTCGGCGCGCACGATGATCGCCGGGCCGGCGACGACGTTGCCCGGCCGCAAGGATTCGTACCGAAAAAATGGGACTTCCGTTGTGCTCGAACTCAGCACCACGGGCCGTGCGCCGATGATCGCGCGGCCCGCGTCCGGTCCTTCCATTTCGGAAGGCGCCAGAGGCGGCGGAATCACCCGTCCGGTCGCGCGGACGCGCACATTGACGATCTCCGACGGCTCATCCCGCCGCGCGTATCCATAGGTGCGCTCATGGAGGCAGTGGAACGCCTCGCGCGGATCGAAATCGGTCCCGCCGTCGGCGGGCCACGGCACGGTCAGCTCGTAGGACTGGCCGACATATCGCATGTCCAGGAACCGTTCGATGAGGATATCTCCAAGGGCCACATGGTCGGCGAGGACATCGCTCCTTCCGCGCTCGACCAGCGGCTGGAGTGCGGCGGCCGCAGCCGCCGGCGGCGAGTCGCCCGGAAGCATGACGGTCTGCGTGTAATCCTTCACGACATCGGCGGCCAGCATGCCGAACGCCGACAGGGTGGAGGCCAAAGGAGGAATGATCACAGTGGAAATATTCAGCCGACGTGCGAGGTCGGCGGCGTGCAGGCCGCCTGCGCCGCCGAAAGAAAGGAGGCTGTAATCGCGCGGGTCGTGGCCGCGCTCGACGGAGATAACGCGCAGCGCCCTTTCCATGTGCGCATTGACCACCTCGATCATCCCCAGCGCCGTCCGGATCGGGTCGAGGTGCAACGCCTCGCCGATCCGCCTCAGCGCCCGTAACGCGCGGGCCTTGTCCAGCGGCATCTTCCCGCCCAGGAACTGGTCGGCCGCCAGCCGGCCGAGGACCAGGTTCGCGTCCGTGACGGTCGGCAGGTCGCCGCGGCCATAACAGGCCGGCCCCGGGTCCGCCGCTGCGCTTTCCGGTCCGACGCGCAAGGCGCCTCCGGCATCCACCGAGGCGATGGACCCGCCGCCGGCGCCGATGGAATGGATGTCCAGGACCGATATGCGGATGGGGCATCCGCCCACAACCGATTCACTGGATACCACCGGGCCTTCGTCCACCAGAGAGACATCGGTCGAGGTGCCGCCCATGTCGAAGGTCAGGATGCCGATCCGTCCGCCCTTCCGCGCGGGCGCATCCCGTGAAGCGATCTGCGCCAGCCGGGCCACGTGGCAGGCGCCTACTACGCCGCCGGCCGGCCCGGAGAGGATGCAGCGCACGCCGCTGCGGCGCGCCTCGGCCAGGCTGATGTGGCCTCCGTTCGATTGCATGACGCGAAAGGCAACGCCGCGGTCCGTCGAGTCGCCGGCCGCCCGCTCCAGGCGGCCGAGGTAACTGTCGAGGACCGGCGAGACAAACGCGTTGACCACCGTCGTGCTCGTCCGCTCGTACTCGCGATACTCAGGCAAAATCTCGTGCGAGGAGGAGACCGTGAAGCCGGCCTGACGCAAGCGCTCCGCCACGAGGCACTCGTGCTCGGGCCGGGCAAATGAGAACAGCAGGCTTACCGCGACCGATGCGGCGTTGTGGGCTTTCAGGGCGGCGACGAGCGGCTCGATCGTCTTCACGTCGAGCGGCGTCAGCACGTTGCCGTCCTTGTCCACCCGCTCATCCACTTCAAAGCGGAGATCTTCCGGGACAAGCGTCGGGAGCGGATCGGCGAAGAAGTCGTAAAGCGAAGGGCGATTCTGCCGGCCGATCTGCAGCACATCGCGGAAGCCTCGCGTCGCAACCAGGGCGGTGACTGCGCCTTTGCGCTCGAGCAAGGCGTTGGTGGCGACAGTTGATCCGTGGACGACGCGGAGTTCGGCCGAAGCCGCGCAGCGACCGCGGATCGCCGCAAGCCCCTCCAATACCGCTTGAGAAGGGTCCTTCGTCGTGGTCAGGAGTTTGAACGTCTCCACGCTGCCCGTCGCGGGATCGAAAACAACAAAGTCCGTGAACGTGCCGCCGATGTCAATGCCGACGCGAAGCGCCGCGGGGCGATCAGCCCGACTGGAATGCACCGGCATCGCCTCCTCGGCGGTACACCTGTGTTTCATGCCGCGGCGAAGCCCTACTTGCCGCGCAACTCAGACTGGAGCATGAGAAAGTAGGGCACGCTGGAAAGGCCGAACCAGGTATCCGGCGTCGCGGTCGCCTCGAAGTTCTTCTGGATCTCGATATCATACGGGACCAGCGCGGTCCACATCCGCAGGACCTGGACCTTCGTGTCCTTGTCGGTGTCCAGCGTCACCTGGGCCGCCTGCGCGTCCTTGGGCTGGACGACAAGTTTGCCCTTGAGCGCTTTCACGTCCCACTGCACGCTGACGACCGTGCCTTCCAACGCGGCGGCGCCGACGGAAGGCGGCCCCGAGGTCTTCGAATTCGGGAAGCAGGCGTTGATCTCTTTCGCCGTGCCGCCGGCTGCCTGGACCGAGATCGTCATCCCGGCCGCCGGATTGCCCGGATCGCCTCCGACCCAGCCGGTCTTCGCGGTGGCGATCAGGGCGTCAATGTCCGTCTTGGTGAACACCAGGCCATGCTCGAAGGCCGCGACGATCGCCCGGGTGTCGCCGGAGTAATATCCGCCGTTGGGATGGGTGCCGATCCAGAGCTTGGGCGACCCATCTTCCTTGTAATCCCAGGGTCCGGCCGGCTGCCAGTAGTTCCAAATTGCGTACGTGCCATCGCTGTTCAGCGTCATCCGGCTCTTCTGCACCTTGTACCACCGCTCCGCGCGCTCCTTGTATTCCGGCTTGCCCGTCACGTCCCACATCGCGAGCATCCAGCGCGCGACTTCGTTGGCCTTGTTGTCCGGGTGGGAGAATCCGCGCCCGGGGTCGTTCCGGGTATCGAAATCAATCCATTTCTGGTGGGTCGCGTCCATCCCGTACGGCAGTTCCATGGAGATCATCCCGCCGTCCTTGGTCTCGCGCCAGCCGCCGCGCTCGACCCACTTCGCGTAAAGCTGCTCGGCGAGCTTGAGATAGCTCTCGCCTTTCGCGCCGTACTTCCGCTTCAGCGCGGGGTTCTTGACCATCTCATTGGCCATCAGGACGATCGGGCGGAACACCATGGCGTCGCTGAGCATGCTGTCGGCATTGTAGTCGTCCAGGTTATCCACCGGCGTGCCGGCCGCGCCCTTTGAGGGCCAGCCGACGTAGCCATCCGGCTCTTTTACCGCCCGCTTGATCAGGGAGTCCGCCCAGTCCACCAGCATATCCACGTACTTGGGATTCTTCGTAGCCATGTAGCCGTAATAGAAGCCGTCCATGGCGGGCGTCATCCCAAAGGCAATGTCCTCGCCCACGTCGTGATCGCACTCGCGGAAGGCCTTGGTATCGCTGATGATTTCCTTGTCCCAGCGGGCGAGCCAGTCTTTTTCCTTCGCCGCGTCCATCTTCGTGAGCGTCATGGCCGGCGGCGTGGTCTGCGCCTGGCAAAGGGTCGCCGCCAGCGCAAGCCCGGCGACGCACAGGCCGATCGTCTTCGTCATGGTTTTTCCTCCCCTAGTTCAATAGCCGCTCGCGCGGCGCCTATTGGACATCGGACCTTCGGTCTATTTCGCGCCGGGCATCGCCTCGCCCAGGGTATCCACCACCGTAACGCCCTCGACCTTGACGCCTTTTCGGCCGGCGAGGTCAATCCCGCTCTCGCGCACCACCGTCTCGAAGAGGTGCAGCCGCGGGTCGCCGCCGGTCTTCACCATGATCCGTTTGGCGGCCGCGTCGTAGGTGAACTCAGTCCACGGCCGGCCGTCGCGGAGCAGTTTCTTCGGCTCGGCGGTCAGCGGCGCCCACCACGATCCGCTCTCACCGCGCGTCCAGCCAGCGACTTCGTCCGCGCCGCTGATCGTCACCTTCTCATCCTTCATCGCACGGATCGTCACACCGTCGCTCGCCGGACGCAGCGTCTCGCGGTACACGCCGCCGCGGAGCAGGATCGTCTCGCCTGGCTGCGCTATCGCGCACGCCTTGGAAGCCGTCGCCAGCGGCACGGCCGGATAGCCCCAAGTCGGCTCGTCCGCCGCCGCCGGATGACGCGGGTCCACGTACCAAACGTTGGGCCATTCCAAGGCGCCGAGCGTCACACCGCCCTTGCCCGCGCCGATCGCCGGGCTGCCCTTGCGCAGCCGGAAATCCCGATTCTTGGGATCTACAAGCAGCGGGTCCTTGCCGTTGATGTTCGTCGCGCCGGCGACCGCCCAGGTATTGTGCGTCAGGTTATACTCCACTACCGGGTTGGAGGGCGCGGGAAAGTCCATGCGGTCGTCAACGGCCCTTTGCGCGTCAACGAGGATGTTGTTGAAGATGTGACCGTTGGTTGATTCCTTGCCCCGCAGGCCGACGCAGGCCCAAGCGACCTGGGAGACGGTACAGTTCTCAACGGTCACGTTGGGCGTCACGCAAACGTCCGGGCCCCAGCCTCCATGCATCGTCGGCGAGTTGGGGCAATAGATGTCGCCCAGGAAGGTCCAGTTCCGCACGTTGCCGATGCGCGGAGCGCCGTCCACCATGCAGCCCTCATGGTAGTCGCAGATCATGTTGTATTCGATAAGCGCGTCCACCGCGATTTCGCCGTTGTCGGTGAACGTCTGAATGCCGTCCACGTGGGCGACCTTGATTTCCTTCTGGGTCGTTCCGTGGAAGTAGTTGTATCGCTCCACAATGCCCTTACCGAAGAACCGCGAGTAGTCGCAGTCATCGAAGTTGCGGCCCGGAAGGTACATCCACAGCCGGCACACCTCGTTGTTCTCCACCATCCAGTCGTTCCCGCCCATCACGAAGCCATAGTCACTGTGATAGACCTTGTTGTAGGCGATCCGGTTGTGCGCCACCGCTGAGTAGTCCCGGTTGCCGCCGGCTTTAACCACGCCCACGGTCCCGTTGACGCCCTCCATCATTTCGTGGATATAGTTGTCCAGCACCTCGCAGTAACTCCCGTCGAGTTGCACGGCCGTCTCCGCCTTCTCCTCCGTGATCTCGAAGCCCGCCACGCGGATGTGACTTGCCGCCAGATCGAACCCGCTCACCACGGCCGACCGCCGCGGCATCGCCTGGAACGTGATCGGCTTGCCCTCCGAGCCGCTGGTCTTGACCTTCACCCGCTCGTCGTACCGGCCCGCCATAACATAGACGGTATCGCCCGGCTTGACCGTGTCGGCCGCGCGCTGAATCGTCTTGAAGGGATTCTCCTCCGCGCCGGTATTCGTGTCGGCCGCGCCGGGCGCCGCCTGGTCCACCACGTACACGGATGCCCGCGCCTCGCGCCCGATCAGCGAGATCGCCGACAACACAACCAGGCAGAAAGAGCCCCAGCGTGCCAGTTTCATCGCAGTCTATCCTTAAAGTGAATTCCCCGGACGGTCAGGTTTCAGACATGAGATTATACAGTCGAGTTGCCGCTGTCAACGCTCCGTCACTCAGGTTTCTTTTTCATAGACCGCTACATCAACAAATGCCGTCTTCGCCGAATTCTGCGGCGCCCTCCGTGCCAAGACCCCGGTCTGCCTGAACCCGGCGCGCCGCAGCACGTGGTCTTTCCCCGTCCAGCCGACATCCGCGTACGCTATGCAGCGGCTGCCCGGCGGCAACGGCAGTGAAGCCAGAAGCTCGCCCGCCCCATCCCAGAAATCGGGATGACAGAAGACGTCCGCCAGGCACAACTCCGCCCAGATAGGGTGACTGCCGCACGTGGCGAAGCCGACGCCCGCACCGCTTTGCCTGTTCCGCAGGACAAGCGACCTCGGCTCTTTCCCTTCAACCGGATGCCGGTCCTCGTAAAGCGCCTTCAATATTTGACTTTCCCCGGGACTGCGCCCGATGCTGCCTAACCGGGCGCAACGAACCCGGCCCTGGAAGCCGCCGACCAGCAAGGGCGCGAGAACCGGCCAATGGGCCATAGCCAACGGTTCTATTTCAACCGCCGCTCGCGCGAACCAGGACGCTTCAAATTCTTCACGCGTGGTGGCGTAGTACTCCATGTAGCCGCTTTCGTCCTCGATCCCTTGGAATCCATGACAAGCATAAATGCGATATGCCGGAGACCCGAATCCCGTGCCTAGAAACAGCGCGCGGCCGCCGCGCGCGCGAAAATGCTCCATCTGGAGCGTCATTAACTTGTCGCATGCGCCCTTGCGGCGATCCTCGAGGCGGGTGAAAACGTGGCCGAAATGGCCGACGCCCTTCACCTCGGATGTCATGATGTTCGAGAAAGGAACGCCCTCACGATGCAGAACGTAGAAGAAGGTCTCCACGCCAGTCAGCTTGGTCAGGTTTTCCGCGTTTCCCCAGTTCCACAGTTCGCCCTTATGCGCCAGGAATCCCTTGAGCCGGTCCGCCCACGCGGCATCCGGCGCTGCGATGACCGCCGCTTCCACGCGCTCTCCGTTCTTCAAGACAATTGTCCCGAGGTCCTGTTGCATAGTGTTTCTCTCATCTCCTGATGCCGTCATGGTCTTTCGCGCGTCGGCCGTATCATACTCCTTCGCCCGGAGGAATCAAGGAACCCGGCCGGCCGGAAGCCGCTTGACAGCGGCCAGCCCACGGTATAGTCTCATGCTTGATGTCCGGCCGTCCTTCGAAGGACAGTCCAATGAATTTGAGACGCGCCTAACTAAGTGAGGTTAACAATGCCGAAGAAAGACGGAATCAGGTGGTTCAGTGATCCGGAAAAACAAGACTACCCTGCAACGTTGTCCTACTTGTCCCTGCTCTACGAAACCAAGAAGGCTGCTGCCTATGTTGGTAAATTGAAGCGCGCGCCGATAGCGGAATTCAAAGCAAAGGATATCTTCAGGGCATCCGGTTTGTCATTGCTCGGGACTAACAACTCTCATGTCGCAAAGGATCAAGAGAAAATAGAATCGGGGCGCAAGTTATCCCCTCTTCTCCTGGTCAGAGATTCAACCAATGGGAAAGTCATCATCGCGGACGGATATCATCGCTTATGCGCGGTCTACGCAAATAATGAGGATGCCGTAATTCCCTGCAGAATCGTGTAGCACCGCTTGACAGCGGCCATCCGACCCTATAATCTCACGTTCGAAAGCCGCCTCCCTTTCGCGGCATGGCAGGTATCTGTTTCAGAAAACAAGGATTCCCGGAATGAAAAGCTTTTGGGGCCGGCCGGCGCAAATGTTATTGCTGCCCGTTCTTCTCGTCGTTTCCCGCAGCGCCGCGCGCGCGGAGGAACCGCTCGACACGGGCCGCATCCGCGAAATCGCCGCGATGTTGCCGGAGCATGCCGCAGGTTCCGGCCAGCCGAGCAGCAACCGCGCCGCGTGGGAAGCTCTCGCCGCCAGCCACCCGGAGGCGACCGACGTGATCGCCAACGCAGCCCGGCGAGCCGCCCAGCCGTTGCCGGAACAGCCGGATTCCTTGTTCCTGGAATTTTCCCAGAACGGCGACCGCGAGCGCTGGCAGAATGTCGCCTACAACCGCCGCATACGGGTCCAGGTTTTCGCCCTCGCCGAATGCCTTGAAAACAAAGGCCGTTTTCTTGCGCCGCTGGAGCAGACCATCGCCGCGCTCTGCGCCGAGCGGACGTGGGTTTTGCCTGCGCATGACGGAGAGTTGAAAAACTTCCGCGGCGAGACGATCGAAATAGACCTCGGCTCGGCGGGTCTCGGCGTCGAACTGGCCACGACGAGTTATCTGCTCGGCGACCGGCTGTCGGAGGCGACGCGGAAGTTGATTCGCGAGAACCTGGAGCGCCGCATCTTCGCGCCGTATCGTGCCGCCGTGAACGGAACCAGCAAGGAGTTCTGGTGGATGCGCGCCGGGAATAACTGGAACGCCGTCTGCCTCAATGACGTCACCGGAACAGCGCTGCAGACGTTGGATTCGGCGGAGGAACGCGCGTGGTTCATCGCGGCGGCGGAGAAACTCATCGGCCACTACCTGGCCGGCGGTTTCACGCCTGACGGTTATTGCGTGGAAGGTCTGGGTTATTGGAATTACGGTTTCACGAAGTTCGCGTTGCTGGCCGAGAACGTCCGCCAGGCCACCGGCGGCAAAGTTGATTTGCTGTCCAGGCCGCAGGCCGTGCAGCCCGCGCTGTTCGGCCTCCGCGCGGACATTCTCGGCGGCGTCTGCATTACCATCGCGGACAGCGACCCCGGCGACGAGCCGTCGGGTATCCTGATGAGTTACCTGTACCGGCGTTTCGGTTCGAACTTCGCGCGCTGGCGCGACGCGAAGCTGGCCGGCACCCTTTACGAGCAGGCGACATGGGGATTTCTGCCGGCGGACATACCGCAGATTCGTTCCGAGGAGAACCTCGGCGAAGTCCCCTGGCGAAGCTGGTTCCCCGACGGCGGCGTGCTGATCTGCCGTCCTGGAACCGTGGCGAAAGTCCCGTTCGCCGTGGCCATCAAAGGCGGCAACAACGGCGTCAACCACGGGCACACCGACGTGGGCAGCTTCAGCGTCGTGGCGGGAAAGGCGATGGTCATCTGCGATCCGGGCGGCGAGGTCTACACCGCGCGCACATTCAGCGCGCATCGCTTCGACAGCAAGGTGCTGAACTCCTTCGGCCACGCGGTGCCGGTGATCGCGGGACAATTGCAGCGGGCGGGCGCCGAGGCGCGTGGCGTGGTGCTTGCCCATATCTTCACCGACGCCGCCGACACGCTCACGCTCGATTACCGCTCGGCCTACCCGGTGGCGGATTTGAAAAAGCTTAACCGGACGTTCGTTTTTTCACGGGGCGATTCGCCGTCGCTCGAAGTGCGCGACGAGATACAATTTGCGTCGCCGGAAACTTTTGAATCCGCGCTCATCACCTGGGGCACGATCCGCAAGGTCAGCGCCAACGAACTGGAAATTGCCGACGGCGCAGACGCCGTGCGCGTGGCCATTGACACGCAGGGCCGCGCATTCGAACTGAAGCAGGAAACGATTGACGAGAATGTGGACTCCAAGCGGAAGCCGGTGCGCCTCGGCATCGCGCTCACCCCGAAAATTTCCACGGCAACCGTCACGCTGAGGATTTCGCCGGTGATAAAATAAGTCCCCGGCCTTAATTCTCCCCTCGGTCCGCCGGTTGATCTCAACTGGAAAGCGGCGTGTCTGTGAACATCCGTCCCGCCGTGATGTTGCTCAGTTGCATGGGGCTATGCGCAGGGAGTCTCCCGGCGCAGACGGCCGACCGGGTCGCCGCAACGGACAAGAACCTTGTTGTAAACGGGGACTTCAAGGCAGGGACCGAAGGCTGGGCCGCGCTCTGGACGCGGGATCTCGGGGCCGGGCAGGCCGCTCTGGACACGAACGAGCGCCATAGCGGCCTGCAGGCCATCCGCATCGAACATACGGGCGACAAGGACTGGAGCCTGGCGCAAACTCTGCAACTCGGCGTCAAGCCGGGCGAGATTTTCGAACTGTCCGCATGGGTTCGCCTGCAGGGAAATGGAAATGCGACGCTGGGCGTTGTCACTCGCGACGCGAACGGCCAGGTTCTGAGTTGGGACTACGGCGGACGGACGGCGCGCCAGACGAAGAGCTGGCTTCCGCTCCGCGCCCGCTTCATCATCCCCGCCGGCGTCGCCTCGATCCAGTGCCGCCTCATCGGGTATGGCCCCGGCACCATCTGGCTGGATGACGTTGTTCTGACTCGGCAGGGCAATTTAAGCATGCTCCGCAACAGAGACCTGCCCGCAACACTGACCGTTCGGAACAACGCGCTCGAGGTCACGCTGCGCACGGCCGACGGCGCGATGGAGATTAAGGACCGACGCGCAGACCGTGATTGGGTGCAGCGGGGCGACGAGAGTCCACTGGTTGTCCTGGACGCGAAGGCGGTCGCCGGCGGCCTGGACGCCCGCCTTCTCGACCCGGCGGCGATGCGCGAGATGGCCGCAACGGTCCGGCTGGATGAGGACCGGCCTGAATGCGTCGTCACGCTCAAGGCCGAGGGCGAAATGGAAGCGCCGCTCCTCTGGCCGGCCCCGTTCGCCTCCGCCAAAGGCCAGATCCTGATCCTTCCCGTCAATGAGGGGATCAGCTATCCCGCCGACGATTCGTCCCTTCCGCCGATGGAATATTATCTCTACGGCGGACATGGCCTCTGCATGCCGTGGTACGGCGCCACCGACGGCGAGGCGGGCTGGATGGCCATCGTAGAGACGCCCGACGACGCGGCTGTGCGCATCCCGCGCCGGGACGGCCTGCTCGAGCTCAGCCAGGAATGGCAGCCGCAGAAAGGACGATTCGGCCCGGCGCGAGTCATCCGGTACGTCGTCCTCGACCGCGGTGGTTACGTGGCCATGGCCAAGCGCTACCGCGAGTATGCGAAGAAGACGGGGCTGTTCAAGACGCTGGCCGAGAAACGCTCGGCGCTGCCCGCGGTGGACCTTCTCGTCGGCGCCGTGAACGTCTGGTGCTGGGACGCGGACGCCCCCGCGATCTGC
The DNA here is from genome assembly GCA_052139675.1 of Candidatus Brocadiia bacterium. Taxonomy (GTDB): domain Bacteria; phylum Planctomycetota; class Brocadiia; order CAIUPP01; family CAIUPP01; genus JBEKCB01. Next base: position 11,592 of record JBKQWE010000107.1, read on the forward strand.
CGCGACATGCAGTCGCACGGCATCCGGCGCATCCTCTGGAGCAATCAGTGTCCGCCCGGCGACCTCAAGGCCTTGAACGACCTGAGCGTGCTCACCAGCCGGTACGACATTTACCAGGACGCGATGAACCCTGAGAACTTCGCGAAACTCCGCTGGCTCCATCCCGACTGGACCAGCGACGCGTGGAAGAACGGCGACCTCCTGATCGGCAGCGACGGCGAATGGGTGCGCGGATGGCAGGTCGAGGCGAAGGACGGCTCGATGATCCCTTGCGGCGTCCTGTGCGACCGGCAGGCCCTGGCCTACGCCAGGAGGCGCATTCCGCCCGAGCTGGCCACGCATCCTTACCGCTGCCGGTTCATTGACACGACCACCGCGAGCCCCTGGCGCGAATGCTACGACCCGCGGCATCCGATGACTCGCACTGAGAGCAAGCAATACAAGATGGAGCTGCTGCATTACGTCTCCGGGGAGTGCGGCCTGGTGTGCGGCAGCGAGACCGGCCACGACGCGGCGGTCCCGTACGTGCACTATTTCGAAGGCATGTTGAGCCTGGGCCCCTATCGCGTCCCGGACGCGGGACGGGACATGATGCGCGCCTGGGATGACGTGCCGGAGCCGGTCGCCAAGTTCCAGACCGGCCACGTCTATCGCCTCCCGCTGTGGGAACTCGTTTACCACGACTGCGTCGTGGCGCAATGGTATTGGGGCGACTACAACAATAAACTCCCGCCGCTGTGGGACCGGCGCGACCTCTGGAATGCGCTCTATGGCACGCCGCCGATGTTCATGTTCAGCCGAAAAAGCTGGGAGGCGAACCGCGACCGTTTCGTGCAGAGCTACAGGACCACGGCACCGGTGGCGCGGGCAACGGGGTATGCCGAGATGCTTTCGCACGAGTGGCTGACGTCTGACCACGCCGTTCAGCGGACGCGATTTGCCAACGGCGTCGTCGTGACGGTCAACTTCGGCGGTACGCCGTACCTGCTGCCCGACGGCACGAATCTGCCGCCGCTGGGGCGCCATGTGGATGGGGTTGTGCAGGACTGAATGGCGCAACCTGCCAGCGCCGGCTCGCCGGAAAATGCGCGCTCCTCCCGCTTCAAAGCGCGCCGCGCAATGCGGGCGGCGGAAAATCGGCGGCAGGATTGACACACGGCGCGGGCTTTGGTAGGAACTCCCTAGGCGATTTGCGCTGCGACGCAAGTCCGACCCGCCGACGGTTTAAGAAAAGGACCCGGCACGATTGATGAGACGATTGTTCCCATTGGCGGCGGCGGGGTGCGTCCTGTTCTGCGCGGCGCTCCAGGCCGCCGAGATCGGTCCGACCGACGTCAAACTGCGGCCTCCGTCGCAAGCCGATGAGAATGCTCTGAAGGACGTTGAGGCGCTCCTGCGTGTCGCGCCGACCCGCAACATGGGATCGCCGAATCGCGAAGCGCTGGACAAGTACGTCGCCGAACGGTTCAAGGCCACTGGCTTCGAGTGCGGGACGATCACCTTTCCCACCGCCGCCTTCATCCCCGGCAAGGCCGAAATCCGCCTGCCGGACGGAACCCGCTTTCCTCTCCAGAGCCTGGCCCCCAACACGGCGCACCCGGGCAACCTGGCCGGCGGGCAGTGGTCGGGGGACCTTGCGGACCTTGGCCGCGGCACGCTGAAGGACATCGAGTCCTCCTCGCCGATGAACGCGGCGGTCCTGCTCGACATGGACAGCCACCGGGCCTGGGTGACGGCGCTGGAACTCGGGGCGCAGGTGCTGATTTTTGTGGGCAGCGAGAGGGACAACACCCGCCAGGCGGCCGAGAAACTTTACGTGGCCCCGCTTTCGGTCCCGCGCTTCTACGTGTCGCCCGGCGACGGGGCGGCGCTCCGGAGCGCGCTCCGGGCGCAGAAGGCGCTCCCCGTCCGCATCGTGCAGGCCCAGCCGAACCGTTGGGCCAACGTCATGGCGGCGGACGACTGGGTCATCATCCCCGGCGCCGCGCAGGCGGACAAAGTCGTCCACATCCAGGCGTACAAGGACGCCGCCAGCATCGTCCCGGCATTCACTCCCGGCGCGCAGAGCGCCTGCAACCTGGCGCTCTTTTTCCGCCTGCTCGACCACTACACCCGCAACAAGCCGCAGTGCACGCTGGTTTTCTCCGCCGTCAGCGACCACTGCAACTCCATGCGCGGCGAGCAGTTCTTTCTCGGCTCGACCTACCCCGACGCGGGCGCGCTGTCGGACGAACTGGAGCAGCGCCAGAAGGATCTGAAGGAGGCGACGTTCTACGCCAAGGTTTACGCCGACACGTCCGCTGAGCAGATTGGGCGCTTGCGGCAGGACTCGTCCATGGAGACGGGCCAGGCGCTGCAGTTGAAAACGCCGATCGTGGACGAATTGAGCTATCAGCGGAATAAGACGAACCGCCGCATTTCGCAGATCGGCGACCAGCTTAAAGCCGGCCGGTTGTCGCAGCCCGAGCGCGAAGCTCTGGAAGCGCAAAGGGAAACCCTGTGCGGGAAGGACGGACAAGGCGGCCGGCTCGGCGACCTGGTTGCGATGATGGGCGTCTTCCAGAAATGGCAAGGCGGAGCGACCTTCGAGACGCTGAGCCCCGAGCACCAGGCGGAACTGATCGCGTTGATGCACGAGCTGGAGCGGAAGTACCGCGAGCGGGCGGAGGACGCGCAGTCGCAACTGGACCAGATCGAGGCCAACGCGCGCCTGGGCCATGCGCTGGCGGGCAAGACGACGCTCTTGTACCTAAGCCTGGACCTGACCTTCGCCAACGACCGGCTGGGGTTTTTCTTCCAGGGTGCGGACCTGCAGGACATTTGGGGATTCTCCACCGAATGGTCCACGACGGTCGCGCCGCTGGCGCGCCTGTCGGTGGAGCTGGCCTCGAAGATGCCCGGCGGGGACCTGCATTTCGCCGACACGATCCAAAACAGCGGCGGCGATTGGCGGAGCCACCTGGGCGACAAGTTCGCGATGGCCGCCTCGTGCGGCGCGGGCCTGGTCCTGCCCAGCGTGACGCTGACGACCGCCGGCGACACGCGCGACCTGCTGTTCACTCCGGGCGACACGCTCCAGAACCTGGACTCCGGGCGCGTGGCGACCATGCTGGACTTCGCACAGCGGTTCCTGGTCGAGCTGCTCGCGCAGCCGGAGTTCACGCAGGCGACCCGGCCGGAGCGCGTCCAGAACTTCAACGTGCTCACGTACCGCTACAACCTGCGCCGCATGGACCCGTTCTCGGTGGAGATCCCGAGCGAGCGCGTGCGCGACGCGGCGGTGGTCGCCTATCCCGGCGAGCTCGTCCAGACGCTGCTGCCTGTCGAAGGCCAGGTGGCGATTTGCCAGTTGGCGCTGACGGACCGGCAAGGCACGGCGATATTCCGCGCGGCGCCCTGGCCCTTCGCCATCGAGGCCTACGGCTTCTCGCCCGATTACGCGCAGATCAACGCGGCCATTGACGCCGGCGCGGGGCTGCGGCGCATGAAGCTGGCCATTGATAATCCCGGGAGCGACTGGGTCTGGGACGACCACCTAGCGCTGCTGTTCGACTGCATCCAGACGGACCTGGTGGGGCTGAACAATCCGTCCACGCGCTCGCCCACGCAGCACATGATCCTGCTCGACGCCGTCCAGGAATCCAGTCCCGAGCACTATGGCATCGCCGGGATCAAGGAGGACCGCACCAAGTTCATTCCCATTCCCGGCGACGAAGGCATCGGCTGCGTCTTCACCGACGAGGGGATACCGATCAAGGTCATCTCGACGGACTTCCTGCTGATCAACTCGACGCCCGAGCGGCCGGACGGCGTGGGCTACCTGCCGGGCGACCCGCGCCTGCGGACAATCACTTACACGGCGGCGAAGGACATCCAGGCGCTCAACGGCGTTCGGTCCAAGCGGATCGAGAGCAAAGGCGTCAGCAGCCTTGCCGCCGACGAGCTGTACGCGCAGGCGGTGGACCTGGTCAAGCGGGCCGAGGCGCAGCGCGCGGAGGGCCGGCAAGGGAGCTTCTTCAGCACCTCCGTCGAGGCGCTCAGCACCGCCTTGCGCTCCTATCTGATGGTCCGCACCACGACGATGGACCTCATCAAGGCCGTCGCGGTCTTCCTGGCGCTCGTGATCCCGTTCTGCCTGTTCCTGACGCGGCTGGTCACGCCGTGGACGGACATCCGCGCGCAGATTGCGTCGTTCCTGGTCATCTTCACCGTCATGGCGCTGAGCCTGGCGCTGCTGCACCCGGCGTTCAGCCTGTCGCAGACGCCGATGATGGTGCTGCTGGCCTTCATCATGGTGGGGCTGGCCATCTTCGTCATGCTGATCCTCTATGCGCGCTTCGACGCGGGCTTGCAGAAACTGGTCGAGGAAGCGCAGGGCGTGGAGTCGTCGGAGAGCTCGCGCAAGATGCTGGCCGGCGTGGCCTTCTCCGTCGGGGTGAACAACATGCGGCGGCGGTTCATCCGCACGACGCTGACCGCCGCCACCATCGTGCTGGTGACCTTCACGATGTTGTCGGTCATCAGCGTCGGCCAGTCGCTCGTGCCCTACCGCCGCAAGACGGAGGCGAACGTGCCGTATAACGGCGTCCTGTTCGCGAAGCCGGGCATGGCGCCCATCTCGGCGAGCACGGCGCTCAGCGTCGTCGGACTTCTCAAGCCGTACGGCACCGTCGTGCTGCGCACGTGGACGCAGCGCCTGGATTCGTACGGCGGCTATCTCCTTCAGCCGGTCACCGACCCGGCCCACCCCGACAAGACCATCAGCCTCGACGCCGTGATCGGGGTGCAGATGACGGAGAACGGTTTTATCGCGCCCATGCCGCTCGTGGCGGGCCGGTGGTTCAGGCCATATAGTCGGGCGCGCTATCGAGCAGACGATTGACTGCCGACACAATGGTCTGGGTCTCGGTTCCGACCAGTCGGCAAGCGCCGGCTGTGATCGCTTCCATGCGCTCGCTGGTATTGCGCATCACCAGCACCGGCTTGCCGAGCGAGGGGGCTTCCTCCTGAATCCCGCCCGAGTCGGTTAAGATAAGGGTCGATCGCTTCATCAGGTACACGAACGAGGCATACGAGAGCGGTTCGATCAGATGAATGCTCGGGCGTCCTTCCAGGATACCGAGAACGGGATGGCGAACGTTGGGATTGAGATGCATCGGAT
>JBKQWE010000108.1:0-57813 GCA_052139675.1 Candidatus Brocadiia bacterium
GGAAGGGGAATACGGCGTGGACATCAGGGGGAAGACGCGCGAACTCACCATCGTCAACTGCCGGTTCGAGAACAGCAGGGATGGAAAGCAAAAGGTCGCCATCCGCATCGGCCCGGTCGCGGAGGGAATCACGCTGAAGGACAACACCTTCACCGGCTGTCCGGTCGAAGTTCAGGACGAGCGCGTCAAGGCGGCCCAGTAGAGCGCCGGACGCAGCAGGCGGGTGACGCCATGGGCCGGTCCGGCTTGCGTTATCGAGTCGCTCGGCGTATACTCATTGTAGATACATTATCGAGGTGCGACATGGTTGCAAAAGTTCAGAAATGGGGCAACAGCCTAGCGGTCCGGATTCCCCGCTCGTACGCCATGGACGCGCGGCTGACCTCCGGTTCGGCGGTGGACATCTCGGTCCGAGACGGAAAGATCGTCGTCGCTCCGGCTCAACGCGGGCGTCATCGGCTTGATGAATTGCTGAAAAGCGTGACGAAGAAGAATCTGCACCGCGAAATTGACACGGGCATGCCCGTGGGCCGGGAGAGGTTGTAATGGCCGCCTATTGTCCCAAAAGGGGCGACATCGTATGGCTGGCCTTCAATCCTCAAGCGGGTCACGAGCAGGCGGGGCGTCGTCCCGCGTTGGTCCTGTCGCCCGAGGCGTACAACCGGAAGGTCGGCCTGGCTTTATTTTGCCCTGTGACCAGTCACGCCAAAGGCTATCCGTTCGAAGTCCAAATACCGGTCGGCTTCAAGGTCACGGGCGTCGTGCTTTCCGACCAGGTCAAGAGCCTCGACTGGCGTGCCAGAAAAGCAACCCTGTGCTGTGAGCTGCCTGAAGCCGCCGTGCAGGAGGTGCTCCAAAGGCTGATCGTGCTCCTGGACTGACTCGGTGAGCGCGATAGGCCTTCCGCTCCCGAAAACGGCTGACGCCTTTGCAAAAAGTCTCACGACGTTATAAAATGGTGGTTGGATTCACTGCCGGTTGTCCGGGGGCGAAAGGCTTCGACCGGGCAACATGAGGCAGAAGTGGCGTGTCGAGGTTGTCGGGAGGCCTCGTTAAACACCCGGCAAAAACACTAAGTGCTGAAACGCACTACTCTCTCGCAGCCTAATTAGCTGCGACGCTCATCCGGTCTTGCCTGCGAGGCCGGAATGGGCGACAAGAGCAGGCTACTTGCAACCTTCCGCCTGGCGGGGTTGCGGGGAAACGATAAGTCCGGGCCCGGGTCCAAATGGAATCCTGTCCATCGGAGTCCTGCGGGTCTAGAAAAGCCAAATGATGGAACACACACGTAGAAGCTTCTGCTGAAGTGCCTCGGCACGGGGGTTCGATTCCCCCCGCCTCCACCAGGCTTCGTTTGCCGCTTGCGGCAAATGAAGCCTGCCCCGGCGTAGCGCTGTTTGCGAAGCCGGGCTTTTCTTTTTCTTCAGAAGCGGCAAACTACGCCCGGGCAGGCCGCAAGGCATGAGCGGAAGGCTTCGTTTGCCGCTTGCGGCAAGTGAAGCCTGCCCCGGCGTAGCGCTGTTGGCGAAGCCGGGCTTTTTCCTTTCTTCAGAAGCGGCAAACTACGCCCTGGCAGGCCAAAAAGCATGAGGGGAAGCTTTCATTACGTTTACATCCTCGTAAGTCTGGCTGATCCGGCCCATCATTATGTCGGCCGGACGACCGACCTGGCGGCACGCCTCAAAGCTCACAATGCGGGATCATGCCCTCATACAAGCAAGTTCAAGCCGTGGCGAATTGAGACGGCGATTGCCTTCTGCTCACTTGAGAAGGCGCTTGCATTCGAACGGTATTTGAAGACCCACTCAGGCCGCGCATTTGCAAGCAAGCACTTCTAACTCAGAAATTCCGACGGCAGTTCGTTTAGCTCCACCAGATGTGCGGAGAGAAAACTCTCTCCGCGCCAATGACCCGTCCCGCTTGCGGGGCGAGTCGTTGCGTTTTCAATGAGCATCCGCAGAGTTTCGCTGCAGCACGCCCCGGCGCTCAGGGACGAAACGGCGGGCGAAGTTTTTCGGTATCCGCCTTTCTTGACTGTCTCTCTGCTGCGGGGTATCATCGTCGTTGAAACAGATGTCGCTGTGAGGGGACTTATCCGATACCAGGCGGATGGGCGCGCCGGCTGGTAACTGAAGGTCCGACATCTGCCGAGGACCGCCGGGGGAGCACCCATGAATGTGCGGCTGACCGCGCTATCAGGGGTTTGGATTGCGGCGCTCGCTTGTGGGGGCTGCGCTGCGTTCACCGCCGGTCCGGCAAACAAGGGCGCGGCGGAGGGCGGTCCCGCCATCGGATCGGCGCAACTCGACCAGTTGACACAGGCTTTCGCCGATCGCTATGTCGGCCTGCTCGCTTCCGCCCGCGACGCCCTGAAGAAGGACAATCCCGATCCGAAACAGCGCAGCGAAGCGCAATATCTGCTGATGAACGGCGCAACGAACATCTACGACATTGCCAGCAACTCCGACTGCGTCGCGCGCGTACTCGACCTGATCGTCGTCACCACGTTGCTCAGTCAGGTGTGGATTGACGACGACCGGGCGACGGAGATCTTCGGGGACCGCGCCCAGCCGCTGATTCACGCGCTCCACCAGGGCCGCGTGGAGGCCTGGGCGATGGCCGCCCAGGTGCTCCGGCCCGAACAGCTTGACCTGCTGGACTATCTGCTCTGGAACTGGCGGCGCCACAACTCCGACATGGCGCGCGTGTACGTTCAGCGCATACAGTTCGTCCGCTTTTCGGATTTCGCTGTCGGCAACGGCAAGTCCGCCGAGGCGGAGGTGCTCGCGGCCGGCGGGTTGTTCGCCAACGTCGCGCAGGCCACTCAGGAGATCGGGGAGGCGCGCCTGCTCACCGAGCGGATGTTCTACATCCTCAAGCGCGAGCCCACGCTGCTGCGCTGGCAGGCCGAGACGCTGCAGGATACGATGCTCGCCGACCCCCAGGTGAGCCAGACGCTCGCGGACATGCATCGCCTGACCGATCAGATCGAGCGGCTGCCGAAAAACGTGGCCGCGGAGCGGCAAGCCTTGCTCTCGGCGCTGGACGAGCGGATGAATCAGGCGGACGCGGCCGCCGCCGAGGTGAAGGCCGTCCTGGGCGAGGCGAAGCAGTTGGTCGCCGCCATGGGGACGGCCGGCGATTCGCTCAGGGATACACTGAAGATGGCGGACGGCCTCTTTGCCCGGTACAGCGCCCTGGCCGGGCGGACCACCGCCGCAGAATCGCGCCCCTTCGACATCCGCGAGTATACGGAGGCCATGAAGGAACTGGCGGTCGCCACGGACAAGGTGAACGAGGTCCTCAAGTCGTCGAACGAATTGCTCGGATCGCCGGAGTGGAACCGCCGGGTTCAGCAGATGAACGAGGCGGCCGACGCAGGGGTGAGGAGAGCGGGCGAACAAAGCGATCAGCTCGTGAACCACCTCTTCCGGCGAGTCTATGCGGTCCTGGGTATCCTGTTCGCGATCGTCATCACGGGTCTGGGAGTCGCCTTCGTGCTGGCGCGGCAGCTCATGAAACGGGCAGCGGGGGCCCGCGGCGGCGACGCGGATCGGACGGGGATGCAAAAATGAAACGGCATCTCTTGACGGTTGCCATGGCTCTCCTCTGCGCGGTTGCGACGGGCTGTTCCGGTTCCCCGGCCGGCGGCCGGATGGACGGAGGGGCCGCAGCCGGCCCGCCGGGCGCCGACGGGACTGCGGTCGGCGCAATCGCCTCGTCTGACGCGCTGGCGCCTTACGCGCCTGTAGCCGGTCTCAAGGGGAAGATTGCCAGCATCGGCGGACCGATGACTACCAACGTCGTAGCCCGCGTGGCATCCGGTTTCCGGCGAGTCTATCCGGACGTGACCCTGGAGACCAGGGCCTGTCTGACAGGCGCAGGTCCTGCGGCGCTCCTGGAGGGCCGGACCGACCTCGTGCCGATGAGCCGAACGTTCACTCCCGCCGAGGTCCAGGATTTCACAAGGAAGTACGGCTATGCGCCCACCGGGATTAAGGTGGCCGCTGACGCCCTGGCGATCTACGTCGCGAAAGAGAGTCCCCTGCGCGGACTAACGCTTGCGCAGGTGGATGGTATCTTTTCCCGGACCCAGCGCGGAGGCGGGAGTTCGATTGAGACGTGGGGCCAGGCCGGGCTGACGGGCGAGTGGACCCATCGTCCCATCAGGCTGTTCGGCTATGGTCCCGAAGATGGCGCCAGTCAGGTCTTTCGGCAGGAAGCTCTAAAGGGGGGCGAATTGCGGTCCTCCTTGATAGTGGAGGGCGGCGGATCGGCGATTGTGCAAGGCGTCGCCGTGAACCCGGGAGCCATCGGATTCGCAAGCATCTTTTTCGACTGCAAGGCGGTGCGGGCGGTTCCGTTGGTCGGAGCCGACGGGCGCTCTTACGCGCCCACAACCGAAAACATTCGCAGTCAGTCGTACCCGCTGAGCCGGTTCCTCTACATCTATGTGAACAAACCCCCGGGCCGTCCGTTCGGCGGCCCGGCGGGAGAGTTCCTGCGATTTTTGCTCTCGCCGGAGGGGCAGCAAATCGTCGCCGACGGGGGCAACATTCGGCTCAATACGGCAACCGTGAGCGAAGGCCTGCGCGCGCTGGCCAAGTGATCGCCCCCTTAAAAAGCAGCCGGCTCGACGTCTTCACGTCGAGCCGGCTTACTTTTTATCCGGCCGTCCGGGTTTGCCCCCGCATTCCCCGACGTCCAGTTCTCGCCCCACATTCGGCATTGTATCAGAGCGATGACGGCACACAATCGGGCGTCGGCCTGTTCCTAACGTAGGGGAAGCCCCGATGCGGCGCGGCCGGCGGCGAGGCATGCGTCCGTCGTCACCGAGTGCTCAACGAATCCGCAACCGGATGTTCGACCATATTCCCGTGATGCCCTGGCCGTGGTTGGAGGTTGACTTCGGGAAATAGTAGGGCAACGGCGCCGCGATCGGCTTCAGGGTCATCAGCCCCATCCCGAGGGAAAACCTGTTGACCTTGACGGGAATCTTCGCCACGCGGTAGGCCAGCTCGCCATCGAGGCGCCACTCCGCAGTGTCGCGGGACCTGTCGTAAACGAACGCGCAGCGGTGCATCTGTCGCGGGCGCGAATGCACCGTCAGGTTCGCCTCGCGGGTGAACGCCGTGTCTTCGTCGGTCAGGCCGGGCATGAACAATCGCTCATAAAGCGCGTAGACCCGTCGCCCGTTCAGCAGGAAGTCAAGGACGATTCCGGACTCGAAGTCGAAGAGGTTCAGCGTGACGAACCCGTCCCAGATATCGTGAACGTTCGTGCCGTGGGACTCCGCGCCGACGTCGGCGGAGAGCGTGAGGACCTGGGCGCCGGCCAGGTCCAGCGGTTCGCGGCAGGCGAAGAGCGTCTTCGGGTTATCCGCGATCTGGATCGAATCGTGGCTGCGCGAAAAGGGGTTCACCGTGATCTCGCACCGCCCATCGCCCGTGCGAATCGCCGTGTTCGGGTCGAAGTATTCCCACACCTTCCCACCGCCGAGAGGCAGCTTTGCCGTGACCCACTTGTCGGGGTTGATCGCGGGGGTCCGAAAATCATCATAGGTGCGCAAGTCATCGTCGCCGCCCGTCGCGCGCTGATTCATGGATGCTCCTCTCCTCGCTTGCTGTTACTCGAAGGCCGGTGTAGAATCCGGCGTTGCCTTGGGCGCAATCCGGTCAACCGGTTCTGCAAGATGAGAACCGCAACACCGGATCATAGGCAACATGGAAAGAAAATTCAAACCGGCGTTCTCCAGAAAGCAGGGACGGGGATGACGTCCTGGACGTTAGAGTGGGGTTCGACGGCCTTGGAGAACTCTAAATGAAACTCGGAGTGAAGATCACCGTCGCTTTTGTCCTGGCACTGCTGATCATCGGCGGCGTGGGCGTCCGATCCTACCTGGTTATCCGGCAGTTGACCGAGACGAACGCGTGGGTGGTTCACACCCACGAGGTGCTGGAGAACCTGGAGCACGTGCAGTCGTTGCTCGAGGATGCCGAAACGGGCCAAAGGGGCTTTATCCTGACCGGCGAGGACCAATACCTGGAGCCGTATAACGCGGCCACTAAAGAAATCCAGCAGGCCATCGCCCTGGGGAGATCCCTGACTCAGGATAATCCCGAGCAACAGAAGAGCTTCGATCAACTTCAGAAGCTCTCCAGCGATAAGCTCGCTGTGTTGCAGGAAGCCATCAAGCTTCGCAGGGAAGGCAGCATGGAAGCGGCCCTGGCGGTGATTCGCTCCGACCGCGGCAAGCGGATCATGGACGATATACGTACGCTCGCGGCCGAAATGGTGCAGCGCGAGGAGAGATTGCTGGACGCGCGGAGTCGCGATGCCGGCAAGGTCGCGCGGCAAAGCATGCTGACGTTGGGCCTGGGGGTTCTGTTGGCGCTGGCGATCCTGGGGCTCGCCGCCGTTATCGTCATACGCACGATGCGGCTGGCGGATCGCAGTGCGCTTCCCGGCGGGGCCGGCTGGCGCAAAACCGTGATCCGATATGCGTTCGCAGCCGCCACGGTTGCGCTGGCCGCGTGGCTGAAATCGTCGCTGGAACGGAATATCGGCCCAATGCCTATGTTTGTTACGTTCTATCCGGCGGTTCTCCTGGTGGCAACGGTCGCCGGCGGCGGACCGGGAATTTCGGCCACTATCCTGTCGGCGCTCGCGACCGATTACTGGTTCATCGCCCCGACAGGTTTCTTCGCCATCGGCTCATCGAATGACGCTGTCGCGCTAGGCATCTTCGCCAGCACAGGCATTTTCCTGAGCATCCTGGCGGAGCGCCTGCGCCGCGCCCGCGAGGCCGAAGTCATCAGCGTCGCACAGGAGAAGCAAATCGGCCAGTTGAAGGCCGCCGAGGAGGCGTCGCGCGAGATGAATCTGACGCTCGAAAAGCGTGTGGCCGAGCGCACCGAGGAGTTGCGCGCGACAGCTCTTTACGCCCGCAGCCTGCTCGAAGCCAGTCTCGATCCCCTGGTCACCATCAGCCCCGACGGCAAGGTCACCGACGTCAACGCGGCGACGGAGTGGGTGACGGGTGTGCCGCGCGCACAACTCGTCGGCACCCACTTCTCCGACTACTTCACCGAACCATCGAAGGCCAATGCCGGCTACCAGCAAGTGCTGCGCGACGGCACGGTCCGCGATTACCCGCTGACCCTCCGCCATGCCTCCGGCCGCACGACCGACGTGCTCTATAACGCCACGGTCTATCGCAACGAAGCGGGCGCGGTGCAGGGCGTGTTTGCCGCCGCCCGCGACGTGACCGAACGCAACCGGATGGAGGCCGAACTCCACGTCGCTTCGCTCTACGCCCGCAGCCTGCTCGAAGCCAGCCTCGACCCGCTGGTCACCATCAGCCCCGAGGGAAAGATCACCGACGTTAACAAGGCGACGGAGGAGGCCACGGGTATTCCGCGCCAAGATCTGATCGGCGCCGATTTCTCCAACTACTTCACCGATCCCCCAAGGGCCGGCGAGGGATACCGGAAGGTGCTGTCGGACGGTTTTGTGCGCGACTACCCTCTGACCATCCGCCACAGCGCCGGCCGCACCACCGATGTCCTGTACAATGCCACGATTTACCGGAATGAGGCCGGCGCGGTGCAAGGCGTTTTCGCCGCTGCCCGCGATGTCACGGAGCGGAACAAAATGGAACTGGAGTTGGCCCGATACCGCCTCCAACTGGAGGAACTGGTCAAGCAGCGGACCTCGGAACTGGAGAAGACCGCGGCCGATCTGGCGCGCTCCAACAAGGACCTGGAGCAGTTTGCCTACGTCGCCTCCCATGACCTCCAGGAGCCGCTCAGGGCCGTGGGGGGCTTCGCGTCCCTTCTCAAGCAGCAGCTCAGGGATAAACTGGATGCCGACGGCCAGAAGTATATCGGCCATGTCGTCGAGGGGGCCGAGCGGATGCAGGCGCTGATCAACGACCTGCTGACGTACTCGCGCGTGGGCTCCCGGGGCGGAGCCCGCGCTCCTGCGAACATGAAACAGGCGCTGGACGACGCCGTGGGCAACCTGAGCGCTGCCATCGAGGAGAGCCGCGCGGTCATTCGCAGCGATCCGCTGCCGACGGTCACGGCCGACCCGTCCCAGATGGTTCAATTGCTGCAGAACCTCGTCGGCAACGCCATCAAGTTCCACGGTCCGCGCGTGCCGGAAATCCACATCGGGGCCAGGCGGGAGAAAAACGCATGGGTCTTCAGCGTCCGCGACAACGGGATCGGCATCGAGCCGAAGTATCACGACCGGATATTCCTGATCTTTCAGCGGCTTCATTCGCGCATCGAGTATCCCGGCACGGGGATCGGGCTTGCCGTGTGCAAAAAGATTGTTGAACGGCATTCTGGTAGAATCTGGTTTGAGTCGCAGCCCGGAGAGGGAACGACTTTCTTCTTCACCATTTCTGATAAGAGGAGCGACGAATGACGCCGACAACCGTGCGTTCGATTCGGATTCTTCTCGTCGAGGACAGCCCCACCGACGCCGAGCTGACCCTGGCCGCGATGAAGACGGCCAAGATGTCCAACGAGGTCATCCACGTGCAGGACGGCGTCCAGGCCATGGACTTCCTGCGGCGCCGGGGCGCCCATTCGCACGCGGAGCAGCCGGACCTGATCCTGCTTGACCTGAACCTGCCGCGCAAGGACGGGCGCGAGGTCCTCGCTGAGCTGAAGGAAGACCCGGACCTCAAAATGATTCCCGTGGTCGTCCTGACGACCTCCAAGGCGGAAGAGGACATCATTCGTTCCTACAAGCTTCACGCCAACTGCTATGTCACCAAGCCGGTCAACTTCGAGCGCTTCCTGGAGATCGTGCAGTCCATTGAGACTTTCTGGCTCACGGTCGTCTCGCTGCCCGCCAAGCGTTGAAGGAGCCCGCTGAAGTGGACACCCTGACGGCCAAAGTACTGCTCGTCGAAGACAGCCCCTCGGACGCCCATCTGATCCAGCACGGCCTGCGACAGGGTCACGGCCCGCGATATGAAGTGACGGTGGCCGAACGGCTTGACACGGCGATGGCGAAACTGCGCGAACAGAAGTTCGACGCGGTGTTGCTGGACCTCGGGCTGCCGGACAGCGCGGGCATGGCCACCTTCACGCGCGTTCAGACCGAATTCCCCGGACTGCCCATCGTCATCATGACCGGCGCCGACGATGAGACGACGGGCGCCGAGGCGATCCGCCAGGGAGCGCAGGATTACCTCATCAAAGGGAGCGCCGACGCCAAGTCCGTGGCCAGCGCCATCCGCTACGCGATCGAGCGCAAGCAGACCGAGGAAAAGTTGCGCGACCTGAATCTGTCGCTCGAAGAGCGCGTGGCCAAGCGCACGGCCGAAGTGCAGCATCTGGCCGACCAGTTGCGCGCGCTGGCGGCGGACCTGGCGCGGACCGAGCAGCGCGAGCGCAAGCGCCTGGCGACGGTCCTTCACGACCACATTCAGCAACTCCTGGTCGCGGCGCGGATGCAGGTGGGATGGATGACGCGGGACAAGAACCCGGATCGGATCCATGCCGCCGCGCGCGGCCTGGACGGAATCCTCAAGGAAGCCCTCGAAGCGTCCCGTTCGCTGACGGTCGAGCTGAGCCCGCCGGTGCTCCAGGAGATGGGCCTGATCGGCGGGTTGAACTGGCTGGTCCACCGCATGCAGGAGAAGCACCAGTTCATCGTCCACCTGCGGTCGGACACCAAGGCCGAGCCGGCCACGGAGGAGACGCGGTTCCTGCTGTTCGAGTGCGCGCGCGAACTGCTGTTCAACGCCATCAAGCACGCCGGCGTCTCCGAGGCGCGGGTCAACCTCCTGCGGACCAGGGATGACCAGATCAAATTGATCGTCCGCGACGAGGGGAAAGGGTTCGATCCCGATCTGCTCAAGAACCGCCGCGCCGCCGAGGTCAGCTTCGGCCTGTTCAGCATTCAGCAGCGGCTGGCCCATATCGGCGGCGAGATGGAGATCGCGACCGCGCCGGGCAAGGGGACGACGATCACCTTGACGACCCCCGTCGGCGAAGCGCAACCGAGCGTGGAAGAGGCGCGCGCGGCGGTGCGCAAGGAAGCCTGGGCCGGCAACGTCAGCGTGCGCGACAAGACGGTCATGTGTCGCGTCCTCATTGCAGACGACCACAAGATCATGCGCGAAGGGCTGGTCGGCCTGCTGCAATTCGAGCCGGATATCGAAGTCGTCGGCCAGGCCGCCGACGGCCCCGCCGCCATCGAGCTGGCCGGGACGCTGGCGCCGGATGTCATTATCATGGACGTGAACCTCGGCGAGATGAGCGGCGTGGAAGCCACGAGGAGAATCCTGGCCGGAAGCCCGGGCATCAAGGTCATCGGCCTGTCCATGTATACGGACAATGACGTGGCGATAGCGCTGCGCGACGCCGGCGCGGTCGCCTACCTCACCAAGGGAGGACCGTCCGAGGACCTGATCGCCGCCATACGATTGCATGCGTCCGGCGTGCCGGGCCTTCACGGCGTGTCGGAGGATCCCGCCGCCGGCGCGGCCGGCCGGCCGGTTCATATTCGGCAGAAAGCCGGAACTGAGCGGATCAACACAGCGACCGATGCGCTGATCGTCGTGGACGTGCAGCGGGATTTCTGCCCCGATGGAGCGCTGCCGGTCCCGCACGGTGACGAGGTTGTGCCGCCGCTGAACCGGTGGCTGCGCGTGAAGAAGCTGTTCCGAGCGGCCACGCGGGACTGGCATCCGGCCGATCACTGCTCATTCAAACGCTTTGGCGGCAACTGGCCGGACCACTGCGTGCAGAACACGCCGGGCGCGGACTGGCATCCCGGTCTGGACGCGCGGGCGATTGACCTGGTGGTCTCCAAGGCGACCGATCCGGCCAAAGAAGCCTACTCGGGTTTTGACGCGCCGGAGTTGGCGGCGGCGCTGAAGGAACGGGGAATCCGGCGGCTCTGGATCGGCGGTCTCGCGACGGAGTACTGCGTGAAAGCGACCGTGCTGGACGCGCGCAAGTTGGGCTTCGACGTTTTTGTGATCGAGGACGCCATCCGCGGCATTCAAGTCAAACCCGGCGACATCGCCGCCGCACGCGAGGAGATGACAAAGGCCGGCGCCGTTTTCGTGCAGACCGGAGAGGTCCTCGGCCGGAAGGGATCGGCGCCATGAACTCGGCTGACCGGCGCATGGCCGAGGGCGTCCTCTTCACGGACATGTACGAGCTGACCATGGCGCAGCTCTACTTCCGGAAGGGCCTGCACGAGAAGCGCGCCAGGTTCGAGCACTTCTTCCGGCACTACCCCGATTACGGTTCGCATCGCGCGGGGTACTGCGTCAATGCCGGCCTCGGATGGCTCCTGGACTGGATGAGCGAGACCCGGTTCCGGAACGAGGAGATCGAGTACCTTCGCGGCCAGACGGGCCAGACGGGCCGGCGGCTCTTCGGCGACGACTTCCTGGGCTGGCTGGCCTCGAACGGCGGCTTCGAGGGGATCAGCATGGCCGCGGTCCCTGAGGGCCGCGTGGTTCATCCGCAGGAACCGATCACCGTGGTCGAGGGCCCGCTGGCCATGGCGCAGATCCTCGAGACCGCTCTGCTGAACCAGCTCAACTACCAGACCCTGGTGGCGACCAAGGCGGCGCGCATCCGCCAGAGCGCGCACGAGCAGCCGCTGGTGGAGTTCGGCATGCGCCGCGCTCAGGAGCGGGGCGCCAACGCCGGCACGAGGGCGGCGCTGATCGGCGGAGCGGACTTCAGCTCGAACGTCGGCCTCTCGCGCGCGCTCGGCTTCCCGGCCAAGGGCACGCACGCGCACAGCATGGTGCAGGCTTTCATGGCGCTCGGCGAAGGCGAACTCGGCGCCTTCCGCGCCTACGCCGAGGTCTATCCCGATGACTGCCTGCTGCTCGTGGACACGGTGGACACGCTCGGCAGCGGCATACCCAACGCCATCCGGGTCTTCGAGGAACTGCGCCGGCAGGGGCGCCGGCCGGCGGGCATCCGGCTCGACTCCGGCGACCTGGCGTACCTGAGCATCCAGGCGGCGAAGATGCTCGACGCCGCGGGCTTTCCCGAGCCGTGCATCCTTCTCTCGAACCAGCTCGACGAGATCGTCATCTGGCAGATCCTCACGCAGATCGAGGAGGAAGCGCCTCGCTGGGGCGTGGATCCGGGCCGGCTGATCCGCCGACTCATGTTCGGCGTCGGCACGCGGCTCATCAGTTCCGAGGGAGCGCCCGCGCTCGACGGCGTTTACAAGCTCGCCGCGGTGCACGACGGGAAGCAGTGGGCGCCCGCGATCAAACTCTCCGAGGCGCCCGAGAAGACTCTCAACCCCGGCGAAAAAACCGTCTGGCGGCTCTATGACCGCCGCGGGCTGGCTACGGCGGACCTGCTCGGCCTGCCCGATGAGGATCCCCGGCAGATGGCGCAGGTCATCCTGCAGCACCCGTCGGAACCTTCCAAGCGCAGGGTCCTGGCGCGCGAGGAAATCCAGACGGTCGAACCGCTGCTGGTGAAGGTCCTGGAGGAAGGCCGGCGCGTCGGGGATTCGCCGACGATCGAGCAGATGCGCGCGCGGCGAAAGGCGGACGTGGACCGGCTCGACCCGGGCGTGAAGCGGTTCGTGAACCCGCACGTCTATCACGTCTCGCTCAGCGAGCGCCTCTGGAATCGGAAGCAGCGCCTGATCCAGTCGGCGCGCTCCGACGGGGCCGCCGTCTAGCGTGGCGTCTTTGGAATAACTCGCATAATGCGCGGTCATTCCGAGCGAAGCGAGGAATCTCACACGCAGCGCGACAGCATTGGTTGATGGTGTGAGATGCTTCGCTTCGCTCAGCATGACGTGGCCTGAACTTATTTATCTTATTTCCGTGCTGCCTGACCGAATCAGCGCTTGACCTTGCTTTTTAGAGATCACCTCAGTACGATCTTTCCGACACGGCGGGGCGCCCGCGAGTACGCACATCACAAGGAATACCGTTCATGGAAAGAACGCTTGCCGACTGGGACAAGGGTTTTATCTCGCACGCGCACAGCCAAATGATGCTGGAGGCGACGCGGATGTTCTGCGAGCGCCGCCTGCCGGCGACCCGCGCCGAATGGGAGCCCTGGCGCCGGACGCTGCGCGCGCGACTCTGGGAACTCCTCGGGACGCCGCCGGATGACATGCTCGACCTGGATATGAGGGTGCTTGGAACGATCCGGATGGACGGCTATCGGATTGACAAGGTCATCTATCAGAGCCGCCCGGGGTTCTACGTCACCAGTTGCCTCTACGTCCCCGACGGCGCCGGGCCGTTCCCGGCGGTGCTCAGCGTCCACGGGCATTTCGGCGAAGGCCACCTGGCGGAGCGGGTGCAGGGACGCGCCCACCACCTTGCTCGCGAAGGGTATGTCTGCCTGAGCGTGGACGCCTTCGGCGCCGGCGAACGCGCGACGACGCACGGCCATTACGAGTACCACGGCGCGCACCTGGGCGCTTCGGTTTACGACGTCGGCGAGACGCTGATGGGCATGCAGATCGTGGACAACATGCGCGGGGTCAGCCTCCTGCGCTCGCTTCCGTGCGTCCGTGCGGACCGGATCGGCGTCACCGGCGCGAGCGGCGGCGGAAACCAGACGATGTGGGTCGCGGCGATGGACGAGCGGCTCGCCGCGGCGGTGCCGGTGGTGAGCGTGGGAACGTTCGAGGCGTACGTCGCCGGCTCCAACTGCATCTGCGAGACGCTGCCCGGAGCGGTGCTGCTCACCGAAATGGCCGGCATCCTGGCGCTGATCGCGCCGCGGGCGCTGAAGATCTGCAACGCGCTCAAGGACACCAACTCGTCATTCTATCCGGCGGAGATGCTCCGCTCGTTCGTGGCGGCGCGGCCGGTCTACCAGGCGCTGGGCGCGGATGAACGGCTGACCTACCAGGTTTTCAATCTCCCGCACGGTTACTGGACCGAGGTCCGCGAGGCGATGTACGGCTGGTTCGACCGCTGGCTCAAGGGCATCGGCGACGGCTCGCCGCGGCCGGAGAAATTTTTCCGTGCGCTGCCGCAGGGGCAGCTCCTGTGCTTCCGGAAAGGCAAGCGTCCGCCGATCGTGCCGAGCATTGCCGAGTTCTGCCGCAAGCGCGGAGAGGAGTTGATCGCCGCGGCGCGCGCGAAGCGGTCCATGAGCCCGGCGGCCAAGCGCAAAGAGTTGCGCCGGGTCCTGCACATGGGCGACGCGCTGATTCTCAGGGACGTACGCGATCTCGGCCCGGAGAGCATCGCCGGGCGGACCTGGCAGCGGATGGTGGTCTCCACCGTGAGCGGGGAACATTTCGCGCTCCTGCTCATCGCCCCGGAGGACGCCAAAGCGGGTTACACCATCATCCCCAAGGTGGAAGGCAAGACCGGCTCGCCGGACCCGGCGCTGGCGGAGCAGGCGCTGGCGCGCGGCCAGGGAGTGCTGCTCTTTACGGACGGAAGCTTCGGCGACCTGGAGCACAATACCGCGATTCACCACGACACGACCCGCGCGTACCTGTGGATGGGCAGGACGTTCATGGGCGAACGCGCCCGCGGGATCGAACTGATGGCGGCCTTCCTGCGGAAGAAGAGCAGGGGCCCGCTGAGCCTGGCCGGCACGGGCGAAGGCGCGTTGGCGGCGCTGTTCTGCGCGGCGGTGAACGGAAAGTTCGCACGGCTGGCGCTTGAAGGAATGCCGGGCACTTACCTTTACACCTCTCGAAAGAATCCCTTCTCGCTGGGCGTGCACATGCCCGGGTTCCTCGCATGGGGCGACATCGCGCTCGCGGTGGCGCTGGCCCAGGCCGAGGTGACGCTCACACGGCCGCTCCACATGGACGGTTCGCCCTTCAACCGGCAGGCGATGCAACAGCTTCAGCGCGACGCGGCGCACTTCAAAAAGGTCTGCGGCCTGCGCGCCGTCAGGCTTAAGGTTTCGGGCGTCGCCAGGCCGTAGTCATCCGGAAAGTCTCAGTTCAGGAGAAACTCGTGAGCAGCAAGTCAAAATCCGCCAAGTCGCAGCTTGCGCTTTTCGGCGGCCCCAAGGCCGTGCGGTCCAAGCCGCGCGACCTCTTCAGGTGGCCGATCATCACCCAGGAGGACCGCCGCGCCGTCCTCGAAGTCCTCAACCGCGGCGCCATGTCGCAGCTCGGCGTGACAAAGGCCTTCGAGGCCGAGTTCGCCCAGTGGCAGGGGACCCGCTACGCGCTGGCGCACAGCACCGGCACCGCCGCGCTCGAAGGGGCGATGTTCGGCTGCGGGATCGGCCGCGGCGATGAAGTCATCTGCCAGAGCGTCACGTACTGGGCCTCGGCCATGCCCTGTTACAACGTGGGCGCGACGGTGGTCTTCGGCGAGATTGATCCCGCCACTCTCTGCCTGGCCCCGGACGATATCGAGCGCCGGATCAGCAAGCGCACGAAGGCCATCCTCGTCGTGCACTACATGGGCTATCCGACGGACATGGACCCGATCATGAAGATCGCCCGGAAGCACAAGCTCTTCGTCATCGAGGACGTGTCGCATGCCCAGGGCGGATTATACAAGGGGAGGAAACTCGGCACGATCGGCGACGTGGCGGGCATGTCGCTCATGAGCGAGAAGGCCTTCGCCATCGGCGAGGGCGGAATCCTGGTGACCGACAACCGCCGGATTTACGAACGCGCGATCGCCTGGGGGCATTACGAGCGCTTCCAGAAACCGGACGACATCGCGATCGCGTCGCTCAAGGGGCTCGTGGGCCTTCCGCTCGGCGGACACAAATACCGGATGCACCAGTTGAGTTCGGCGGTGGGGCGCGTGCAGCTCAAGCACTACGACGCGCGGTGCGCCGAGATCCAGAAGGCCCTGAACTATTTCTGGGACCTGCTCGAGGGCGTGCCCGGCCTGCGGGCGCATCGGACCGATCCGAAGGACCCGAAGACGAACATGGGCGGCTGGTACTGCGCGCACGGACTCTACGCGCCCGAGGAACTCGGCGGCCTGTCGGTCACGCGCTTTGCCGACGCCGTGCGGGCCGAAGGCAGCGTCTGCGCCGGGGGCTCGAACCGGCCGCTGCACCTGCACCCGGTTTTCAATACCGCCGACGTCTACGGCGACGGCAAGCCGACCCGCATCGCGTTCTCCGACCGCGACCTGCGCCAGCGCAAGGGCAGCCTGCCGGTGAGCGAGGCGGCGAACGCGCGCACCTACTACATTCCGTCGTTCAAGAAGTTCTATCCCAAGCTCATCGAAGAGCACGCCATGGCCTTCCGCAAGGCGGCCGAGAACTACAGGGAACTCCTGAAGGGCGATCCGGGCGATTCGCCCAGGCTCGGCGACTGGCACTTCGCCCGCCATCACTAACCTGTCGCACATTGAGGAGACCCGTTCGATGGTGACCATGACCGAGATGACGATTCCCGACTTCGGCGGCCCCGCAACGATCCCGGAAATCCCCGCGAGCGTGTACCGCTCCAGGCTGGCCAAAATTCGCGAGCGAATGCGCGCGGCGAGATACGACTGCCTGCTGGTCTACGCGGACCGCGAGCACAGCGCCAACATGGCCTACTGCACCGGCTTCGATCCGCGCTTCGAGGAGGCCCTATTCATCCTCACCGCCGACGGGCAAGCGACGCTCTGCCTCGGCAATGAATGCATCAACATCGTGTCCAGGCTCCCGTTCCCCGCCGACATCGCGCTCTGCCAGGAATTCAGCCTCATGGGCCAGGACCGTTCCAAGTCGTGGGACCTGGCGCCGGTCCTGCGCAAGGCCGGACTTCGCCGCGGGATGCGCTGCGGGATTGCCGGCTGGAAGAGCCTGATGGAGAACCGGCTCGAGACGCCCGCGTACCTGGTCGAACTCGTCACGGAGATCTCCGGCGCGCGGCCGGCGAACGCCAACGATCTGTTCATGAGTCCGAAGGACGGACTGCGCCTTCAGAATGAACCTGAGCAGATCGCGCTTTTCGAATACGCGGCGATCCGGACCTCGACCTCCGTGCTGAACCTCTTGCGCGCGCTGAAACCCGGAGCGCGCTGTTTCGAATTGGCCAGGATCTACGACGGAGGCGGCCTGCCCGAATCCTGCCACCCCATGGTTTCCTGCGGCAAAGTCGTCTCCAACGGCATGGCGTCGCCCGGCAATGACAGGGTCAAAGAGGGCGAGTACCTGACCAGCGCGCTTGGAGTGTGGGGCTCGCTCACGTGCCGCGCGGGAATGCTCGTCAGGAACGCCGACGGCTTCGCGTCCCGGAAAGGGCGAGCGACGCTCAAGCTGATCGAGAACTACCTCGCCGTGACGCGGGCCTGGTATGCCGCGCTCTGCGTGGGAACGCCCGCGGGCGAGGTCTGGGCCGCGGCCGAGCGCGCGCGGGATGATTCCCTTTACACTTTCTGCGTGAACACCGGACACTACATTCACCTGGATGAGTGGCTCAGCTCTCCCTTCTGGAAAGGGTCATCCATTCCCTTGCCGTCCGGCAGCGCGATCCAGGCCGACATCATCCCGGTCTCACGCACGCCGGGAATCTGCGTCAACATGGAGGACGGCATCATCCTGGCGGACGAGAAGTTGCGCGCGGAACTGAAGAGGCGCTTCCCGGCGGTGCACCGTCGCTGCGAAGCGCGGCGGCGCTTTATGGTGAAGGACCTGGGCTATCAGCTCTCCG
This sequence comes from Candidatus Brocadiia bacterium, assembly GCA_052139675.1. GTDB lineage: Bacteria > Planctomycetota > Brocadiia > CAIUPP01 > CAIUPP01 > JBEKCB01. The sequence continues at coordinate 17,617 of JBKQWE010000108.1, forward strand.
ACGATGTCCTGCCGCTGGGCAATATCGCCGGGGCGTATTTCCCGTGCCTGCTGGACACTCGGCGGGTTTGCCGGGTTGGGTGACCCCGCGTCGAGTTGGTTTCAGCCGCCCGCGGTTACTGGAACAGCTTCGCCTTGCCGCTGACGCCGAGCACGTCCATCTTGCGCGCGACGACGGCGCGGACGGCCTCGCGGCCGGGGCCGAGGTACTCGCGCGGGTCGAAGCTGAACTTCGGGCGCGGTCCCTGCCGGCCGGCCTCGATCCACTTGAGCAGCTCGCGGTTGCACGCGCCCCAGGTCTTGAGGATCGAGGCGGTCATCGCCAGCCGCAGGTCCGTGTCAATGTTGATCTTGCAGACGGCCATCTTCGCGGCGCGGCCGAGCGCCTCTTCCGGCACGCCCATCGTGTCGGGCATCTGCTGCCAGCCCTCCTTGAGCGCGACTTGCAGCATCTCCTTCACGGCCGGCTCGAGGACGTCGAACTGGTTGATCAGCTCGATGTACTCGCGGGGGACCGAGCTCGATCCGTGCATGACCAGCGGGAAATTCGGCAGTCGCTTCGCAATCGCCTCGATCCGGTCGAACGCCAGTTTCGGCGCGCGCTTGAACTTGTAGGCGCCGTGGCTGGTGCCGATCGCCACCGCCAGGCTGTCGCAGCCGGACTCGTTCACGAACCGCTGCGCCTGGTCCGGATCGGTGAGGTGCTTTTCGATCTCGCTGTCCGCGATGCCGTGCGCGCCGTCCTCGATCCCGCCGAGCTGGCCGAGCTCCGCCTCGACGCTCACGTACGGCTTGTGCGCGTGCGCGCGCTCGCAGATCTTCTTCGTGTCGGCGATGTTCTTCTCGAGCGGGTCGCCCGAGCCGTCGTACATCACCGAGGTGTATCCCTCGTCAATGCACTTCATCGCCGTCTCGAAATCGCCGTGGTCGAGGTGGATCGCGACGGGGATCTCCGGCGATTCCGCGCAGCCCGCGTCAATCAGCGCGCGGAGGTAGCGCATGTTCGCGTACTTGCGCGCGCCCTTGCTGATCTGGAGGATCACCGGCGCCTGCCGGTCCTTCGCCGCCCAGAAGATGCCCTGGATCAGCTCCATGTTATTCACGTTGAACGCGCCCACCGCGAACCCGCCCTTCATCGCCTGCTCGAACATCTTCCCCGTATTGACCAGCGACATGGGATCTCCTTAAATGCGGACGTTGGAATAATACAGTGCGATATTATGCCCGGATGGGGCATTGAGGTCAAGGCATGCAGAGCTCCCGCCGCTACCTGGCCAACATGCTCGCGACGGCCGCTCGAATCCACTCGAGCTCCGCTTGCGGCAACCCCTGGCCGAACCGGACAGTCGCTTTCCCGCCGCGCGCCGTGACAGCCGGCGCACCGACCCGCGTCAGCGCGAGGTCCTGGATTTCGGCCGCGCGCAGATCCCTCGCGCGCTGCACGGGGCCGAGACGCCGCTCGACGCGCAGGCCGCGCGGCGAGGCGGTGACGCGCGTGCGGCGGTAAGCGGGCCAGAGAATGCCCTGGATCAGGATCACGGCCGGAAGCGTGAAGCAGACGATTGCGAATGGAATCCCCGTCAGCCACTTGAAGCCCGCGCCGATGTCCGCTCTCCGCGCGATGAATATCAGGAAGCACGCGAACCCGCTGGCCCCGATGATCGTTGCGGCGGCGGCCATCGCCGCCATCGCGCCCAACGCGGAGATCGAAAAACCGGCGCGCGGCAGGTCGAGCACCAGCTGCCCGCCATCCATCCGCCACTGCGTTCGTATATTCACCGGAGCGGCGGGAAGGTCCATGGCTTGGCCTTTACAGAGTCATCCGTTGTAAACGAAACGGGGAAAGGAAAATATCCTTTCCCCGCTTCGGCGTTGAAACTCGCCCGGCGGATTATGGATTGGTGGCGGCGGGCGCCCCGCTGGAACCGTGCGCGCGTTTTGCCTCGTCCTCCCGCACCGACCGGAGATGCTCGCGGATCGCCAAGCAGTCCGCGGAGAAAGTCTTCGCGGCGGCCACCACCGTTTCCATGGAGGGCTTCAGAGCGTCCTTGGTCTCCTGAATGGCGGCCTTTTCGCTGCCCCGCATCGCCTTCACGTACGCTCCGGCTTTCGTCGTCCGGTCGAGTTCCGCCTGGAGCATCGTCGTCCGGTCCGTCAGGGCCTGATCCAGAAGCTTCAGCGTCTCCGGATCGTGCTTGCTTTCCAAGAGGGCCCGATGAAGCAGCTCCGCTTCGCCATGAGCCATCATGATGTGTTCGTCAGCAGTCATGGGCGGTTTGGTCGGCGTTTGTGCAAAAGCCGTCATCCCGCACAACACTGCGACCGCGGCTGCAGCCGTTACGAGCTTACGCATAGCGGCGCCTCCTTCTCCAAATGACAGCGGCTCCGTGCTTGACCGTCCTCCGCAGGACAGTCGTAAATTTCCATGAGAATATAGGGTCGAATTGTCGTTGTCAAGTAATTTTTCGGCTGTCTGCTGAGTTGCTGCGGAGCGCGTTTTACGTGTGGGAAAGAATAAACTCCTGGAAGGCGCAGGCTATGGCATGGCGGCGTGACGACTCCTGCTGGCCGGCGGCGGACTGACCCTGCGCCGGAAGCGGCAGACATGCGCCGGAGGGCGGACTCTGCTCTTGCAGCTCTTCGTCGAGCTTGTCGAGCGCAGCCTGCATCGCGTCGGCCTCGTCGTCGCGGCCCTGGATGCGCAGCGCGTTGCATTGGCGAACGACGCCTTGCTCCATGTCGTCCGCTTCATCGTCGCGGTTGTCGTCGCGGAGGCGCCGAATCTGTTTGGCCGCCGTCTCGACCCGCGCGGCGGCCTGCTGGCGAAGGCGTTCGATCTGGTCGGGCGTGGCCTCTTTGGCGATCTGCTGGAAAACCTCCAGCGCCTTGTCGTCCTGCTGAGCGCGGCGATACAGGTTCCCGAGTCGGGTCAGCAGCGCCCAGCGAGCGCCTTTCTCCTTCGTCTCGGCGGCGGCCTTCTGGATCGTGGAGACCGCCTGGCCGAACCGGGCCGGATCGCTCTCGAACATGTCGAGCATCTCGCGTTGCGCCAGCGGCTGCAGGTTTCCCTCGACCTGCTGGAACTCCGCGGCGGCCGGGTCAATATCGGTGAGGGCAACGCGGAGGATCTCGGCGATGTTGAACCGCGTCACCCAGATGGTCTCGTCGGGTTTGGGCTGCGCGGCGAGGATCTCACGCAGCGTGGCGATCGCCTCGCGGGCTTTGCCGTGGCTGAGTTGAATCTCCGCGATGCGATAGTGCGCGTTCTGGCCGAAGTCCAGTTGGTCGGGCCGGATCAACTGCGTGCTGAAGCCTTTCCGAGCCTGCGCCATTTCCTCCTCGGTCAGCGCTTCGCCCGCCACGATCCGGTCGGCGTAGTCTTCGAACGTCACTTTGTCCGGCGCCTTCTTCGCCGCCGCGCACATCAGGCCCGCGAGCGCGAGAGCCATCAGAACCATCGGTTTGCGCATGAATATCCTCTCTCACCGCGACGACGGAAAACAAACGCACGACCTATTCTTGCTCAATTCCCTCCGCGTTGCAAGCGTTTCGTCGCCGCGCCCCCTTTCCCATATCGGCTTGACAAGCCTGCGCGGCCGCGCCATAATCTCACGTGGTAAGCCCTCTTTTCTGGAGGACCGCAACGATGAACACGGGCATGCGTCGTTGCCTTCGGGCGCTCGCGCTGGCCTTCCTGGTGAGCGCTGCGGCGGCCGCAGATGAGGCGACGACCACTTTCCTCGACGATTGGCTTCAGGCCGAAAACCCCGCGCGCGTCGGCTGCATGATCATGGTGAACAAGAAAACCAAGGAGAAAATCGAACTCGTCTCGCTCAATTCCACGGCCGATCCGGCGGTCCGCGCCTACAGGAACAAGAAGACCGGCGAGATCATCTACTCCAGCATCAACGCCGGCAACGGCGATATGATGACGCTCAAGGGGACCGACGGCAAGCTCGTCAGCGTGCCCACCGCGGACTACGAAAGCTTTCCCGCCAACGCCGTTTCCGACGTCACCGGCAAGCTCAAGTTCATCATTCTCGACGATTATGAGGAGAGCGCGGAGAAGGTTGACCTGAAGGATGCGATCGTGTTCATCCCGTTCACCGGCGGGATCCTTTCCCACCCGGCGGTGCGCCATTTCAGCGATGGGATCGCCTATCTGGCCAAGAACAAGCCGGCCTGCGTGGTCGTCGTCGTGGATTCGCCGGGCGGCGTCATCGCGCTCGCCGAGGAGATATGCAACGCCATCCAAACCCTGCACCGGCACAACATCAAATCGGTCTCCTATGTGAACGGCGAGAATAAGTACGCCATGTCCGCCGGCGCGCTGATTTGCCTGTCCTGTGACGAGATCGTGATGTCGCCCCACTCGAAAATGGGCGCGGCGATCATGATCCACGGGGACATGACGAACCTCAAGAGCGGCGGCCCCAACGACAAGTTCAGCGACATCGAGGATAAGCTTCTGGCCAGCTTCAACGCGTCGTTCCGCACGTACGCGGCAGGCTCGCACTTTCCCGAAGAATTGGCGCTGGCGATGGCGGACAAGACCCTCGGCGCGGTGGCCCTCACCGTCAACGGCAAGACCGAAGTGATGAGCGTGAAGGATGCCGCGGCGGCCAAGGCGAAGTACACCGCGAGCAAGACTCCCTTCACCGAAAAACAGCTCTGCCCGGTCGGAAAGCCTGTGGTGATCACCGCGGAGGAGGGCGTAGAGATCCACGCCATCGCCGGGATGGCGGACACTCCGCAGGAACTCGCCGCGCTGGTGTCGCCGAAGAGCAAGCAATTCGCCGTCTACGAGCCGATGGACCGGTTCGCCTTGCGCTCCAAGGCGATCATGGACCAGCTGCATCAGTATGAAATGAACTTCCGGCAGGTGTACGTGCGCGCCGTGGCCGCCGGCCTGACGCGGGACATCGCCACAGAAATGGTCGCCGCGATGGACAAGATTATCGCCCTGCAGAAACGCAACCCCGATTTCTTCGATCCGGAAGACTCCCAAAACATAACCACTTACCGCACCTACATCATCGGTCTGATGAGCCGCACCCGATGAGGCGTGGCGCGCCTTCGCCGGCGGCGCGCTGGGGTGAATATGCCGCCGGCGCGGCTTGATCTATCCTCCTCCGGCCGGCTATTTCACTCAACCAGCACGTTGCCCACTTTGCGCGAGCTCGGTGAACTGAAGGACTGCCTGCTGAGACTCATACAGAATCAAGACGGTCCGCAAGTGTGTGCTGTTGACAGATCGGGAACTGTGATAGCGAATCAAATGAGGAGGGATTGATCCATTCCAGTTCTTGGGAAGGTCGAACGTGATTCCGAGGAAGTATCAGGTTCCAGTCGCGTTGAGTCTTGCGCTCTGTACCGTACTGTACTTCACGATGAGTCAGTACGGGGTGTCGATTGACGAGCTTACTTACTTCGATAGCGGTACTGCTTACGCTTCGTGGCTAGAGCATCCTAGGTACAGTCGTATTGATTCAGTGTTTACAGCTCACGCCGCAAATGGCGATCCACGGAATAGGCATCCTCCGTTTGGAATGATTCTTGGAGGACTAGCGAGTCACGTATTTCACGATTCACTAGGTGCGGCAGGCGAGATCGCGGCGTTCCGTCTGCAGAATCTAGCGTACTGCTTCGTTCTGTGTTTCGTCACATACCTGTGGATGAGTGAACTCGCAAACGCTGGCATAGCGATGCTTGCGGTGCTCGTAGTGTTCTTCCTTCCCAGGTTGTACTTTCGCTCACACCTTGCGACGTTGGACTATCCGGTTACCGCGTTGATGTTTGCAGCGTCCTATGCATTCTGGAAGGGTACTACGAATCCGAAGTACGTCATCGTCTCTGCCGTCGTACTGGGTCTGGCGCTGCTGACGAAAATCAATGCAGTGTTCTTGTTCGGCTTTCTGACAACGTGGTTGCTGGTAACGTGGAGAGGGCAGCTGAGAGCGAGACTGTCGTACGTACTGCCGTTCGTAGCTATTCCACCAGCGATGCTGGTTGCATTGTGGCCTTGGCTCTGGTCACATCCAGTCGCTCGGATTGTTGAGTACTTCCTGCGAATAAAGAATCCGTCGGTTCCGATTCCCGTGTACTACTTAGGACATACCTATCTCGCTAACGACGTACCGTGGCATTTTCCTTTCACAGTGACCGTAGTCACGCTGCCGTGCGCAGTTCTGCTATGCTGTGTGCTGTTCGTAATTCGGATGCGGAAGAGACGACCCATAGATCTGTTTCTGCTGTTTAGCGCTATGCTTCCGATTGTCCTGATAGCGTTTCTGTCGCCGGCTAAGGATGCCGGAGTACGCTTGTTTCTACCCGCCTTCCCGTTCATCTGTCTGATAGCGTCGCTAGGGGCGTACGAGGTCCTTCGCGTGTGCACGTGGAAAAACGTAACGCTGACAGCTCTAGCATTGGTGCTTTCCGCGGGCTTCGCGGTAGGTCGTTACCAGCGGAATCAGGATAGCTACTACAACGAGCTCGTGGCGTTCAGCGGTATCAGTAATTACTTCGAGCGAGCATGCGAGGTGTGCGCGTATCTACAGCTAGTTCCGTGGTTGAACGAGCGCTCCGCTGCTAAGATCTACGTACCTGTAGGTCAGTATGGTCTGCAAATGCAGAGAAACTTCGGAGGGTTGCGCGATACGATAGCGTTCTGCAAGAAGTATGACACCGATCGACCGGATCCGTATCGCGTAAGACCATCTGTCGAAGAAGCTGATTACGTAGTCCTACTTGTGTCGAAGTCGCGCTTCGACAGTCTATGTTGGGATTACTACTTACACGACACACCTGTCTACACCGTAGGAGACGGAATCGTGAACGTTTACGTGAATAAGGAGAAGCGATGACTGAGAAAGTTGAGAAGGTGGCCGACGAGCTACTCGAGCAGGATACGTAGAACAACTCGCCAGGTGACGACGAGACCTCGCTGATGCTGGGTGAGGCGCGCCGAACCTTTCAGGACAACTCGCCGGCGCCCGGATTGATCGCCCTCCGCGCCGCTTCTTACTCGACAAGCACGTTGCCCACTTTGCGCGCGCGCTCGGCCTTGTCCAGGTTCACTCCCAGCGCCAGACCGATCTCGACGAGCAGATTCCAGCCGGCGGCCAGATGGACGTAATGGTCCAGCGCGTCGGCCGCCGGGACCCGGATCGTCGGAAAGCGCGTGTCGCGCGAGGCGATGGCCACCACCGTCAGCCCGACCCCTTTCACGAGCACCTCTTCGAACTTCTCCTCCTCGGCCTCGAACGGATCCAGCACGATGACGGCATCCCGCCGGGTCATCACTTCCTCGATGCCATGGACCGCGTAGGTGCCTTCCAGGTACGCGGAGCGCTTGCGCGTGATCTCATTGGTCTTGAGCGTCAGCTCCTCGGCGGCGCCCGTGTTGCGACCCGACCAGTGGATGACGTCGGCGGCGGTGAGTTTCTGGATGATGGCCGGCGGGATCGCAAGCGAAAGCGCGCGGGAGAATTTCTCGGCCAGCTCTTTGGCCCGTCGCGGCAGGGCGTTGGCGCCCGTCACCCGGTCCAGAATGGCGTGGTAGAAAAGGGCCTGCTCGACCACGCTCTTGGTGGCGGCGGTGGCGCCTTCCTTGCCGCAGGAGAGGACGTATGCGACGGTGCTGGCCTGGCCCAAAGGCGTGTCGGCGAACGCCGAGAGCGAGAAAAGCGCCGCATGGCCGCGCGCCTTCAGGTCGCGCAGGAGATGCACCACTTCCTTCGTCTGGCCGGAATTGGAGGCGGCGAAGACGGCGAAATCGGAGAGGTCGTATTCGGCGGCCTGGCGCGACCCGTCCGTGGCGGCGTGAAGGCCGCCGCGGCGCCGCAGCGACTGGTAGATGAACTGCTTAGCAGGAAAGATGCGGCTCGATCCTTCGCCGGTGAAGAAGACCTTCTTTCGCTGCGCGATGGCCTTTTCGGCCTCGGGCGCGCGGGTGAAATCGAAACGCTCGATAATGCCGGCCGTCTCCATCATCTCGCGGCTCAGAGCGAACTGCGCGTAAGCTTTGTTCTCACGATTCATCGGCTGCTCCTTTTTTCAGTGTGGCGGGAACCCCGGGCGACGGTTCGTCCGGCCTTTCCGGAAGCGCGGCCTTGTTTCCTGGGCGCCTCCATCCATAGTGTTGCGAAATCGCCGACCTCGCCGACGAGCGGGCGCGCGTAGTCCAGAAACGCCCGCGTCGGGAAGTTGCCTTCCGCGTTCATGAAATCCTGCGGCATCGGCTTGGCCCGCGCGGCCACGTCGGCGAGCGCCGCTGTGCCGAGCGTCGTGCGGTATTTTCCGGCCGGCCGCACCAGCGCGACCATGACGCCCGTCGTGCCCTTCACCGCCAGGCGCACCGCCTCGCGGCCGCACTGGTACGCTTCCGCCGCGTCGAGCGGGCTGACGCGGTCGGCGGCGCACATCTGCAGTGACTCCGGCACCTGGAATTCGCCCCGCACTTTGAGCGCGTCGGAGATCATTCGGTGGATGCGCATCGCCGCGCTGCCGCCGCCCATGGCGCCGAATTCGACGTTGGCAAAACCGTCCTGCGCGGTCGTCGCGGAAACGGGCGTGGCGTCGGCGTATTTCGTCCCTTCGCCGCAGACGATCGAGCAGAAGCCGTATCGGCCGATGCAGCGTTCCACGTCGGCGAGGCAGCGGGCCCGATCGAAGGGCTTCTCCGGCGTGTAGATCAGGTGCGGCGCGTCCGATTCCTCCTTTTTCGCCAGCGCGGCCGCCGCCGCCAGCCAGCCCGCGTCGCGGCCCACGGTCTGGAAGACGACGAACTTATCCACCTTCTGCATGTCGCGGGCGAGCAGCCCGGCCTGGGCGACCGACCGCGCGACATAGGTCGCCGCGCTTCCGTAGCCCGGCGTGTGGTCGGTGCCGAAGAGGTCGTTGTCCACGGTCTTGGGAATCCCCACTCCGCGCAATTCGTAGCCTTCCCGCCGACAGTAAGCCTCGACGCGATGGATGGTGTCCATGGTGTCGTTGCCGCCGATGAGGAAGAAGTAACGGATGTCGTGTCTCTTGAGCAGGTCGAGGACCCGCGGCAGTTCCTCTTCCTTGAGCTTGTGGCGGGACGAGCCCAACCCGCTCGAAGGCGTGCCCCGGAGCTTCCGCAGCGTCGCCGGCGGCTGCGCGCCCAGGTCCACGAGGACGTCCTGAAGGAACCCTTCGATGGCAAAACGCATCCCGTAGATCCCGGTGATCTCGCGCGCGGCCCGCGCCGCCTCGACCGCGCCCACCAGGCTGGCGTTGATCACGCTGGTCGGGCCGCCGGATTGCCCGATAATCGCTTTCCCTTTCATCGTTTCCTTCCTGATCTCTGCAGAAGCGCGTGCGCGCGAAACTTCACTCAGCCCAGGCACCATACAAGGAGGTTGCGGAAGAAAGCCGCGTACCAGGCGCCCACCTCGATAAAGTCGCCGCTAAACTTCACGGTCAGGCGCTTATCGCCCCAGTCCACGAAGCCGCCGACCCAGTGCGGCGCGACGTCGGTCGCCAGGCACGCCGCGCGCCCGGCGCCGCGCGGGCCGCGTTTCCGCTCCTCGACCACCAGCAGCGGGAATCGCGTCTCCGGCGTAAGCTGCGGTTGGTCGCCCTTGAGCGTAATGCGATAGCGGTCGCCTTCCAGGATGACCTTCCCGGAAGGGCGCGCCCGGAACTCGTTATAGCCGCCGATCGAGGGCGGCGAGTCGAAAGGCAGCGCCGCCGTAATCGGATGTTCCGCGCGCTTGCGGACGAGGACCAACTGCGAGCAGTTCCGGCGGTCGTCGGCGTTCGACATGACCACCGGCAGCAGATCGGCCAGCGGCGTCGCGTCATAGTCGCCGCCGAGCCCGTGGTAGCTCTCCCATCCGCCCAGCATCAGCAGCCCGGCGCCGTCGCGGACGCGCCCGCAGAGGCGCTCCATGGCCGCGGCGGTGAACCTTGCGGCGGCATAGTCGCTCAGGACGTAGAGACCGATCGCCTCTCCGAAAACCGCTTCCGGCGGAGGTTCGGACGATGGAACGTAGACGAAGGGCAGCCGGAAATGCGTCATGATGCCGGCCAGGTAACTGGCCGGTCCCGGCAGAGAGCTATCGCCCAGGTACGCGATGCGCCGTTCCATGCCTAGCGGTCTCCGAAAGCGCGCTTGGGAAGCGGTTTGCAAGTACGTAAAAATACCCGCTGAACGAGGCTCTGTCAAACGAACTTTTTCCTTGACACGGGGATATTCGTAGTGTATTATTACGGCAGTACAGTGGAGGGCGCGATGAACATTCGAGTGGACCCCAGCCTGAGCGTGCCGGTCTTCCAGCAGATCGTGGACGAGGTGAAATCCGCCATCGCGCGCGGGGCGTGCGCGCCGGGGGAAATGATCCCCTCAGTCCGCCAGATGGCCGCGCAGGCGCTCATCAACCCCAACACGGTCGCCAAGGCCTATCGCGACTTGGAGCGCGACGGCATCGTGACCACTCGCCGGGGGCTGGGTGTCTTCGTCGCAGAGGGCGCGGCGAAGCTTTGCCGGAACGGGCGGCGCGAGGATATCCGCGTGAAACTTGAAGAACTTGCGGCGGAGGCCCGTCGGGCCGGCATCTCCGGCGCGGAGCTCCGCGAGGAGATCGAGGGAGCGCTGGCGGAAGCCTACGCGCGCGCGAAGGCGGAAGAGAAGGGGAGGAAATAAATGCCGATTGCCGAATACCCACTGCCGAACGTCGCTTTCGAAGCGCCGCATGGAAGTTCCCCCTTCCGCGCCCTGGTTTGGAAGGAGTGGCGGCAGCAGAGGCAGGTCTATCTCATTTTCGTCAGCTTGGCGTACCTCCTGCTGATCCTCTCTCGCGTGCTGCCTACTAGTCCCACTTATGGCCTTCTCGATTGGCATACCGTCATGCTGGGCGGGGGAACGCTCGTTGGAGTCATGGCCGTCCTTGTTCTTTCGGCGAACGCGTTCGCGGGCGAGCGCGACGACGAAACCGACCAGTTCCTCGACATGATCCCCTATGCCCGGAGCAAAGTCTTCTGGGTCAAGCTCGGCTTCGTGCTCTTCCTCATCGTGGCGGCGTTCGTGCCGATCGGCTTTTGGATACTGGCCCACGCGAGCTCGTTGAAGCTTTCCCCGTACTTCATCGACTACATCCCCATATCCGCCATCGTTGCCGTCCTCTTGATTGTTCCGCCGCTGATCGCCTCCTTCGGCGTCAGCGTCATTGCCACGATCCTAATTTCCATTCCGGTTGCGACCGCATGCGCGGCTTGGGTGCAGGATTCGCACCGTATATTGGAGGCATTTCTGCCTCTGCGGTCAGGAACCAGTTCGCTGTTGTCGGGCGCGATTCTCCCGCCGCTGATCATCGCAACGCTGCTGCTCGCAGCGCTGCGGTCCTGGAGCCGGATCGAGCGCACCCGGCGTCGGGCCGCGTGGACGTCGGCGGCGGCGGGGGGCTTGATGGTCGCTTACGTCGCGTTTCCGGTAATACCGGTCTGGCTTTACGTGACCTGCATTGCGCCGCTGAGTTTCTTCATGAACAGTACGAGCGGCATCGCCAACGGCTATGTCAGCAACACATCTCCTGATGGAAAGCATGTGATGGTCTTCGCTCATTCTCCCGTATGGGGAAAGACGACCCGCACCGCGCTCGTCGAGGCGGACTCCGGCCGGACGCAATGGCTCACTCGATTTCGGGACAGCGAGGCGTATTTCCGTGTCTGGTCGCCTTCCGGAAAACAATTCGTTTCGATCGAGCCTGAAACGTGGCTGTGGCCGCTGGCGCAGCTTTCATGGGACGAGTCCGTTATTACGGACTTCATCGTGGACGCGAACTCCGGCGAGAAACGCCGCCTCGACGAACTCTGCCCCGGCATGCCGAAGTGGCCTCCGCAGTTCATGTCACTGGTGGGCTGGTATGGCGAGCAGGTGATTGCATTCTCGGTCGGCCGGGACATCCTCTTCGCAGACATTGAGCGGCATCAGGTCAAAGATTGTAAGATGCCCTACGGCTGGGACGCGCGCAACATTTACCTGCCGGTCATGACACGCCGGGGTGTTTTTGCGCTTCCGGTAGAAGGGGCGCTGCGAACTCTGCGTGTGCTCCGCTACGCTCCGAACCTTTCCGAGGCCGAATCCATTACCTTGCACGGCTTGAGCGGAGCGCTCTCCTGGATAGAAGCCAGTGAGGACGGACAGTGGCTCCTTCTGCGGCCTTCCCAGCCTGAACGTTTGCGCAGCCAAACGTGCTACCTTGCGAAGGCGGTTGACGGAGCTGAGGCGGAACTGTTGGTCTCCGGCGATGCGGCGGAAGCCGGCAAGGGGCTGATAGCCGCTTCGTGGCGGGTAAGTCAATTCCTTCCCGGCGGCCACGACATTCTGCTCTGTCGGAACGAGCTGCAGGGACTCCACCTCGCCGACAGCGAAGAGCAGATAGGCTGCGAACTCGGGCTATTCAACGTCGATACCCGCAAACTGCACCGGATTCCACTGCCGAAGAACTGGTCGCTTATCTCCAGGATCCAGCTCTCACCGAAAGGGAACTACGCGTTAGTCTCGCTCGGTCAGGGAGCGAACTACGCTGTAGTTGACCTGGAAAGCACCACTGCCATCAGCTTTTCGTGGGCAAATATGTGGTGGTTGGGAGAAGACCGCTTGTTGGCAGACAGCCGCGAAAGCAAAGGCCCGCATTTCATTGTAGTCAACCGCGACGGCACCGGCGCGCGGCCGCTGCTGGCGAATTGAACGTCAGGAGAAGACCATGAACGACGCGGTGATTCGGACCGAGCGGCTGACGAAGCGTTATAAAAAACTCACGGCGGTGGAGAATGTGAACTTGGACGTGCCGCCCGGAAAAATCTTCGCGCTCATGGGGCGCAACGGCGCGGGAAAGAGCAGCCTAATCCGGATGCTCCTCGGACTAACGCCGATTACTGCTGGCCACGCGACTGTCCTCGGCCTCGACTCGACCGCACAACACGTCGCCATCCGTGAGCGCGTCGGCTACGTTCCCGAGGCGCACCACATGTACCGCTGGATGACGATCTCCGAGGTCGTTCGGTTCACCGCGCCGTTCTATCCGACATGGAGCGAGAACTCGTGCGCCGACCTGATTCGGAAATTCGATCTCGACCCGTCGAAGCGGATCAAGGAACTCTCGCGCGGGATGGTGGCGAAGGTGGCGCTCACGCTGGCACTGGCGCACGAGCCGAGGCTGCTGGTTCTCGACGAGCCGACCGACGGTCTCGATGCGGTGGTGCGCAAGGAATTTCTGGAGAGCATCGTGAGCGTCGCCGCCGACGAAGGGCGGACGGTGCTGATTTCGTCGCACCTCTTGCAGGATGTCGAGCGCGTGGCCGACCGCGTGGCGCTGATGGAGGAAAGCCGCATCGGGCTCGTCGAGGACGCGGAGACGCTCAAGGCGCGGTTCCGCGAGCTGAAGATCACCTTCGGCTTGCCCTCCGTAGCCTCGGCGAAGGAGGGCGGCGCACCCGCGATGTTCGACATGCCCGGCGTCCTGTCGCTCCACAAAGAGCCGCGCGAGTGGCTGATGGTCTTCGAGCAGTTCGGACCGGAAACGATGCAACAGCTTCAAGCGAAGCTTCCCGGCGCTCAGATCGTCGCGCGCGACATGACGCTGGAGGAAATCTTCGTCGCGCTGGTCGGAAAGTCGGCCTGAAGGAAACGAAAAATGTTTTTGCCACGGATTACACGGATGGCCACGGATTACAGGCAAAGAACGGTAATTTCTTTGGAATGGATTCACTGAGTAGACGGACTACCGGAAAGCCAGGATAGAGGCAGTTTAAGAGTTTGCAGTTCGTCGCAGGTAATCCGTGGCCATCCGTGAAATCCGTGGCAAGAAAGGTCGCAGTTGCCGTTGCCGGCAATGTGTGGCAAGGTAAGGAAACGCGCATGACCAAAGCAACATTTCGGTCGCCGTTCGCGGCGCTCGTCTGGAAAGAGTGGCGCGAGTCGTGGTGGCTGCTGGGCCTGACGGTGATCGGGCCGACGGCCCTGTATCTTGGATGTGTTGTGCTCGAAGCGAATGGGTGGGTGACCGGAACTACGATGGTCGGCCTGCCCGCGTTCGCCCTTTGGCTGCTCGCGCTTTGTCTCGGCGCCGGGCTTTTCGCGAGCGAGAGCGCGCAGGGCACATCAGCCTTCCAGGAAGAAAGACCGGTAAGTCGCCGCACAATCTGGAACGCAAAACTCCTCATGCCGATCCTGGCGCTGGCGGCTGGCGAGATCCTGCTCTTCATGGCATCCGGTGAAGTTTATGTTCCGGCGGCTTGGCGCAATCGTCTGCACATTGTGCCGCTCATGTTTCTGGTGATGGGGTTCCTGTGCTTCGCTTCGTGCGTTTTCTGCAGTGTGATGCTCTCGCGGCCAGTGAGTGCCTGGGCAGCCGGCGGCGTTCTGTGGCTTGTTTCGGCGCTGCTTTTGCAGGCGCTGTTTGCTCGTTTATTCCAACTCGGCATAAGCCGACCGCAAAGCGCTCCATGGCTTCTGTGGCTGTCTGTCCTCACCCTCGAAGCCATCGGCCTGCTTTGGCTGAGCCGGGTTCTGTACGTCCGCCGCTGATGAAGGGAAACGCGCATGAGCGGAAGATCCTTCCGGTCGCCATTCGCGGCGCTCGTCTGGAAAGAGTGGCGCGAGTCGTGGTGGCTGCTGGTGCTGACGCTGGTGTGGCCGGCGGCCTCGTATTCGGCGGCCTCGTTTTGCACGCTCACAACGAGTGTATGGGATGAGTCGGCAATTATCGGGCTCATACTGCTCGCACTTTCACTCGGCGCGGGCCTTTTTGCAGGCGAGCGGGCAAAAGGGACTTCAGCATTTATCGCAGAACGAGCCGTGCGTCGCAGTATGATCTGGCATGCGAAAATCATTATGCCGGTCCTGACATTGGCGGCTGCCGTGATTCTGTACGGGATCGTGTCCTGCTGTCTCTTGCCGATACCGCGTTATAAAGGCATCAGCCCCGATATGTGCATCATGCCGCTGCTGGCGTTCCTGATGTTTGCCTGGGCTGTGCTATGCAGCGCGCTTCTCGATCGCACCGTAACCGCGTGGGCGGCCGGCGGTGTTCTAAGCCTCGTCACGCTCATCGGACAAGGGGGCTTGTTCGATCATTTCATGGGTTTGGATGCAGAGCGGTTCAATTTGCAGTGGTCATTGTTCCTGTGCCTGGTCGTCATCGAATCCATCGGCCTGCTTTGGCTGAGCCGGGTTGCGTACGTCCGGTGGATGCACGATTGACCACCCGGCCGACCTCGATATCTACTCCGTTGCTCCCCTCGCAATTCAACGACATCGCAAGTTGCGGCGCCGGGACTGCACTGGCATAATGGCGGCGTCCGGTACGATTTTGAAAGGAGGCGGGAAGATGCCCGAGTCTCGCTCGATTCGCCTGGCGATGGCGGGCCTGCTGGCGCTGTCTCTCTCGATGACGTTCGGCGGTTGCTCGGAGAAGAAGCCGATGCTCCCCGGCGGCGGCGAGCATAAGGTGATACAGCTTTTCATTCGCGCGTATTCGAAAGAGGCGTCGGCTAAGGACAAAGGCCCCGTGACTTTGCGGGTCGGCGAGCGTCTTCAGTTGCGCGCGATGGCCGCGTGGGCGATACCGTCCATTACCGAAGAGACCGAGAGGGCCGCGTGGACGGTCAGCGACCCGGCGGTCGGCGACATGGATAAGGACGCAGTCTTCACGGCGCGCAAAGCCGGGCGCACGGTGGTCACGGCCGTCATTCGAGTTTCGGAGGACGGCGCCGGCGAAGTGCTCGGCCCCGAACAGACCGCGAGCGGACCGGTCAAGACATTCAGCGACGAACTGGAATTGAACGTCCGCGAAGCGGCCGCCGCCGCGCCGGAGCAGGGCGCGACAAAGTAGGGAACTGAATCGCCACGACCGCGCCATCGGGCCACGCTCGAAAAAGCGCTGCCGGCTTTCAGCTCTTGAGGCTCGGCAACTCGGCTTCGCACTGCCGGCGCAGGAACTCCACCGCTCGCGAAATATCCTCGACGCGGTTTTTGCCCGCCTCGCGTTCGATGGTGAGATAGCCCGCGTAGCCGGCGGCCTTCAGCGCGGCCAGGTAGTAGGGGAAAACGACGCCGCCCTCGCCGAGCGGCAGTTCCCGCCAGTCGCCCGGTCCGAGGCAGACGCCGTCCTTCGCATGCGTATGGCGGATGTAATCCTTGAGGAGGCCCACTCCGCCGATGTGATCGAAGGGCCCGCACATGACCAGGTTCGCCGGATCGTAGTTCACGCCGAGCCCCTTGTCCGGCGCCTGGCGGAGGAACTCCAGCAGCCGCGCGGGCGCTTCCGGGCCGGTCTCGGTGCAGAGCGTCACGCGGCGCGGCGCGGCGTACTCGGCCAGCAGCGTCGCCGTGCGCAGCGCCTCCTGGTAAACCGGATGCGCCTTGTCGTCGGGCAGCCGGCCGATGTGCATGGTCACCACCCGCGTGTCCAAGTCCACGGCCAGGTCCACGCACTTCTTGATCCGGGGGATGTTGATCTTATTGAATTCCGCGTCCGTGAAACCGCGTATCCAGTCGAAATCCGCGCAGAGCGCCGAAATCTCCAGGCCGAGGCCGTCCGACAACTTCTTGAACTCGCGCCGCTTCTGCGCCGGGAAATTGTCGGGGAGCACTTCTCCGCCCGTCACGAACATCTGAAAGCCGTCCGCCCCGAGCTCCGCGACCTTGCGGACGCCCTCAGTGAGGCCCAGCTTCAGGCAGTCCACCAGGATTCCGATCTTCCATGGGCTTTTCACAGCTTCCTCCGCACCTTGTGGCACAGGACTCAGCGATTCTCCCCGCCTGCCGGCCCTGTGCCCGGCATCTCATTGCGCGGCGGCTGGCCCTCCGCTTTGAGCTTCTCAATCGCACCGAGGAACGTTTTTCCCGACGAGGAGAGGTCTTTCAGCATCGTCCTCAGCGACTCTTCTTCCCGCTCGTGCTCGGCCAGCTTGCGGCGAAGCGCCTCGTTTTCCCTGGCCGCTTCATCGGCGCTCGCTTTCGCCTGGCCTGTGAGCGTTTCAAATCCCGCCCTGAAGGTCTCCACGGACGCCATGGACTTGGCGAGCTTCTGCCGAAGTTGCTGGATTTCCTCCTGGGCTTGCTGCTGCGGGGCGATTTGCTGTCGTAGTTCCGCCGCGCATTGCTCGGCCCAGACTTTAAACTGGTCGCATCGCGCCGCCGATTCCTCCAGGGCCGCCTTGGACTCGGCCGCCAGTCGCCGGGCTTGATCGTTCTCCTCCCGGACTCGCTTGCACTCGGCCGTTTCCTGCCGGAGCGCTTCGCTGACCTTCATCAGTTCGTCGGCCTGCATATGCACGCGCGCTTCGAGCTCTTGTGCGCCTTTCTCCTCTTCCTCCGCTGCGCGCACGGCCTTGTCGCGCTGCCGGTTCGCCTCGGCCACTTGCTTGCGGAGCTGCTGCGCCTCGTACTGCGCCTGGTGTCGTTCGGCGTACGCCTTCTGAATCTCCTCCCTGGATTGCTTCTGCGCCGCGGCGGCCTGTCTCTCCGATTCTTCGGCAGCCCCCTGGAGTTGCCTCAAGGAAGCCCATTGTTCGGCGACGCTCTTTCCGGCATGCGCTTCGGCTCCCGCGCGATGCGGCCGCTCGACGCCCTCGTTCTCCGCGGCGGGTTCTTTCGACGGCGTTTCAGGCTGACCGCGTTGCGCCAGCGCTTCCTCCCAGCTCTTCTGGTGCGGCGAAATTTCCTGCGCGAACGGACGCGAACTCGCGACGGAGATGCTGTCGCTTTCCCCCGCGGGACTCTCCGGCTGCATCTCGAGTTCCGCACTCCGGTCCTGCGGGGCATCCTCGGGCCGCCCGGGCTTCGCGATCTCCTGAGTGAGTCGCTTGGCCGCGACGCTGCCGGGCGTCACGTCCGTCAGCGACATCAGCGTCGCCGGCCGGCCCTGCCAGTTCCATTCGATGTCGGAGCGCAGCAACCGCAGGACGATCTCGCCGGCGCCATCGCGACGGAACCGGACCTGGCTGACCAGTTTCCGGCGGGCCGGGCTCTTGAGGTGGGCTTCGACGCGCTCCTTGAGCCCCTGCGCGAGCAGCCGCTCGGCGCACGGGTTCATGAAGTGGATTGTGCCGGCGGCATCCGTGATCAGGACCGGATGGGCGAGATTTTCCACCAGCCCTCGGAACTCATCGGCTGTTTTCGAGGGCGGCTGCGGCTGCTGGTTGTCTTGACGTTCACCCACGACGGGCCCGCGAAGGAAAACTCTGTCACGGCACATCCGGTTCTTGGCGCGGCTGGAGCGAGGCTATTTCGTACCATGCAGATTACCCTGATGTCAATGTCACTGGGCGGGTGAGCGGCGGTCGTGGGGACTCTCCGCAGCACCGCGACGCGGAGCGAAGGAGAGCGGGGCGGGCGTTACGGCGGACTTTTTCCGAGCACTCGTTCGATCGCCGGCACGACGTCCTCCGGACCGCGCACGAGGATGATCTTCGCGCTCGGCGCGCTCGCGTGGACGATGTTGAGCACGCGGTTGAACCAGGCAGTAGTCTCCACCGTTGCGGGGAAATTCACGGCGTCCTGTCCGTTGATGTAGCCGCCGATGGCCACGCCGTCGTATTCGGCCCGCTTCAGCTCCGCGACCAACCGTGCGTCCCCGGCTTCATCGTCCGTGAGCGCGAACATGGTCGCCTGGAACCCGAGCGAACGGAGTTTCTCTTCGACGGCCGCCGCGATCTCCGAATGTTTGCCGAACCCGAGGATGCGCCAACCGGTGCGGCGGGGAAATTGGGGACGGGCATTCATTGGTAACTTGCCTTTCGAGAGCCTGCCCGCTAAAGACGCCTGCTCCAGGCCGATGGGGAATTATCGCACCGAGGTCATGCTCAGTCAAGCTGCTCCCATTAAGCCGGCAAGGCTTCGGCGAGCAAGCACGAGAATGGCTTGCCAGCCGAAGCCTTGGCGAAGAATGGTCGGGGCGGGCAGATTTGCAGCTTGCTGACCCTTGAATTATCAAGAGCGGAAATGCAGAGGTTCTTCGCGGCGTAAGGAAGGTTAGGGCAACTGGCGTTCGTTTGAGCCGTCGCCGGCAAAAAAGAAGCGCTCCCCGAAAGGAGCGCTTCATTGAAGACGTAGCGGCGAGAAAAACGGCACGTTTCGCCGGACTACCGATTCTTCGTCCTTGCGACCTTCGCCATAAGCCCAGCCAACCCGAGCGCCAGCAGCGTCATCGTCGCTGGCTCAGGCACAGCAGTTGTTTCGTCGCCCGTCAGGTTGAACGCCAGTCCGACATCGTGATTGAACCACGTGCTGGTACTAGTGTTGTTGGACCACTCATCGGTTTCTGTTTCCTCGCTCGTGCACCAGGTGAAGGTGTTAGATGAGGCGAAGGTGGCGGGCACGTTGGGAACGGTATCGTAAATGGACAGGAAGTACTGCCCGGCTGGGAGCGAGATGTCTACCGAAGCAGTGTACTGGTAGACTTCCCACAAACCCTCGACCATGGTGCCCGTGTCTGTGACGGAAAGACTGCCCAGCAGGCCGCTGGTGATATCCCCGCTGGGCTGGCCGTCGCCGCCGGGATTCGACTGGATGTCGTAGTTGAAAATGTC
Source organism: Candidatus Brocadiia bacterium (assembly GCA_052139675.1). GTDB lineage: Bacteria > Planctomycetota > Brocadiia > CAIUPP01 > CAIUPP01 > JBEKCB01. The sequence goes on from JBKQWE010000108.1 coordinate 37,176, forward strand.
TCCGGATGCTGGCGGGGTGTTGCCGGTATAGTAAAAGCCCCACCATTCCATCCCTGTGACCGTTGCGGCAGTTGAGAGTGTGAAAGAGTCGTACGCATACCAAAGACCACCACCCGGCCCTGGTGGGTTCTGGGTGTCGCTGAAGAACCCCTCAACATTATCCGGAGTGCCGTTGTCGTAGAGGACCAGAGCCGACGCCGGCGCCGACCAGACCGCCATAAGTCCCGCAATGACGAACGCAAGCCAGACCTTCCGCATCGGTTCGCCCCTTTCCTTCCCAAATGAATGCCTGCGCGTTTCGCAGACACATGATGCCGGCCGTTCATTATTCAGAACGTCTCTCGGCACTCCACCACAGCGTGGTATTGCAGCAAATCCGATACCGAACTCGCGACTCCGCGTGTTGCGAACGACGGATGGCCAATGAATACGGGGGTTCTAACGCAATGTGCCGAGTCTTCGCGCCGATTCGGGCGTCAGCCGAAGTGTTGCCGCCTCTCAACATCTCCCGGCCGCTCTCCATCGGCATCAGGAAGAAAACCGTTGCCAGCATAGGACACTCTCCCATGTCGAGAAGGCTCTACACGTCGGCAGTCACCATGTTCGGGAAGCTCAACGCTTGGGTAGCCAAAGCCGAAAGGCAAAAACCGCAGAGCCTGCAAGAGCAGCTTGGTCGAGTTCTCGCGGAGATTGACCGGCTGGCCGAGATGCTACTGGGGGTTATTCCGGGGTTATTCCGGGGTTATTCCGGGGACGCAAACCTCATTTCAGAAACAAGGCTCTTAACCCGTTTTCGTGGCTAACTTTCGCTTATAGGCCTGTCCGAACTTGACCATGGTGTATCGTAAATCACGCAAGCCGTGTGCCTTACGCTTGATGACCTTGAAATTGTTGTCGACCCCATCGAGCCGGGTGTTGCCGACGGGATAAAGCAGTGCCTCCTTACGTGACTCAGGCTTCTGGACACAATGCGATGTCCAGCATCCATAACTGCCACCTCCCACGTTTTCGGGAGGAGAACCAGAAACAAGGAAGCCGCCGTCACTCATTGGCATCCGCCATTACCAGAAATGCTTCGCCGCAAAGGCGTGGCCTGAGCCGAATTTCAGATATCGCTCGAACGCCTCGGCTTTCGCGTCGTCCTCGAAGCTGAGAACGACAACCGGTTTCCACGGACGGCGCTTTGCAGTAGTCGGGGATTCGCCGGCGTAATGCTGCTTGAGGCGTTCGTGGAAATCGGCGCTGACGCCGGTGCAGCGCTTCTTCGGGTTGGAGAGACTTTGGAGGAGATAAACATACTTCATGCAACGGCCCCTTGCAGGTGGTCGGTTCTCCTTCGCTCTCCTTAGCCTTCGGCGGCGGAGAGCTACGGAGAACTTTCCGACCATTCTCCTTCGCGGTCGGCGCGTAGTGCGGAAGTATCTGCCCCTCCTTCGCTGAAGCTTCGGAGGGCAAGCAATTCTCCGAAGCTCCGTCCCGCCGTTGGGGACGAGAGCGAAGGAGAATGGTCGGGGCGGGCAGATTTGAACTGCCGACCTCCTGGTCCCGAACCAGGCGCTCTATCCAAGCTGAGCCACGCCCCGAATATTTCTGGAAGACAGAGTGCGCTCATTCTAACATTGAACGTCGGCCGGGTCAAATCGCAATTGGTCCGAGCGATCTCGCCTCCTCTCACGCCCGCGGATGGAATTTGCGGTGAACGGCCTTGAGGCGGGAACGGTCCATGTGCGTGTACAACTGCGTCGTGGCGATGTCGGCGTGACCGAGCATCTCCTGGATGGCGCGCAGGTCGGCGCCGTGCTCGAGCAGGTGCGTGGCGAAGGAGTGCCGCAGGGTGTGCGGCGAGATGCGGCGGCCGATGCCGGCCTTCAGGGCGGTTTTCTTGAGGATCTGCCAGATCGCCTTGCGCGTCAGCGGGGTGGACCGCACACCGGGGAACAGCCACTCGAGATTTCGCCCGCGCAGCAGGACCGGCCTGGCGCTCGCGAGATATTCCCCGATCGCTGCCGCGGCCTGCTCGCCGACCGGAACGATCCGTTCTTTCGATCCCTTGCCCAGGCAGCGCACATAGCCGAGTTCCAGATGGAGCGAGTCCAGCGTCATGCGGCTGACCTCGCTGACCCGCGCGCCGGTGGCGTAGAGGAGTTCCAGGATCGCGCGGTCGCGCAGGCCGCGGGTCAGGCTGACGTCCGGCGCGGCGAGCAGGGCGGTGACCTCGCGCTCGGTCATCACCTCGGGCAGATGCTTGGCCAGCTTCGGCGATTCGAGCAGCGAGGTAGCGTTCTCCGGGATTTTTCCTTCCGCCCAGAGGAAGCGGAAGAGCATGCGGATCGTCACCAGCGCGCGCGCGACGGAGTTGGCGTGCAACCCTTTTTCTTTCAGCCGGACCATGTGCGCCAGGACGGTGTCGGCGGTGACGGACTGAAAGCCCGCGCACCGGTCCTCGTCGAGGTATAGCACGAACGCGGTCAGGTCGTGCCGATACGCCTGGATGGTGTTCTGCGACAGGCCGCACTCGGAGGCGAGGTAGTCGAGGAACTGGTTGACCTGCGCGATCAGCACGCCGGTATCGGGTCGCGCGCAGTGCGGTGCGGCGTACCGCACCTGAGCTGCGCGCTCTCGTTGAGTCGCGTTGCGCGGCGTGGTCACGGGCGGAGGCCTTCTTTCACTGCGAACCTTTCGGGAGGAGCAGCGTCCAGCGGAGTTCTCCCAGCGAGCCGTTCATGAATTTTGATACTCTCGGGTACCAGCCGCGCGCTTCCAGGTTTTCGAGCACCTGCGGGAACGGTCGCGATACGGCGCTCCAGTCCTCGATCAGCCAGATGCGCTGGGGATTTTCCAGGATGCGGACGCTCGACTGTTGCAGCCCCTTCTCATCAATAGGCAGGTCGGCCGGCAGCCGCGCGTAGTAGTCGAATGCGTAGCCGATATAGCCGGGGTTGAACAGGATCAAGTCGTTCGCGCCCGCGAGCCGGCTGACGTCGGTCGCGAGCCGGCGCCAGTTCTCTTTCTCGAAGCCCGGCCGGAAATAATCGCGCAGCCCGATGGCGTTCAGCGCCGCGAACCCGAGCACGACGATGAGAAGGGTGTAATTCCGCCGTTGCACGCCCGGAACCCGGAACGACAGGCGCGCGCCGGCGAGCGCGATGAGCAGGATCGGCTGCACGAACATCAGGTGCTTCGCCTCGTACAGGTGCACGCGCGGCATGGGCAGGACCAGGTACAGCAGCAGCGGGACGAAGAAGAGGACGCCGAGAATCTTCGCCGGCCGTTTCGACTTTCGGTGAAAGGCAGCGATCGCCGCGAGAGGGATCAAGGCCCAGCCGAGCACTTGGCCGAAGGTCGAGGGAGGATAGACGCCGCGCTCGGAACGCATCTCCTTCTTGGCCCACGGGCCGATGGCCCAGTCGGCGATTCCGCCGGCGATCTCCGAACCGGTCGGCCTTCCGATGCTGTCTTTATACACGCGAACGCTCGCTTCGATGTCCGCCGTCCGTGCGCGCAGCGTCGGCACCCAGGGCAAAAAGAGCAGCGCGATCGCCGCGTGCACCGCCAGCCATCGCCCGAATTGCCGGTGTCGCCGCCACGTCAGCCACAGGTACAGCAACGCCAGCGCGCCGACCGTCAGCGCGCAGAGCGCGTAAGTGTAGAGGCTCGCCAGGCCGACGAGTCCGTATGCGAGCCAGAGTCCCCAGCCGGCCTTCCCGCGGCGCTCCAGAATGGCCAGCAGCAGGCAGACCTGGCCGAGGAACAGGGCGGTCATGAACGAATGCAGCCGCGCTTCCTGCGAGTAGAAGATGCCGAAGTATGAAATGGTCGCCATCACCGCCGCCGCCAGCGCCGCCTTTCGGCCGAAGAGCCGCCGCGCGATGAGGAAGCAGAGCCACACGCAGGCGACGCCCGCCAGGACCGCCGGCGCCCGCGCGTACGCGTCGCCCTTGTCGAGGCGCAGCCAGAGCCATTCCACGATCTGGAAGAGCGGCGGATGCGCGTCGTGCTGTCGAATCTGGCCCATCATGTCCGAGAACGACATCGTGGCTTTCTGGACCGTCAGGATCTCATCGAGCCAGAGCGACTTCGCGCCGAGTCCCCAGAGCCGGAGCGTGGCGGCGAGGATGAGAATCGCCGGCAGCCAGTACATCTCGGGCGCGGTCGCGGGGCGCAGCCCTTCGGCCGCGGGCACAGGGCCGCGCGGTTTGGAATTAGTCCGATCAGCCGAAACGCGCATGTCGTCCTCTGAAGATAATGTTACGGTGAAGTCTATGGACGCGGGGGAGATATGTCAAGGTTGATGGAGGGTGCGCTGCTGTGAGCCAGATGATGGACGCGCTAACCGCGCAAAAGCCGAACTCATGGACCGGGTGGAAGACTGCGCACTTGAGCGCGGGAACCGGTTCGTTACTGCCGAGTTTGACACAACACCGAACGCGTTGTATGCTCCAAGGTGAGGAGGAAAGAAAGTTATGACTACAATTTCCGATATCCAGCATGCGATCCGGGCGCTCTCAAAGAGAGATTTCGAGACGTTTGCCTCGTGGTTTGAGCAATTCGAGGAAGAACGCTGGGACCGCCAGATCGAACGCGATCAGAAAACCGCTCCCTTGCGTGACCTGGTCGAGAAGGCTCGCTCCGATTTCGCCGCCGGCAAGTGCAAACGCTTGTGAACCACTTCACGAGCCCAGACTACTGGACTTTGTATCGTGGTCTTCCATCGCACGTCCGCCAGACCGCGGACAAGCATTTCGCCCTTCTGAAATCCGATCCAAAACACCCTTCCCTTCACCTGAAGAAGATCGGAAACCTCTGGTCAGTGAGGGTGGGAATCCATTACCGAGCAGTCGGTATGGATACTGCTGCGGAAGAGCGCGGCATCCTGTGGTTTTGGATCGGTTCGCATGCCGAGTACGACCGTTTGATCAAGCAGTGATGAAAAAAAGGCTAATGTTTAGTTGCGTAAATTGGCATACCAATTTACGCAACTAAACACGGTCCAACGGAACGCATAACTCACTAATGTGACAGGGCTTAGCGCGGCCATACTTCCTTGCGGAAATAGGACGCCTATTTCCGCAAGGAAGCACCAGATCGAAGCCCGTCCTCCGTTGATTTCATCAACGGATGGAACGGCGGACGTTCACTCCGTGATCGGCACGAGCAGCAGGGGACGCTTGGCGTAGCTGGCGACTCGCGCGGCGACGCTGCCGGACCAGAACGCTTCCATCGCTTCCTTCCGATGCGTGGCCATGACGATCAGGTCGGCGCGGCTGCGCTGCGCGGCGCGGCCGATGGCTTTGCGGACGTCGCCGCGGCAGACCTCGCTGGTGACGGTGCGGCCGGCGGCTTGCCCGCCCTCCGTCTGGCGGGCTTGCTGGCACTGGATATGGCGGGCGAGGTAGGCCTCGGCTTCCTGGCGCGCGATTTCCAGCACGGCGCGCGTGGCGCGCGGCAGGAGCAGTCCGACGGCGGCGTCGTTGCCGGGCAGGCTGCCGCGCGTGGCGACGACGAAGACGAGGTGAATCTCGCTTCGGCACGCGGCGGCGAGTTCGCCCGCCACCGGCAGCGCCTGCTCGTGCGCCGGGTCGCCGTCGAGCGGCACCAGTAGCCGCCGGCAGTTGAATTCCTGTTTTCCTTCATCGGGCTTGCCCGCCGAAGCTTCCGCCTTCGCTTGAGCTACGGCGGACAAGTCAGCGAAGGCGGGCGGCACGAGCAGCACGGGCGTCGTGCCGCTGGCGACGATCCGCTGCGCGATGCTGCCGAACAACAGGTTGCCCAGTCCGCTCCGCCCGTGCGTGCACATCACGATCAACGTCGAGGGCATTTCCTTCGCGTGCTCGAGGATGCTCGGCGCCACGCCCGCTCTTCGCAGCCCCGCTGCTCCCGCTCTTCGCAGCTCCGCTGCTACTGTGGGCGCAGAAGAGTCGGCGATTTCCGGCGCGTGCGTATGGCAGGAAACCTGAACCTCGAGCGGGAATACGCGAGCGGCGGCTTCCTCCAGATACGCGCGCGCTTCCTCCGGCTCGCGGAGGTGACGCTCGCCGTGGACCGTCGCCGGCGCGGCGCGCTCGATGCAGTGCATCAGCGTGACGCGCGCGCGCAGCCTGGGCGCCAGGTACGCGGCTGCCGCCAGCGCGGATTCCGCCATCCGCGAACCGTCCAGCGGGACGAGCAGATTCTGAAACATGGCCTCACCCCGTAAACAATGCGCCGTAAATCAGGTACAGGTTCAGCGCCACGATGAGGACGGCCACCAGCGCGGCGACGTACGTCGTCGCGCGGCGATTGACCAGGACGCCCATCAGATCGCCGCGCCGCGTGAAGAGGACCAGCGGCACGACGGCGAAGGGCAGCCCGAAGCTCAGGACGACCTGGCTGATGACCAGCGTGCGCGTCGGATCGAGACCGAGCATGATGACGACCAGCGACGGCAGCATGGTCACCAGCCGGCGCACCCAGACGGGAATGCCGCGGCGCAGGAAACCCTGCATGATGACCTGCCCGGCCATGGTGCCGACCGACGCGGAGGAAAGTCCCGACGCGACCAGCGAGACGGCGAAGACCACGCTCGCGGCGGATCCGAGCAGGGGCGCCAGCGTGCTGTGCGCCTCTTCGATCGTCGCCAGGTCGCTGTGCCCGTGGATGTGAAACGTCGCGGCGGCCATGATGAGCATCGCCGCGTTGACCAGCCCCGCAACGCCCATCGCCACCGCGACGTCCCAGAGCTCGAACCGGAACAGCGCGCGCATCCGCACCGGGTCCCGGACGATGATCCGCCGCTGCGTGAGCGCCGAATGCAGGAAGAGGACGTGCGGCATCACGGTCGCACCGAGGATGCCGGTGGCCAGCAGCACTCCGTCGGTCCCACCGAACCGCGGCAGGACGGCGCCGGCGGCGATCGAGCCCCAGTCCGGCCGGGCCAGCACCGTCTCGATGAGGTAGCTGAGGGCGATGACGCCGACGAAGGACGAAATGACGGCTTCGAGCGGCCGGAAGCCGTAGCGTTCGAGGCCGAGGATGGCGAACGTCGCGATCCCCGTCAGGATGCCCGCCAGCCAGAGCGGAATCCCGAGCAGCAGGTTGAAGCCGACCGCCGCGCCCACGAACTCCGCCAGGTCCGTGGCCATGGCAACCCCTTCCATCAACACCCACATGGCCCAGACCGCGCCCGGGCGGAACTGGTCGCGGCAGTGCTCGGCCAGGTTCTTGCCCGTGGCGATGCCCAGCTTGGCCGAGAGGGTCTGGAGGAGCATGGCCATCAGGTTGCTGGCGACCACGACCCAGAGCAGCAGGTATCCGTACTTCGAGCCGGCCTGAATGTTGGTGGCGTAGTTGCCCGGGTCCACGTAGGCGACGCTGGCGATGAAGGCCGGCCCCAGGAACGGCAGAAGCCGGGCGAGCCAGTGCTTCCCGCCGGCGCCGCTCAGCTCGCGCGACGCGGCGGCGATCGTCGAAGCGTCGGCGGCTTTCGCGTCCCCGCCGCTCGAGCGAGAATCTGCATCCATGGACATCACCCGATGCGCTGCGCGGCTCACCCCGATTGCGGACCCTAGTGTTCAGTTGCGCAAATTGGCGTACCAATTTACGCAACTAAACGCGGTCCAACGGAACTCATAACTCTGAAAAGTGACAGGTCGCAGTGCGGCCATGCTTCCTTGCGAAAATAGGACGCCTATTTCCGCAAGGAAGCACTAGCTATCTTTTCAACCGCGCGCGGGTTTGTCAACGGCCGGTTCGCGCACGCGAGCGGACGGCCAGCCTGCCGGCAGTCCGCAACTGCGGGCTGCGCGCGCCGGCTACCGTCCCTTCATCGCCAGGGACCACCAGAAAAAACTGCCGCCGCAGTCTCTTGCGACGTCTCTGAGCGCGCCCTCATGATCGTTCCCGTGAGAGGCGATGATGTTGCAGACGCGCTGAAACCGTTCCAGAGTCTCGGGCCGGATGCGCCGGCCGTTCAGGTCAACCTGCTTGCCCGTGGCGGCCATATAGACCAGGATCGCCTCCTCGTAAACGCGAGGGATGGCGGGATAGTCGAAATCATCGAGACGGCGGATGTTCAGCGCAAACTCGTCGAGCTGGCAGGAGAGGAGGTACTGACTCATCAGATATTCGAACGCCATTCGATTTCGCTTGTTCGCCGCCAGGAGCGCGAGCAGCTTGTCTTCGACGGTACCGTACTCGCCGGTGTCCCGCGTGGGCCTGAGCGCGCGCAGGCGCTGAACTTCCGGGTCGGAGGCGAGCTGCGGGTCGGCCTGCAAACGCTCCAGGCCGCGCTTCCCCAACTGCCCGCGCACCGGGTCCAGCGCGAGGGCGTCGAGGAAGACACGCGCGGCCTCCGTCTCGCCCTTGACCGCGTTGATCAGCGCGAGCCGCTGCAGGTTCCTCGGCCGCTCGCCATCCATTTCCAACGCCTCGCACGCCAGGAGTTCCGCTTCGGCCACGTCTCCCAGTTCAAGCCAGATGTCGCCGCCTTCGCCGCCCGCGGTCGGCGAAATGCTCACCAGGCTCTCGGGGCGCTGGACATACTGGAACAGGCTGTCGGACATCTGGCCGGTGTGATAGAGCGCCCGGTTGACTTCGTAATTGATCGCCAGATTGTATTGCGCGAGCGAGAGGCGGTCGGCTTCTTGAAGGATCTCCGGCCACCGGCCCCGGCTCGCCCAGCTTTCCATTCTAAAGTAGCTCCTCAAGCCCGTGTCCAACGAGAAGTAGACCGGCAGGGCGGCTACGATGATGAGGAGCGGCGATTCCAGCGCGCGTTTGAAGGGCCTTCTCGAAGTCGTGCCTTCGGTCGGCTGCAACCGGCCTCCGCCGAACCGTGCCTGCAATGCGATCAGCAATCCGATAACCGGGCAGAAAAGATACAGGCCGAGCAAAAGCGCTGCAATCTGCGGTCTTTGCATCAGAAAGACGGGAAGCAAACGCACAGATGCCTCGATGGTGCTGACCGGGAGGCCGCACCTCTCGGCGAGAAACGGAATCGCCACGATACACGCCATATAGCATGCGCCAAGGAGGGGCCGCCGGCGGGGCAACAGTTCCAGCATTCCGCATAACGCCGCAAAAACCAGACACGCTCCGGCTGCGAGATAGTACACCGCGGCGGACAGAAGCAGGAATGCCGCTAGCCGCAGCCAAGTCGGTTGCGGCGCCGATCGCGCGTAGATATTCACGAAAAGCAGCGCGGCCAGCAACGCCAGGACAGCGGCAAGCAAATGGCCGTACCGGCTGTACAGCAGCAGAAGGAAGATCGCCGGGACAAAATGAAGGGCGCGCACCCTCGTGCTGCCGAGCGCCTGGAACACTCCGCAGGTCGCCAGGCAAAGCAGCCCCGCGAGCAGGGTGATGATCAAGGAGCCGAGCCACGACCAGTAATACAACTGGGAGAGGAACGCCGCCAGGTAGCCGATCGGCCCGCCCGGATACGGCAGAAAGCTCCCCAGGAACTCCGCGCCCTTCCGGAAGGAAGGGAATTCCCGCAACCGCATGAAACCCCAAAGAAGCGCGGGATCTATGCATAACCAGAGATAGAGGAAAAACGAAATGAAGAAGAGCGCGGAAAAAGCGGGCACGCCGGCGCGCGGCGAGCAGACTTTTCTCAGAAGCTTCGGGAGCGCGGCTGACTTCGTCCCTTGCCCGACGGTCTGAACCCTCGGACCACCCTTATGCGGAATGCCATGCAAAGCGATTGTTATCCTGGTTCAGCGTGAATTGGACACACGCCTCACGCCGGCAAGAGACGCGCCCGAGTGGCCCGCTTCCGTTTCACCGGCCGGAGTAGTTTGCGGATACGCTTTCCTCTTGTCAAGCTTTTTTCACACACGCTGCGCGGGCGAGACGTTGCCGTTCGCGTGCATTCTTGACACGCGGTTGCGCGGCGGATAAACTCATGTTCTGTTTTCCCCCGGTTTCCACGGTTCCAAGACAAGGTGAATGCATGAACCGAACGCGATGCGCGACGGCCGGCCTCGCAGCGGCTCTGCTGGCGGCCTGCACCGCGCTCTGCGCGCCGCTCACGGCTCAACAGGGCTGCGTCGAGGCGCAGAACGAAGCGCGCGCGAAGGCGCTCCAGAACCTCCAGAACGAAGTGTTCACTCTCAAGCTCGGCGAGACGAAGACGGTCCGGGACTTCATCGAGAGCACCGACCTGCCGAAGACGGACCTGGTCCGCGGCCTTTTGGTGGGCGTCGTGGAGTTCCGCCCGACGCGCATTTACGGCGATGGAGAGTGCGAGGTCCGCCTGGCGCTCAGCGGCGACGCGCTGCGGACGAACCTCAAGCGGATTCTCGAACAGGATTACAAGAAGCCGGACGGCGAATTCGCCAAGCAGACGTTCGACGGTGTCGGCGGCAAGGAACTCGAAGCCGCCGCGACCAGTGCGGTGGCGCTGCCGGCTCGCAGCGACGTGGTCGTGGCCGATGGCGTGCCGGGCTGGGACAGGGACGCCTCGGGCCTGCCCATTCCGGCGCGGAAGAGGATCGAGACCGAACATGCGGCTGACCTGGCGGGCCTGGCCAAGGTGAAGGCCGATGTCGAGAAGCTGGAGATCGGCGATAACCTCACTCTGGGCGCGCTGATGGCCGCGAACCCGCTGGCCAAAGAGGCGGTCGAGAAGTTCCTCGCCAAGATGCTGCCCGACCGGAAACGGTACTGGCCGAAGGGAATCGTCGAGGTGCGTTTCGCACTGGACCCCGCCGCGCTTTGGACGGCGCTCGAACAGGCCAACCAGCATCCCGCCGACCCGACGCAGCGCATGCCCTCCGTCGTGCTGGCCACCGGCCGCGACCGCACGAAAAATCAAACCATCACGTCCTCCGGGTGCGCGCAATTGGACGGCAAACCGGTCAACCCGGCCGACGCGGTCGAGACCGCAGTTCCGCTGGAACTCTATCCGCCGGCCGAACCGGCGCTTCCCGGACCTGAACAGGCGAAATAGCCATGTCCAAGCGATGGGTCGGATGGACCGCCGTATGCGCGCTCATGGCGCTTGTCGTCTCGCTCGCCGGCTGTGCCGGCGACTACAAGGAGCCTGTGCCGGACCAGCCCCACCTGCCGCTGACGGCGTCGTGGCCGGACTCCGATACGGGCCAGACGCCGTGACGCGCCCCCGCGCCGACGCCGAGCCTTTCTCCTGTGGGATGGGTGACTCCGACGAAGAACGCGGCTGATCACACAATCCCGCTCATCAGGGCGGCCACTCAGGCCACCCGGACTGACCCGTTTCAGTCGGGGTTCCTGATCGAGCTGCCTTCCGAAGGGGAGATGCTCGTCACCGGCGACATCCACGGAAACGTCGGCAACCTGCAGCGCATCGTCCAGATCGCCGATCTCGGCCGCTGTCCCCGGCGCCACCTGGTCCTCCAGGAGCTGGTCCACGAGTTGCAGGCCGTGGACGACATCTGCCGCTCCTACCGGCTCGTCGAGATCGCCGCGCAACTGAAATGCGCCTACCCGAACCAGGTGCACATTCTCCTCGGCAACCACGAATTCGCCGAATGCATCGGGCTCGAGATCGGCAAGCGCGGGCGCGAGCTCAATGCGGCCTTCGCCGACGGGCTGCGCGCCGCGTACGGCGAAAGCTGGGAAGAGGTCAACGAAGCCTATCACGAGTTCTGGACGTCCAGCCCGCTGGCGGTGCACACCTCGAACGGGCTGTTCGTGTGCCATTCGACGCCGCACCTGGACCGCATGGACGGCCTGACGCTCGAGTACCTGCGGACCGCGACCGCCGCGGACGCCTTCCGCCGCGATGGGCCGGTCTTTTCCCTGCTCTGGGACCGGGACTATCGCCCGGAGGCCGCGGAAGCCTTCGCCCGTCTCATTCAGGCGGAAGTGCTGCTGGTCGGACACACGGCCTGCACCGACGGCATGGCCGTGCCGAACAAACGGCACATCATCCTCGACTCCAAAGACTTCGAAGGCCGCTACGTTCTGCTGCCGCTCGACCGCGAGCTCGACCAGCGGCGGGTCCTCGCGTACGTCCAACGGCTGTATCGCTGAATTGGGTAAATAGGAAATTGGGTGATTAGGAGATTAGGAAATTGGGTGAAGGGGAAAAGCGCGGCGCGCAACTACCTAATTTCCCAATTTCCCAATCTCCCAATTACCTCATTGCGTGGGCCACTCGCTGGCACGTAGCCTTCCTGGCGCTGCTGGCTCTCCTGGCGCTGCACGCGTTTTCCACGATGGGCGTGTACGTCGTCAGCGATGACCTCGCCTGGGTGCAGCGCGCGGCGGCGGACGCGCACAGGCCGTGGAACGCGTTCGTGCAGCCGCTGTTCGGCGATTACTACCGGCCAATTCCCGAACTGATCTGGACGCTGAATTACCGCCTGTGGGGGTTCGACTTCGACGGCCATCAACTCATGTTCATCCTCATGTGGCTGGCCGGAGTCTGCGCGGTGTACGCCGTCGGATGCCGGCTCGGCGGACGCATCGCCGGATTCGCCGCCGCGATGCTCATCGGGCTGAACGACGTCTACCTGGTTCTCTCGAGCTGGAAGTCCTGGTACACGACCCTCACCGAGTACGTCGCGGTGCTGGCGTGCGTCTGGGCTGTGTTGCGGTGGCTCGAAGAGCGGCGGCCGCGCCATGCGGTCGCGGCCGCGGCGCTGGCGGCGGTCGCGGTCCTCTCGCGCGAGCTGGCGCCGCTGGTCCTCTCGGCCGTGGCGCTCTTCATCCTGGTGCTGCCCGGCTTCAAGAAGCCGGGACCGGGGCAGCGGTGGCATGCGGTAAGCTGGCTGATCGTCTGGGCCATCGTCACCGGCGGCGTGCTCTTCGCGCTGCCGTCTTATCGAAGCAGCATCTCCAAGCTGCTGAAAAGCGCGCCGGCTCCAGCCTCAGCGACCGCGGGCGCGCAGACATCGCGCGCCGCCTACGTCTGGACGCGGTTCGTCGGCCATACGCGCGGGATTTTCGGCGTGAGCACTCCGGATCACAGGGTCGGCTGGGGGTTTTCGTGTTACCTGGTCTGGTTCGCGACGCTGCTGGCGGCGCTTCGCGCAAGGCGCGCGCGGCCCGGTCTTGCCCGGCGATATCACCGCGTGCTGATTGGAGCGTTCCTGCTCGGGACGGTCCTGCTGGCGGCACCCCGGGCGATCGGCGTGCCGAGCTGGGAAAAGTTGCCCGGACAACCCCCGCAACGGAATCAGACGGAGGTCTTCTGTGTGGAGTATCTCGAGCCGGCGACCGCGGCGGTCCTCATCCTGCTCTTCTGCGCGGCCGCATTCGCCGGCGACGCGCTGGATCGGATGCTGGGCGCGTGGTTCGTGGTGAGCTTCGTGCCGGTGCTGTTCCTGGAACACACGTCGAACGCTTATCATCTGCTCGCGCTGACCGCGCTGGCGCTCTTCACGGCGCGGGCGTTGCCGGGGTTCGTGCATGATGAACTGCTGCCCGCGGTGGCGCAGTTGCGAGGCAAGGCGCCGGCCGGCGCAGACTTTATTGCTCGCTGCATTCTCGTCGCGATTTTCCTCGCGATCGTGCTCGTCCAGGTGACCATGCTGACCGCGAACGTTCAATTGGCGGATTCCGAGATTCACAAGCGGGTCGTGTATGGCCGCGAGGTTGAGTCCCGCGTAAACCGCGCCGTTCAAAACGTCCTGGATCATGCCGGCCCCGCGCGGCGTGTCTGGGTCGGACCGGCGCCGTACGCCGAACTGGCGGGCCTCATCCTGCAGGAGAAGTACCGATTCAAAGTGCAGCGGACGGATCAGCCCGGCCTGATCGGCCCGGAATTCGCCGACCCGCTGGTGCCCATCCGCGCGGATACGAGACGATAGGTCGTACCCTCATTGCAACCGCTCGATGCAATCGGCAATCTGCGCGCGCCATCGCTCATAGGTCCCGGGCGGGTGAGCAGGGATTCGGCCGCCGCCGATCGGATCGTATGCCTCAAGGTTGGCGAGCTTGATCTGGCTTGAGATTTCCCGCAGCAGCGCCGCGCCGTCCTCGGCGGCTTTGTCGCGCAGGTCGCCGGTCGGCTTGCGCGCCTCCAGCAATTTCTCCAGCGTGGCCACGTAGCGCCGATCCTTGGCGCCTTCGCGCGCGGCTTCCCATCGGAGCGTCGGCACGTTGCCCTGCGCCGGGTCCGCGGCCGGCCAGGTATAGTTCTCCCTCGGCGTGCCGGAATGATAGTAGCACCACTGCGCCGCGCCGGCGGCTTCCGCCTTCCAGTTGAAGAAACCGTAGAACAGCCGCGCGGCCTGCGTGCCGCCTTCGCCGGAGCCGCCGCCGGCCATGTTGTAAACCTGGATCACGGCATTCGGGTCGTCCCGGCGGACGAGTTGGAGCTTGTCCGCGAGCCAGCGGTTGCTCGTCCAGATGTTGATCCGGCCCTTCCAGAGTTGGTCTTCGTCGCGCTTCATCGCCCAGCCGCCGCCGACCGTCAGCTCCCGGAGGACGTCCGGCAGTTCCGCCTTGACCAGGTCGTTATAATGTTGCGCCGCAGCGGTGGTCCACGGATGGCTGCCGGGCTCATCGGCGACGGTCAGAACGATCTTCAGTCCTCGGCGCGCGGCCTGGTCGCGGAGAGTGCGGACCGCGGCGACGTAGCGCCGGTCCAGCTTCTCGCTGAACGGGTAGTACCGGAACCATGCGCCCCACATGCCGATGGATTTGTCCGGCGTGTTCAGCCACTCGGCCGCGATGCGGTTGTACAGGTCCACGAACACCAGCGGCCGGGCGAAGCCGGCAGACTTGTACGCGTCGAGCAGCCTGGACAGGGACGGCTCGATCAGTTCGCCGTCGCGGGTGACCGGCGCGGGAACCTGCGAGCAGTTCATGCCGTGGCAGCGCTGGTCAACCCACTGCTTGCGCACGAGGTCCAGTTGCCCGGGATCCTCCGGCGCGGTGCAGTAAATGTAAAGGTTCACGTCCGGCTCGACGAGCTTGAACGGGTAAACCTTCAGCTCGATCGGGATCTCTTCCCACGTATTCCCCAGGACGACGCTCACCATGCCGTGATAGAGGCCAGCCGGCGTTTCGGGCGGAATGAAGTAGGTCACCCGAACATCAGCCAGGCCTGACTCAGGGAGAATCATCCCTTCCAACGGCTCGAGCAGCAGAGGCATGGCCGGAGCCTTCTTGTCATGGAGGAGTCTGACGAAACGCAGGACACGGAAGTCAAAGTTCTCATTTGCGATCACTCCGCCGTCCGAAGATTTCAGGTCACTGATGCCCACTGCGAGTTCGCCGCACTCGGACGAGCGGACGAAGAAGGTGATCGGTCCATACTGACCCGCGCAGTCGGCGGCGGACAGTGACGCGGGACTGAACGCCAGTGGCGCCGGCGACAACCACGGCGGGAGATCGGGCATACCCAGCGGCGGGAGCGCGGGCATCGTCAGGGTAGTGACGGCCGGCGCTTCCTCAAAATATGGATTTGGCGCGACCGTCCTGCCCATGGCGGCGAATCCTTCAGGCTGCTCGCCGGAGGCATGGCCGGCGAGGACAGCGGCCAGGAGGCAGGTCAGCATGGTCTCCGGGGTCTTCATCGCGCGTTCCCATTCGTAGTGCGCGCGGTCATTCCGAGCGAAGCGAGGAATCTCATACGCTGCGCTCCGGTAACTGTGTATGGTGTGAGATGCTTCGCTACGCTCAGCATGACGCGGGGTAGACTTATGATGTTACTCTCGGGACACAATTTAAACGAAATTCAGCCCATACCACGGCGTCGGCAGCGGGAAGGCCGGCAGCAGCCTTTCGATGACGGAGGCGGCGCCTGCGAAAACGGGCGGCTTGGGCTCCGGCGCGCCGAAGAGGAGCCGCGCCAATTCCGCGCGGCCGACGATGCAGGCTTCATCCGCGCCGAGGAGGATGTGCAGTTGCGCGCCGGCGCCGGAACGCGATCCCGGGCCACCGCCCGACTCGGAGAACCGGAGTTCCCGCCCGGCGACCGCTTCGCCGCAAAGCCGCGCGATGCGCGGCCGGAGTTTCTCCATGCAGGAAGCCATGCGGAGCGGGAGGAACGTCCCGAGGCCGGGTTCCAGTTTTCCATTCGACCGCGCGACCGAGGCGAACGCCTCGCGGCCGGCTTGGTCCCAGTCGCCGACGTGCACCTGGACGACTGCGGCGCCCATTTTCGAGCCCGCAGCGCTCAGCGCGCGCGCGGCATCCACCCGGTCGCCGGCGAATTCCGCCAGCAGCACGGCGGGCCGGTCCGCGCGCGGCTCGTGGAGGACCAGGTACGCGCGGAGGCGATCCGCCCTGAACACGCCCCAGAAGCGCGCCTTCGAGTTCATGACGAAGCGGTTCTTCGCCGCGCGCAACCAGTCGTCGCGCGTGCGGAGGAAGCGCACCGGCTCGCGTTCGTACAGCGCCGCGGCGGCGGGGCAGTCCGCGAAGGAGATTTCCCGGAGCGTTAGATCGGCCGGCGCGTGGCCTCCGGCCGCGACCGGGTAAACCCATTCGCGGCCCGCCTTGGCCGCGCCTCGGGCGGTGTAAAGACTGCGGGTGCCGGAAATCCACGCGAGGTCGTCCCCGTCGCGCGCCGACTGATCGAGGGCGAAATCCAGGCAGCGCGTCGCGCAGCCGCTGCCGCGGCGTTCCTCCGCCGTCGCGACGCCTCCGACGAGAGTCGCCGCCAGCGGCACGCCTTCGAAGAAAATCTTGCCCTCCACCATCCCGACGTGCGAGATGATCTCGCCGCCGTCGGAAATGACGATCAGCCGCCCGAGGTTCGCTTCGTCGAGGAGGCGCGGATATTCGTTGAGGAAGTTGCCCGGAGAGTTTGCGCGGAACGTGCGGTCCAGCAATCGGACGAGCGAAGGGAGTTCATCAGCGCGGAGCGGGCGCGGCCCTTCCATCAATCAGTCACCTGCCGGCGAGGGATACTGCGAGGCGACCTTCAGAAGCGAGGTCCCGAGCTGGCCGGATAACGGCACTCGATTGTAGATGTTGAACCGGGCTATGTCGTCGGTATTAGTCCGCTCGGGCAGGGAGGCGGCGATCCTCGTGAAACTATTGCCCAGGTGCCCGGCGAGCTTTTGGGAATCCGGGTATTTCAATTCCTCCGCGATGCGCAGGAAGTTCTTCGGCAGGTCGCAGCTCAAGTCGTAGTCGTTCAGAGTCAGGCTGCCGCTCAGCTTTTGAAAGGAAGTCGGCAGGCGCCCGGCGAGGGGCACGCGCAGATACGGTTGCTGTTTGGCGAGGTACTCATCGGAGTCGTTCGCCGCCCGCCCGTCCGCCGCCCAGAACAGCGCCACGGCCGCCACCGCGAGAAACGCCGGAATCCTCTTCATCGCCTGTCCTCCAGTCAACAGCAGTATCCTAACTTCCGCCCGGCCGCTCGTCAATAGCTTTCTTGATCCGGAGAGCCGCCGGCCTCGCGGCGGTGCGTTGATTGCCGGTCGGCTATGGACTAGAATAGCGGCGCTTACGACGGCGTCTTTTGTCTGCGGACTCCAGGGAGAAATGCGGCGGTGAAAGCGGCGGTGTTATATGGAGCAGGGGACCTGCGGGTCGAGGAACGGCCGCAGCCGAAGCCGGGGCCGGGCGAGGCGCTCGTCCGGGTGACGGCATCGGGCGTCTGCAATTCGGACCTGAACCGTGTGCGCGCGGCGGAGGTGCCGCGGCTGCCGCTGGTCATCGGGCATGAGTTCGCCGGCAAGGTCGTCGCGCTCGGCGAAGGGGCGCGGGCTGACATCGGCGCGCGCGTGGCGGTGTACCCGCTGCTGCCGTGCGGAGAGTGCCCGAGCTGCCGGCGCCGGCTCTTCGAATGTTGCAGCGATTATTCCTACTACGGCTCGCGCCGGGACGGCGGCCTGGCGGATTTCGCGGCGGTTCGGACCGCGAACCTGGTCGCGCTGCCGGACGGCGTCTCGGACGCGGAGGCGGCGATGAGCGAGCCGGCGGCGGTGACGCTCCACGCGCTCAACCGAGCCGAACTCCGAAAGGGCGAATGCCTGGTCATCCTCGGCGCGGGGCCGATGGGGCTGCTGGCGGCGCAGATCGCCCGCGCCCGCGGCGCGCGCGACGTGGTGCTGCTCGACGTGGCGGAGGAGCCGCTGGAGTTCGCGCGAAGCCTGGGCTTCGAGAAGACCGCGCGGAGCGACTCGGCGGACATCGGCCGGCGCGTGAAGGAGCTTGCCGGCGCCGGCGGGCCGGAGGTGCTCCTCGAAGCGGCCGGCGCGGCGCCGGCGTATCGCCTGGCGCTGGAACTGGCGGCGCCGGCGGCGCGCGTGGTCTTCATGGGCAACATCGGCGGCGACCTGCTGCTGCCGCAGAAACTGGTCAGCTCGATTCTCCGCAGACAGCTCCGGATTCTCGGCTCCTGGAACTCGAGCCTTGTGAATCCGGAGAACGAGTGGGCGGCGGTCCACGCGATGGTCGCGCGGCGCGAGCTGCTGCCGGAAAAGCTGATCTCGCACCGCCTGCGCCTCGAAGAAGTCCCCGGCGCCATCCGCCGGATGCAGGAGCGGCGCGAGGTCTTCCGGAAAGTCATGGTCATTCTCTGACCAGCGACAGGGAAAGAAAGGACAGGGAACCTGAATGAAGGCCGCAGTGCTGGAGGCGCTTGAGCGCATCGTCGTCCGCGAGATGCCGTCGGCCGAGCCCGGGCCGGGCGAGATCAAGCTGCGCATCCGCGCGTGCGCGGTGTGCGGCAGCGACATCCGCATTTTCCATCACGGCAACCCGCGCGTGAAGCCGCCGGCGATTATCGGCCACGAGGCGGCCGGCGAGGTCATCGCCGTCGGGCAGGGCGTGAAGAAGTTCGCCGTGGGCCAGCGCGTCGCGCTCGGCGCGGACGTGCCGTGCGGCCAGTGCGAGTGGTGCCGCAACGGGCTCGGCAACAATTGCCCGGACAATTACGCGATCGGCTACCAGTTCCCCGGCGCGTTCGCCGAGGAGATGGTGCTGAATACGATGATCGTGGACTACGGCCCGGTGACGCCGATCCCGGATTCGGTCACCGACGAGGAGGCCGCGCTCGCTGAGCCGCTCGGCTGCGCGATCAACGGTCTCGAGATGTGCCGCCTCGAGCGAGGCGACACGCTCTGCATCATCGGCGCCGGGCCGATCGGCTGCATGATGATCGAGCTGGGCCGCGACATGGGCGCGGAGCGGATCATCATGATCCAGCGCTCGCGCAACCGGCTGGAGCTGGCGAAGCGGTTCGGCGCGGACAACTATCTCTCGCCGGAGGACGGCGACGTGATGCAGGCGGTGCGCGACCTGACCGCCGGCCGCGGCCCGGACGTGATCGTGACGGCGTGCGGCTCCGTCGAGGCGCACGAGCAGGCGATCGCCATGGTGGCCAAGCGCGGCAGCGTGAACCTCTTCGGCGGGCTGGCCGCCGGCGCGCGGAACCTGAGCGTGCCGTCGAACCTGATCCATTACAAGGAATGCTACGTCCTCGGCTCGCACGGCAGCGTGCCGCGGCAGCACGCCCTGGCCATGCAATTGATCCGCAAACACACCGTGCACGTGGCGCGCTGCATCAGCCACACGTTCCCGCTCGACCAGATCGGCGCGGCGCTCGAGGCGGCGGAGAAGCATGAAGGCCTCAAGGTCATGGTGAAACCGTGAAAATCCGGATCGCGCCCTCGCTGATGTGCTCGGACTTCCGCAGCATCGAGGCCGAGGTCAAGCTCTTCGAGCGGAACGGGCTTGAGCTGCTGCACTTCGACCTGATGGACGGCCACTTCGTGCCGAACCTGACGCTGGGGCCGGGCCTGGTCAAGGCGGTGTCGGCGCTGACGCGGCTGACGCCGGACATTCACATGATGGTGGAAAACCCGGAGCACTTCCTGCCGGCCCTGGCGCTGCCGGGGAAGCGCCCGCTGATCAGCGTGCACGTGGAACTCGGGCGGAAAGTCGAGGGCCTCATCCGCGCGATCCGCGCGCAGGACGGCCGGCCCGCCGTGGCGATCAGCCCGCAGACGCCGATCCAGGCGCTGGCGCCGCTGCTGCCGACGGTCGAGATGGTGCTCGTCATGGCGGTGCGGCCCGGCCACGCCGGACAGGAAATGCTCCCCGGCGCGATCGAGCGCATCGCCGAGCTCAAAGAAATGACCGCCCGTTTCGGCGTCTCGCCGCTGATCGAGGTGGACGGCAACACGACGTTCGAGAACATCCGAAAAATGGCCGCCGCCGGCGCGGACGTCATCGTCGCGGGCACCAGTTGCCTCTATCGCAAAGGCGTCCCGCTCGAGGCGGCGCTGGATGAGTTGATCGGGTTCGCCGCGTCGCTGTGAGGACCGAACGCCTCGGCCGGCCTCCAGGAACATCCGTCATGCGCGGAAGAATACGGTGTGGTTCGCCGGTCGTCGTGTTCGGGATTTTCCTCCTGGTCCGGCCGGCGTACGGCTACATTGATCCCGGGACGGGCAGCTATGTGCTCCAGATACTGCTCGGGGTCCTGCTGACCGCGGCCTACACGTTGAAGATCTACTGGCGTCACGTCGTGGGGTTCTTCCGGTACGCGTTCACCCGGAAGCGGCGCGACGAGAAGCCGGTGAAATGATCCGCTAGTGTTTAGTTGCGTAAATTGGTACGCCAATTTTCGCAACTAAACACTAGAGCCTGTTTCATAACTGAAATAACGTGCTCGGCCCATCCATTTTCGTAATCGTAATCCTAATCGTAATCGTAATCGCCGTTTGCTCTTACGGCCAGACGAAGGCCGATTACGAGTAAGATTACG
>JBKQWE010000109.1:0-24641 GCA_052139675.1 Candidatus Brocadiia bacterium
TGCCGGCTTGCTCGCGCCGCTGACCGTATCGCCGCGGAGGCCCGGCGCGGTTTCGATCACCTTCAAGTTCACGAAGGCCGGCACCTCGACGCTGAGCGCCTTCTGGTTGTGGAAGGTGACGACGACCTCCATGTTCTCCTTGAGGAAACGGGCGATCTCCGGCGGCGCCTGGTCCGGGCCGAGCGCGACCTGGTCGTAGGTCTCCATGTCCATGAAATGGATCTGGTCGCCTTGGCGGTAGAGGAATTGGTGGGGGCGCTTCTCCAGGATCGCCAGCTCCACCTTCTGCTCGCCGCGCCAGGTCTTGTCGAGCGCCTGCCCGGTGGCGATGTCCTTGAGCATCGCGCGGACGAAGGTGGGGCCTTTGCCCGGCTTCACGCGGTCATATTGGGTGATGAGGCAGATGCGGCCCTCGAAGATGATCGCTTGGCCGGGCCGCATGTCGTTGGTGGAAATCATCGCACAATTCTTCTCTGAGTTTCAAAAAGTGGTTTCAGGATCCGCCCAGGACCGACGGCGGCCATTTCGGCGACGCGGTCAGAATCCTGGGGCCGTTCCGCGTCACGAGCACAAGATCTTCGATCCGCACTCCGCCTTGGCCCGCGACGTAGACGCCCGGCTCTATCGTGATGACCATCCCGGCCTTCAGCCGAGTGTCCTGGCCGGGTGAAATGCCCGGGGCTTCGTGGACTTCCAGACCGACTCCATGCCCCAAGCCATGGCCGAAGTATTTGCCGCAGCGATGAGCCTTCAGATACGACCGCGCCGCTGCGTCAACCTTGCCGGCGCTGCAACCGACCCGCACGCGCGCCAGCGCACGGCGTTGGGCTGCCAGCACCAGGCGGTAACGCCGTTGAAAATCATCCGGGATTCTATCCAAGAAAACCACGCGTGTCAAGTCCGAAGCGTAGAGCCTCCAGCGCGCGCCCCAGTCGAAGAGCACCGCCTCGCCCCGGCGGATGCGCCGGTCGGTCGGCCGCGCGTGCGGCAGCGAACTGCGCTCGCCGGCGGCGACGATCGTCGGGAACGCCGGTTCATCCGCGCCGAGGTCCTGCATCGTCCGTTCGAGGATCAGCGCCAGCCTGCGCTCGGTCTGGCCCGGCGTGACGTGCGGCAGCGTCAGGCGGAACGCCTCGTCGGCGATCTGGGCCGCGCGCGAGATCGCGGCGATTTCCGACGCGTCCTTGATGATCCGGAGCCGCTCCACCATCCCGCGCGTCAGCCGGATGGCGGCGTGCGGCAGCGCTTTGCGGAGATCTTCCGCCTCGGCCATTGTCATCGTGCGACCTTCGACGCCGAGCGTCCGCACTCCGGCCTTCCGCGCGGCCGCGGCCGCGACGGGCATCATGCCCTTCCTGCGGACGACGATGCCGATCCCGCGCGTTTCCGCCTCGGCCTGCTCGGCGTATCGCGAATCCGTGAGCAGCGTCGTCCGCCCCGGCGTCACCAGCAGCGCGCTGTCGTCGCCGAGGAACCCGCTGAGATAGCGGACGTTATGCACGTTCGTCACGAGCAGCGCGTCGAGCTTCTCGCGCCGGATCAGGCGGATCAGCCGCGCGCGGCGTGCGGCATGGGGATGGAGCGTCATGATTGTCCTTCTCCAGACTAACGCGGTGCTATCCAGTCGCAACCCATCGTCCTCGTCCTCGTCGTCGTCCTCGTCCTCGGCTGTTCCGAACGGTCGTTCGAGGACGACGACGAGGACGAGGACGACACGTGGAATTCATCCGTCATCGCCGACAACCTCCGCTACGCCCGGCAGATTTCCCCGACGTGGTTGAGCACGTGTCCGGGCTTGTACGGGAACGTCACCAGGTCCTCGCGGCGCGTGATGCCGGTGAGGACGAGCACGGTATCCATCTCCGCCTCGATCCCGGCGACGATGTCGGTGTCCATGCGGTCTCCGATAATCGCCGTATCCTCGCGGCGCGCCTCCAGGCGCTTGAGCGAGGCGCGCATGATCAGCGGATTCGGCTTGCCGATGTAGTACGCCTTGCGCCCGGTCGCCAGCTCGATCGGCGCGACCAGCGCACGGCAGGCCGGCGCAATGCCGTGCTCGGTCGGACCGGTCAGGTCGTAATTCGTCCCGATCAGCTTCGCGCCGCCGAGGACCAGCCGGATCGCCCTCTCGATCGTCTCATAATTATAGCTGCGCGTCTCGCCGACGACCACGTAATCCGGCCGCGCGTCGTCGAGCGAAAAGCCCACCTCGTCGAGCGCCTCGATCAGCCCCGCGTCGCCGATGACGTACGCGCGCCCCTTCGGGCACTGGCCGCTGAGGAAACTCGCCGTCGCGATCGCCGAAGTCATAAAGTGGTCCTCGGCCACGCGCAGGCCGAGGCCGGCCATCTTCGCGCGCAACTGCTTCGGCGAGCGGGAGGAATTGTTCGTCAGGAAGATGAACTGCTTGTGCTTCTGCTGAAGCCAATTCACGAACTCCGCCGCGCCCTGCAGCAGAGTCCGGCCGTGGAAGATCACGCCGTCCATATCGCAGATGAACGCCTTGCGCTTCCGAAGCTGTTCCATTCCTTCAACGTAAGCCAGCCGGCGGAGATTGTCAACCCGGCTAACGAAGATATTTTCGTAATTGTTTCACGTGGAACAATAAGAGCAATCCTGATGACAATGCCGGTTCCGTGTCGTCTTATTGAGGTCGGAACGGCGCACAGTGAGGCCCATACACCCGCGCATTGCCTGCAATGCGATGACAGATTGACGTAATACTGAATCGAGGGCTTCGTGAGCGGGGCGACGATGATCTGCCGGCCCGCTGATACTTCTGACGGGTCTTCAGCCCACTTTTGATCTTCCGTTGCGACCGACGTCAAGGACAGGTCGTCCTCGGAACTCTCCTGTATCCCCCACTCAACGGCCAGAATAAACGGCCACGAAAGTGTAAACGCGAAACGGTAAATAGATCACGGCCTCGGCGCGCACACAACCCGAAAACCGACGCTCTTGAGGCGGTTCCCGGGGAAGCCCCTGACGCGAACGGCGGAACGGTAGTTCCGCGAATCGCTGTTCCAGGCCCCGCCGCGCAACACGCGCGACTCACCTTTTTCCGGCCCCGGCGGATCGTCGGTCGGGCTATTCTTGTAGTACCCTGCGTCATACCAGTCCTCGCACCATTCCCACACGTTGCCGTGCATGTCATAGAGTCCCCAAGCGTTCGGCGCGAAGCTCCCGACCGCCACAGTCTTCTGCCGGTATTCTCCCGTGATCCCGCTTCCGTAGGTGAAGTTCCCATTGTAGTTCGCCTGGTCGGTCGAGATCGTTTCACCCGTATTGAACGGCGTCGTCGTCCCCGCTCGACACGCATATTCCCACTCCGCTTCCGTCGGCAATCGCACTGTCTGCCCCGTCTTAACCGACAGTTTCTTGCAGAAATCCACCGCGTCGCTCCAGGAGACCTGCTCCACCGGGTTGTTTTCTCCCTTGACGAACGATGGATTCGCGCCCATCACCGCCTCGTATTGCGCCTGCGTTACAACATACACGCCCATATAGAAGGGCCTGGTGATCTTTACCCGGTGCTGTGGTTGTTCATTCTGGAACCACTCTGCCTTCGCCGGCAAGCCATTGCACTTCTGCGCGACTTGCTCCGGCGGCTCGCCCCCGCCCATCTTGAACTCTCCAGCCGGAACAAGAACCAGCTTCAGGCTCACGTCCTTGCCGCAGTCCAGCGTCAATTCCTTCGGCTGCTGCACCGTTGGCTGATCTTCACCGGCGCGGGCAACTGGTATCATGACCAAAATCGCCAGTGCAAACGCCATCAGCGTCTTCTCCGTTCGCTTCTTCATGGCTGACAGAGCTAACGCCACAGCCACGAACGCGGTGGTTCTCATTGTAATTGTCCTCAAGAAGGTCCATCGTCCTCTGCGTCGTTCGCTTGCGCGCGGGAGAGCAGGGCATCCGTGTCCGCTCTGCGCCTCTTCTCGGCAAAACTCGTTCTCGCCGGACGGCACTACTCTTTCTTGACCGGCGCGCGCCCGAAGGTCATGGCGATCTGTTTGTCGCGGATCGGCAGCGCCGATTTCAGTTCGAACGCACCGCCTTCCAACGCAGTGTAGACGAACGGCTTTCCATCGGCCGGGCTCAGGACCTTCTGCAGGGCCGCTTCTCCTTCGCGCCTGATCGCAATGGCGGCTCGGACCATCGCCCATTGAACGCGGTATTTCTCCTCTTCCTCGCGCGGGCCTGTCAGTGCGGAAAGCATAGTAGACCCTGCGAACGGGTTCTTGCTGGCCTTGATCTTTTCCTCCAGCGCCGGCTTCTTGGCCAGGAACTCCTGGAACGGCAAACCGAAGAGAGCCGCCACCTCGTCATATTGTTTACCAAGCTCGTCCACCCACTGCCGTATAGCCTCAGGGGTGAGATCGGGCCGCTTCGCCGCCGCTCCCGGATCGCTCATTTCTTGCGTAACAACGGTTGCGATCCACGGAAGACACACCTTCTTCTCCGTCAGTGTCGCGTTCCTCATGAGTGGGGCAGCGGACCCGTTGACGAGGTCCCCAAGGGCACTTGCGAGCACGTCCGCCGATTCCCGGTCGGTCATCAACACCGCCAGGCTCCTATCCACAATTGACTCATTGGCAATCTGCACGAGTACTGCGATCAGCGTATCATGCCCGTCGTTTCCAACCTGACGCGCCATGATGACTGCGGCACGCAGGTCTTCCGCCGCCTCCTTGCGTTTTCCTTCCTGCCAGAAGTACCGCGCGCGAAAGGCCGCGGCCTTGCCGAGGTCACGACTCTTGGCCAGATACGTGAGGTCAGCATTGGGTCCTTCTTTTTCGTAGTCAATGCCCCAGTTGCACTGCGGGATTTGGGACGCTTCGTGCATCAACTCCAGGGCTCTTCCCCATCGCTTGGCGAGATCGGCCCTCTGTTCCGGCGTTGACTTCGGTTCGAAACCCGGGCGGTATACGTCGACGATACTGGACTCCTCCTTTGTCAATTCCGGAAACGCTGCGAAGGCGCGCCAATAGGTCAGCGCCGCGTTGCGACCGAGATCGGATGGCGGCGCTTTGCTTTCCTGCGCCGAAACTGCGCCCGCGCTACACAACAGAGCCAACGCGACAGCCATGCATGCTGTGGTTCTCATTAGACTTCTCCTCAATATGGTTCATGGTCTGGAGAAAGCTGCGCACATTCAGGCCGGCCAGGTTCCTTTCCGGCTTCAACCGCGCTGCGGCGTCACGCGCCAGCATTCCGTCGAGCGTCTCCGGTGATTGCAGCCACGCCCGGTAATACGCGGCCCAACTGGCTCGCGGCAGGTCAGTCATGGCCTCGACAGGATGCGGCGTGGAGATGACGCCGATGGCCGGCTCCTGTTTCTGGCGGGCCCGGTTGTCGTTCGTCTCCGCACTCCATATCAGCCAGACCGCCAGCCCGATCAAAACGCACGCGGCGGCCGCGAGCGCGGCTGCCGTGGCTACCTTCTTCGTGAAAGGCCTCATTGCCCCAAGTCTCCCAATGACCTTGAGGCGTGGCGTTGCATTCGTCCGCGCCTGCAAGGTCGCGACAAGCGAATTCACGACCTCTGCAGGCGGCCCCGGCGGAACTGAGGCCTCGCGAAGCAGGGTGATTGCACGATCCACTCTTTCGTTTTCAATGGAACTTGAATCTTTGGATGGATCGTTACTCATCGTGCGCCTCCTTGAGCCATTCGCCCACTTGCCCACGAGCCCGGTGGAGCAACACGCCCACCGAATTCGGCTCGATCCTTAATTCCTCGGCGATCTCCTGGTAGCTCATCTCCTCAAAACAACGCAGGCAGAAGACTTCGGCTTGCATGGCAGGAAGTTTGGCCACGCCCTGTCGAAGCCGACTGATAAGCTCGTTCATCTCGGCATGCTCGACCGGCCCCGGATTTGCCGAGGCCGGTTCCGGGGAACGTTCCAGACTTTGGTGCTGACTGGCAGCGCAATGGCGCTTACGCAACCGATCCAGCGCCCGACGCGTAGCCACCTTGCGCAGCAGGCCCGGCCAATTTCTGACCTCCTCGCGGCGCGACAGTTCCAGAGCCTCCAGAAATACTTCTTGAAAACAGTCGCATGCGTCGGCGTGGTGGTTGAGCAGCCTGTAAGTGGTTCGCCATACAACGGGGCCGTGCTCGTTGACGATACTCTCCCACTCAGGCATCGAATAGAGTCCTCCTTTCTGAAAGGTATGTCGTTCTGGGTCCTCATTTTATTACAGACGACTCAAAAATTCCCGGCTTCTGTGGAAGGAGGTGTCGTATCCCGAGGGTGGAAATTCCGTTCTTCATGAGGAGAACTCGGAAGGGATCGGTGAGAAGCCCAAGGCGTGAATACCCGGCAACATGGACACGCGCTCACTGAACGTGAAGCAGGCTGGGCTGATCCTGGCTGTCGTGATAGTCCGCTTCAGCAGGCCATATGGAGCCGGAACGGGCAAAACGGCCGGAAACTGGGTCCTTATAAACCCGTCGCATTCTGCGGGTTCGCCAAGTTCACGGTCCGGATACGTCGGCATCCGAAAACTTCCGAGTGCGTTGGCGCATTTCCATGCACACTTTGTCATAGCCTCGGCCGTAGCCGTCCTTAACCGTCTCCAGCACGGCAAACCCTATCTTGGACATCAGCCGTGCCACGAGCGGGGTTGTGTTCAGCGAGAAAGTGACAGATGAGCAGCGCACATTCAAGCGTGCGCAGATCGTTCTAAGATACTCCTGAAACGCAGGAACAATCCTGTGATGCCCTACGACGTTCGGCGCAAAAAACATCCATGACAGACGAATCCCCGTCGAGGACTTTCGATAGTAGCTGGCGCAACCAATGACGCGATCCTCTTCCCCAAGAAAGACGATATGCCCGTCCCATTGGCGGTCACACAGGTGCTGCTGGAAGTCTGTAACGTCTTTCTTGCTGAAGTACTTCGGCACATTCAACCGAAGTACGGCGACTAAGGCGTCACGGTCATTCTTGGTGTATTCTCTGCTCTTCATGGTCTTGCTTGCACCCCGTGGACATCATGAGTAAATCCAGTACGACTGTGCGCCGTGTCATGGCACATCTCATTGAGTAAACTTCTCTACTCCCGAGGCCAAGTCGGATGGGCGCTCCACAATACCCGTCGCCAAGATGCGTTCCTTGTCGCTTCAGTTCAGGTGGCTAACATCGCGACTCACCGGTGCGCGATAGCGTGTCCGAGTGCAGCCGTTTCTTATGCCGGCTTCACAACGCAATGGATATGCTGACCATGATCGCGGAAACGTTCATCCTCGCAATAGCGAACCGCCACATCAACGACATTGTAAAATGCCGGCAGAGAAGACTCGAAAAGCTTTTCAAGGTCATGACGCATTCCGCCCGCAAAACCTTGTGCGGAAGCATAGCTTAGAAGCGAGAAACCGGCAGCTTGCACTTCATCCTTGATCTCAATCGGGGTGCTGAAGTGGCAGGCGGTGAAGCCGGAAAGCTCGGCAGCCGTATACGACGTTGGACCCAGGAGCCGTTCAATTTCCGAGACTTTCTGATATCGATTGACCATGTCGGCAATTCCAAGCCGCAGCATCCCGTAGCTGCCAAAGAATGTGATCATGGCTATTCCTCCAGGTTTCATGATACGCCGTAGTTCATTCAAAGCAGCATGACGATCCTGTTGCTGGGTAAGATGGTACATGGGTCCCATCATCAGACCGGCATCGAATTTACCATCGGGGAGCATCGACAGGTCTGTAGCAGAACCACACACAAAGCGGGAGATTGTCACCCCGCGCGCAGACAATTTCTCTTTGGCAATACGTATCAGCTCAGGAGACAAATCGATGAGCGTCACATCATAACCAAGATTCGCCAGGAACTCGCTGTACCTGCCGGGCCCGGCGCCGATATCGCATACAGCCCCGGAACCAGGGAAGTACTTCTTAATTAAGTGCCGACCTGTCGAGAACTCAAGCAGCCCAAGAGCGGTTTCAAATCGAGACCACTCTCTTTCTGAGTATTTATCATAGAACGCGCGCACATCGTCCTGCATTTGATTTCTCCAAGGGCAGAGATATAACCGAAAGTTGTGTATGAGAAGAAGTGAGCGTATCCTCTGATCTGGGATTCCCTGATGGCTGCCGTCCACATGCCAGTCAGCAATCAAAAGCCGTATTCTGGCCTTCAGAATCCAGCTTGTCAAGGGAAGCGCAGGGGTATTACGTGAAGTTGCCCATCAACAGGTGCGTAAGCCGCTGTTCTTTAAGAGGATACGCCCACGCGCATCCCTCGCGCACCTGGTGGGGATAAGGATTCGAAGCGTTTTACCGCAGGTCCTGTTTGGCCAATGTCCTTCTTCCTTCGAACCTGGCTGTCCTGATGGTCAGGAATGCCTGTATCCCCGCACAGCATTGGGCGTCAAGAGGCCTGCACAACGGCCTTCGACTTAAGCCCCGACGTCTGAATGGGACGAACGCTATAAGACGACCGCGCGTCCCGAGAACTCCCAGGGGCGCGCGGTCGCCTTCTGTTTACGGGTTATCGCGTGACGACGCCGTACTCGGCCGCGTGCACTTTCCACCAATTCTCCCAGAAGAGAGTGCGCTGCTCATCGCTCGCTGTCGCATCGGTCGGAGCCTGGCCCGTTGCCAGCCGCAAGCGGTCAAACATCTTAGCCCTGCTCTCCTCGGGCGTGGGCTTGGGATGTTTCCCGTACAAGGGATCGTCGGCATAGTCGAACATCATCGCCCCTGCGGTGTGGCGCAGCACGTCAATCATTATCGGCAGCGCCACAGCAAGGTCCGGCTTCGCCTGCGCCTCCATGCCTTTAGCCCGGTAAGCCAATCCACGGGCGAGGTAAGCGTAATGGGGGGGCGCCGCCGTCGGAAGCAACTCCCGGAACACTTCGATGACCTTCGTGTAATTGACTATGGCTTGATCATACTTGGCCAGTTTGCTCTGCGCATATCCGAGCCAGTACCAGGCCCAGTTCAACTCTGGCCAGAGCTTAACGGTTTCCGCACAAAGCCGCTCTCCCTTTTCATAATCGCCTGCGGCGATCGCTGCTGTAGCTTCGTCGAATTGTGCCGGGGCCGCCTCCTGGTCTTTCATCCACTGCGGCTCCTCAGCCGGCGGAGCGCCGGGGCGCTTGTCCACGACGAGTACCCCTTTGGGAATAACGACGTCAAAAGTTCCAGGGGGCGGCGCTTCATAGGTGACATCATAGCCCATGATGCTGAGAGGCAATTTTGTGTCCGGGTCAATGTAGGCTTCCTCGTTCAGTTTCAGCCAGCGCACCCGGTGCGCGCGGTGACCGCGGAACTGGACGTTGGGCTCAATCACGACATTTCCTTCATTCTGAAAGTCCTTGAAGAATTCGCCCAAATCCCCAATCCACTGAAACTGCTGCTGTGCCGGAGTGTAGAGGACCACGGTGTTCTTGTCCTTGTAATGGACGAGGACTGTTTTCTGGTCATCCACAACAAAGACATTGCCGCGCGGAGTATCCTGGCGATACCGAGCCTGGTGCCGTCCGTCAGGGCCGATCTCTATCCAGCGTTCGTCGGCGAGGGTTCCGTCCGCGCCGCGCTGAATGATATGCATGAAGCCCACCTGCTTGAGCGCTTGTATCGTCTGGTCAAGGGCATAAGCCGGCCGGGCGCTGAAGATTATCAGCGCGGCGATGCCCGCCGCAACCGCCAACCCTGCCGCCGTTGCGGCGAAGACGACGGCTTTCGCTCGCGGAGGAATGGCGGACAGCCGTGTCCAGAATCCCGCCGGCGCAGGCTCTGCCTCAAAGCGTTCGCGGAAATCGGCCAGGCGCCTGTGCATTCTCTCGCGCACTTCGACGGGCACGGGTTTGTCCATCGCGTGACCCAGAATAGAGTCCATGTTTGTCTCCGGCTTCTCGCTTGTGGTCATGTCGTTGCCTCCTTCATTCCCTGGCGGACAAGATGAGGGAACCTCTCGCACAATCTTTCCCTGGCCCGCGCTACGTGCGTCCGCGCCGTGACCTCGCTGCATCCGAGGGCGTCGCCGATCTCGCGGTAGGGAAGACCTTCCACGCATCGCAGGGTGATCGCTTCCGCCTGATTGCGCGGCAACTCGCCGATGGCTTTCAGAACCATCAGGTGATCTTCCTCGACGGCGAGCCGTTCAGACGGTGACGGGCATGAATCCTGTCGCACAGGCGGAAGCACCTGTAATGCCGCGACGCGGCGCTGCTTCGCCTTCTGCCTCAACACGTCATACGCCGCATTGATGCAGATGCGCAGGATGAGTCCGTGCGGATTTGCGTGGCCTGCGATCTTGCCGCGGTTCACCCAGACCTTGGCAAGCGCGGCCTGAAAAGCGTCATCGGCGTCATCGGGGTCCCGGACGATATGCCACACCGTGCGCATCATCCGATCCTCGATCGGCCGAATCAGGCGGTCGTAGTCTCCTGTTGCCAAGACAGCCTCCTCTCTTGCAACTGACCCGGCGAATGTCCGTGTACACTCCAAGGCGCCTTCGCTCTAGTTAACGCGCGCAAAGGGCCTGTCGTGGACATGCGTTCCGGCTATTCGTGGAATTAGCCGCGTTATTGCCCAGCAGCGCGATGCAGACGCCGCGGTAATATTAGTGTAGCGTTTCAGTCACATTCTGGTACTTCTTTGAGCTTCTATCAAGTGGAACTCGCGCGACGAAAGAGGCTTCTGCTCCGACGGCCCGGACTACGGGGATAAAAGCGTGACTGGCTTCGTCGCGTTGTTCTGGAACACGATCCGCCCACGCGCGCCCCTCGCGCGCCTGATGGGAACAAGAATCCTGAGCGGTTTACCTCAGGTCCTATTTGGCCAGCCATCGCGGCGTTGAAATGGCTCTGCGACGGCGGCGCCGTTCACGATGGGTTGCGTTACGAAGCGCTCTTTGGCATAAGCAGGACGCAAATGAATCCCGATTTCTACATCACAACCGTGCTGATGGGCTACGGACATCTCCGGGCGGCGGATAACGTCGCCGGACTGGGCCGCGGGCGGCTTGTCCGCGTGGACCTGCCGCCGTTCGCGAATCTGGCGGACCTCCTGGTCTGGAAATCGTCGCAGGACTTGTACCACGTCGTCTCGCGCACGGTGGAGACGCGGCTGCGGTTCCTGTTCCGCGTGCTGGAGCGGATCGAGGACATCCCTGACGATTCTCAGCGGGCCTCGATGGAGTATCCGATGCTGATCCGTTTTCTCGTCCGGTCGGGAGTCGGCCGCGGGCTGCGCCGGCTTGCAAGCCCTTCGGATAATGGGCACGGAGATCAAGTGTGCCTGCCGAGGCTGCACACGTTCTTCCTGCCGGGGCTCGCGTGCGTCTATAACCGGTTCCCCGGAAAAAACTACCAGTTGCTGTGCGACGCGGATTTTCATCGGGTCTGGGCGCCGATCAAGCCGAACGACGGCGACGTGACCTACCTGGTCCCGACCGCGGCGGGCGCCGACCGGCTGATCTCGTACGGCGTCGCGCATGACCGGATCGCCGTGACCGGCTTTCCGCTGCCGGTCGCCAACACGGGCGGAAGAGATCTGGACGTGCTGCAGTCCGATCTCCGCGCGCGGCTGGAGCGCCTGTCGCCGCGAAGCGATTCGCCGCTGCGGCTGGTCTTCGCGCTGAGCGGCGCGGGCTGCTACCTCATTCTCCTCAAGACGCTCATCCGCGAACTGCTTCCCGAACTGCGGAGCCGAAAGCTGACGCTGTGCATCGCCGCCGGGGACAACCGCAAGGCCAAAGCAGAGATCGAGTCGCACCTGGCCGCTTTGAGCACGGGTCCGGCTGACGGCGTGACCATCCTCTACTCGCCCGATGTCCTCGAAGCATTCGCGCAGTTCAACCGGGCGCTGCGCGAGAGCGACCTGCTCATCACCAAGCCCGGCGAGCTGGTTTTCTACGCCGCGCTCGGCATTCCGCAAGTCCTGCTGCCGCCGGTCGGCAAGCACGAATTCAAGAACCGCGCCTACCTGATCGAGAACTCCGCCGCGCTCGATCTTCCCGGCGCCGAGTCCGCCGGCGCCTGGCTCCAGGCCCAGCGCGCCAACGGCGCCTGGCGCCGCGCCGCCGAATCCGCCTTCGCCCGCCTGCCGAAGCTCGGAACGTTCGCAATCAACGAAATTGTCCGGCCCTGATACGTCGCTCCCGCCATTGATTTCAGCGATAACTCGCTTATCCATAACCTGATACGCATTATGCAGGCCCTGTATCGTCTTTCATGGCTCGAACTGGAAACTAACTTCCGCGTCGCGCAGTCATAACTCGCGCGTGCGATAATACTAATAGATGAAAGAGAGCATAAACCCGAGCGGAGGAGCGGTTTCCAGCGCGTGCGGCCAGCGGAGGGCGCGGCGATGACGCACGCACATGCACTTCGCAGGCTCGACCGGCTGCTTCGCGAATCCACTGTCGTCCCATGCGAACGCGACGACCGGTTCGTGATCTTCAGCGACCTGCACCTCGGCGACGGCAGCTCGCGGGACGAGTTCGTCCACAACACGGCGCTCTTCCGGACCGTCCTCAGCGAGCACTACCTCCGGCGCCGATTCAAGCTCGTGCTGAACGGCGACATCGAGGACCTCTACAAGTTCCCGCTGCGGGCGGTGTTGGAGAATTGCGGCGACCTCTACCGGCTCTTCGACGCCTTCCTGCGGACGACGGCGCTCTACAAGATCGTCGGCAACCACGACGCCGACCTTGCGGCGCGCAACGCAAGCTTTCAACGGCTGCCGCTTTATCGGGCGCTGCGGCTGCGGTTCGCGGAGCAGGATATCCTGGTCCTGCACGGCCACCAGGCCGGATTTCTGCCGGACCGGTTCAATCGAATTTGCGGGTTCTTCACGCGCTTCGGCACGCCGCTCGGAATCCGCAACGGCAGCGTGGCGTATGACGAAGCTAGGAAATACTGGATCGAGAAGCGCATTTACGAGTTCGCGAAGAGCAACCGGATTATGGCGGTCATCGGCCACACGCACCGGCCGCTCTTCGAATCGCTCTCGCGGATTGACTACCTGAAGTTCCAGATCGAGAGCCTCTGCCGCAGCTACCCGGCGGCCGACGCGGCGGGGAAGGCATTCCTCGAGCAGAAGATCCGCGCGTACCAGCAGGACCTGCAGTACACGCTCACGAAGGACCGGAAGAACGGCTCGCGCAGCAGCCTGTACGATTCGGGGCGGCTGGTGCCGTGC
Organism: Candidatus Brocadiia bacterium; assembly: GCA_052139675.1. GTDB lineage: Bacteria > Planctomycetota > Brocadiia > CAIUPP01 > CAIUPP01 > JBEKCB01. The sequence continues at coordinate 13,148 of JBKQWE010000109.1, forward strand.
GTGTTCAACAGCGGCTGCGCGACGGGCAAGCGCGGCATCACCGCGCTGGAGATCACCGGCGGGAACATCGCGCTGGTCTTCTGGTTCGACCAGGGCCGGACCACGAAGTACTTCAACTTCAACGGCTACCAGCCCGAGCCGCTCGGCGACACCGGCTTTTTCCGCGTACCGCTGAAGGAAGACAGCCTCGACTACGTCTCCACCCGGATCAAGCTGCTGGCCTGAACCCCGCCTTCAAATGACTAGAGCTGGTTTCACAACCTCGTAATCGTAATCGTAATCTTACTCATAATCGGGCTACGTTTGACCGTAACAACAAACGGCGATTACGATTACGATTAGGATCACGATTGCGAACACGAATGTTGCTAAGCACCCGCGTCGGTTATGAAATAGGCTCTAGGCATGAAATATGCTTGCCTTTTCATGCACAGCATGATAGGATTCTCCTTTGTGCCGGGAGTGAGTCTTCCTCAAAAGGGTCCATCATGGCTACGCTGCAAGTCAAAGGAATGGACGATGACCTTTACGAAGCTTTGAAAGGCCGCGCGAAACGCGATAACCGTTCGATCACCCAGGAGGTGGTGACGATGATCCGCGAATCCCTCGCTCGTTCACCGGGCCCCGCCGCGCGGGCAACACAGGACCTCCTCGCGCTGGCCGGGTCATGGGAGGATGCGCGGCCGGCGGAGAATATCGCTCGCGCGATCCGCGGTTCACGTCGGAGCAAGAGGCGCTTCAAGGTGAACGGCCATGTTCTTACTTGACACCGATACGCTGATCTTTCTGCTGCGCGGGGAACAGGAAGTTTTCCGAAACGTGGAGGCCCACGGCGAAGAGCCGAAGGCGATTTCCGTTATAAGCTACGGCGAACTGCTCCATGGCGCGGCAAGGTCGGCGCGACCGGAGGCCCACTCTGCCCGGGTGCGACGCCTCGCCGAAGTGCTTCCGATCTTGGATGTCACCCCCGCCATTATGGATACATTCGCGGCCGTCAAAGCCGATTTGGAGCGCCACGGACGCGCACTGAATGACTTCGACTTGATTATTGCTGCGACCGCAATGTCCATCAACTACCGGCTGGTCACCAAAAACGAGCGCCATTTCCAGCACATCGCCGGACTCCGCCTCGAAAACTGGACAAAACCGCGGGGATGATGCCCGAATCCGCGCGAATCGGAAGCATGCCGTTCGCCTCGCCTTGTCGCCGGGCATCCCGCTTCGGCCGTTGACATGCCGCGCGCGGGGCAATAGGATAATGGATGCGGGCGATTGCCTTTCCCGGATAGCGAGGGCGTCATGGGGCAGGAAGGCGAACTGTACCGGTGCGAAATCTGCGGGCAGGAAGTCCGCGTCACCCTGGCCGGGCCCGGAAGGCTCTACTGCTGCGGCGAACCGATGGTGCTGATCGAACCCGAAGAGGCTGACGCGTCCGACGAGGAATGAACCGGAGGAGCCATCGTGCCCAAGGCGGCCACGAAGCCGGATACTTCGCCGGACACATTGCTCGATCTCTACTATTGCATGCTCCTCAGCCGCGCCTTCGAGGAGCGGCTGGCGATCCTCTACCGCCAGGGCAAGGTGCTCGGCGGCATCTTCTCCGGCATCGGGCAGGAAGCCACCGCCATCGGCACCAGTTTCGACCTGCGCGAAGGCGACGCCGTCTTCCCGCTCCACCGGGACATCGGCGCGGCGCTCACGCGCGGCATCGCGCCGAAAACGCTCATGGCCCAGATCCTCGGCAAGTCCGGCGGCCTTTCCGGCGGCAAGGTGGACTACCTCCACAGCGGCGATCCGGCGCTGGGGGTTTACGGCTCGACGAGCATGATCGGCTCCTCCATCCCGGTCGCCGCCGGCGCCGCGCTGGCCTTCAAGCTCAAGCGGACGAACTGCGTCGCCGTCGCGTACATCGGCGAGGGCGGCACGAGCACCGGCGATTTCCACGAGGCGCTGAACTTCGCCGGCGTCCAGCGGCTGCCGCTGATCATCGTGGTCGAGAACAACTTCTTCGCCTATTCCACCCCGGTCGCCAAGCAGATGGCCGTCGAGAACGCCGCCGAGCGCGCCGCCGGCTACGGAATGCCCGGCCACACGTGCAGCGGCAACGACCTGATCAGCGTGCGCCAGCTCGCCTGCCAGGCGGTCCAGCGCGCACGCGACTGGCTCGGCCCCACGCTGATCGAGTGCAAGACCTACCGCTGGCACGGCCACTCCGAGCATGACGACGCGTCGTATCGCGAGAGCGAGGAGTTCCTCGAGTGGAAGAGCCGCGACCCGATCCCGCGCTACGAGCTTTACCTGCGCGAGCGGGAAGTCCTCACGGACGAAATCGCCGAGCGGCACCGCGCCGACGCGACCCGCGAGGTGGACGAGGCGGTGGCCTTCGCCGAGAAAAGCCCGTACCCTGAGCCGCACGAGGCGCTCGATCATCTTTTCACCGAAGGCGAGCCATGACGGAACCGGCGAAACCCGCGAGCGCGCGGCGTACCGCGCGCGACCAGAGCGCGCAGCCTGATGCGCGCGAACCGACGCCGCCGAACTCCTGCCCGCCGCCCAAGGCGCCGGACGACACCGAAGCGGCGGACAATCCCGCCACGAGTCCGGCGGGCAAGCCCGCCACGAGTCCGGCGGGCAAGCCCGCCACAAGTCCGGCGGGCAAGCCCGCCACAAGTCCGGCGGGCAAGCCCGCCACAAATGAGGCGGGTAAACCCGAGGCGGTCACTTATCTCGAGGCGATCCGACAGGCACTCCAGGAGGAGATGCGGCGCGACCCCGCCGTCTTCATCATCGGCGAGGACGTGGGCGCGTACGGCGGCGCATTCGGCGTCACGCACGGGCTCTTCGAGGAGTTCGGCGAGCAGCGCGTCATAGACACGCCCATCGCGGAATCGCTGATCGTCGGCGCGGCCACCGGCGCGGCGACGCTCGGCCTGCGCCCCGTCGCGGAGATGCAGTTCGCCGATTTCATTTCCTGCGCCTTCGACCAGATCGTCAACCAGGCCGCGACGATGCGCTACCGGCACAACGGAAAACTCTCCGTCCCCTGGGTCCTGCGCTGCCCGTCCGGCGGCAACGTGCACGGCAGCATGTTCCACTCGCAGAACCCCGAGGCGTGGTTCTTCCATACGCCCGGCCTGAAGATCGTCGCGCCCGCCACGCCGTACGACGCCAAGGGCCTCCTCAAGGCCGCCATCCGCGACGACGATCCGGTGCTCTTCTTCGAATACAAGTATCTCTACCGCCGCCTGAAGGAGGAACTGCCCGCGGAGGACTACATCGTGCCGCTCGGCTCCGCCGCGATCCGCCGGCCCGGGCGCGACCTCTCGATCATCGCGTACGGAGTCGGCAGTTACTACGCGCTCCAGGCGGCGGAGACGCTCGCGAAGGAGGGCATTGACGCCGAGGTCGTGGACCTGCGCAGCCTGGTCCCGCTCGACGAGGACACGGTCCTCGACTCGGTGCGCCGGACGACGCGCGCGCTGATCGTCCACGAGGACTGGCGCCGCGGCGGCATCGGCGCCGAGATTGCGGCGCTTCTGGCCGAGAAGGCGATGGACTATCTCGACGCGCCGATCCTGCGCGTGGCCGGCCGCGATATTCCCGTTCCGTTCAGCCCGCCGCTGGAGCAGTTCGCTCTCCCGACGCCTGAACGCATCGCGGAAGCCGCGCACCGGATGTTCAAATAGGCTCCGGGCTGTCAGCGATAGTCTAGTGTTTAGTTGCGTAAATTGGCGTACCAATTTACGCAACTAAACACGGTCCAACGGAACGCATAACTCACTAAAGTGACAGGGCTTAGCACGGTCATGCCTCCTTGCGGAAATAGGACGTCTATTTCCGTAAGGAAGCACTGGGGCGATGAACCATGAAGATCAACGTCGTCATGCCGCAACTGGGCGAATCGGTCTCCGAGGGCGAGGTCATCCGCTGGCTCAAGCGCGCCGGCGACGCGGTCCGCCGCGACGAGGCGCTCGTCGAGGTGAAGACCGACAAGGCGACCGTGGAAATCCCCGCGCCGTCATCGGGCACCTTGAGCGAGATCGTCGTCCCCGAAGGCCAGACCGTCCAGGTCGGCGCCGGCATCGCCGTCATCGAAAGCACCAGCGAGGCGGCCGCTCTTTCGGTCGAGGGCGCTTCGTCCACCCCGCGTAAAATCGAGCCGGCCGTCACGCGAGCGCCAAAGGCAGCCGCCGCAAGCCCGGCGGCCAAGCCCGCCACAAGTCCTGCGAGCAAGCCCGCCGCACCCGCTGCGGAAAAGCCGGCGACGCCGCCGGTGAGTAAGCCTGCCGCATCCGCTGCGGAAAAGCCGGCGACACCGCCGGTGGGCAAGCCTGCCACGCCTGCTGGGATAAAGCCCGCGCCGGCGCCGGCAGACAAGTCCGCCACACCGCCGGCGGGCAAGCCCACCATACTACCGGCGGGCAAGCCCGCCGAACCCGCGTCCAAGCCGCCGCCGCGTCCGCCGCAGGGGCCTCGCCCGCAGATGACGCCGCTCGCCCGGCGCATCGCGAGCGAGTTAGGGCTGGACCCTTCGCAAATCCAGGGCACCGGCGAAGGCGGACGGATCACGCGCGAGGACGTGCTGAACGCAACAAAAGCCGCGGCGAACGCGGCGCCCGCCGGCGCAGAACCGCCCGAAGCCGCTGTTGCCGGCGAGGGCGCCGAGGAAGCTGCGGAGAAAGAAACTCCCGCGACTGCCGAATCCGCCGCGCTTCCGGCGGAGAGAGAAACCCCCGCGACCGCCGAATCCGCCGCGGCTCCGGCGGAGGAGCCCGCCACGAGTCCGGCGGGCAAGCCCGCCACAAGTCCGGCGGCGAAGCCCGCTGAACCGCCCGCGGCGGCCGCCGGCGGTGAAGACGAGGTCGTAGCGCTCAGCCCGATCCGCCGCCGGATCGCCGCACGGCTCGTCCAGAGCAGCCAGACCATCCCGCGCGTGACCACGGCTATCGAGGCCGACATGACGCCGCTGGCTGAACTCCGGAAGAAACACCGCGAATCGTACGAGAAGGCCGGCCTCAAGCTCAGCTACATGCCGTTCATCATGAACGCGACGGTCGCCGCGCTCAAAGCCTCGCCTGCGGTCAACGCGTCGTGGGGCGGCGAGAAGCTCATCCTCCACAAGCGGGTGCATCTCGGCGTCGCCGTCTCGATCGAGGGCGGTCTCGTCGTGCCGGTCATCCGAAACGCGGACAACCTGAGCGTGCGCCAACTGGCCGGGCGGCTCGCCGAGGTCGCCGACCACGCGCGCACCGGCAAGCTCGCCGCCGACGAAGTCCGGGGCGGCACCTTCACCATCACGAACCCGGGCATTTTCGGCACCGTCTTCTCGACGCCGATCATCAACCCGCCCGAAGCCGCCATCCTGGCCGTCTGCCGCATCGCTGAAACCCCGGTCGCCCGCGAAGGGAGAATCGTGATCCGCCACATGATGAACCTCTGCCTCTCCTACGATCACCGCATCATAGACGGCGAGACCGCCATCCAGTTCCTCCAGCACATCCGCGCGGCGCTCGAGGCGGCGAAGTTTGAGATGGGATGAGGCCGTGATTTGACACCGCAAGAGCGTTCGACAATTCTCAAATCCGAATTTCCAATATCCAAGTCAGCATGGAGGCTCCGCACTTGGAAATTGGATATCAGAGACCGGATATTCTTTATCGGCCCGGTGTTTGCTGCAGAATGCATTCGTTCTCTAAATGGTGGGTCAGGCTTCGGCCGGAACAGTGAGGGACAGAAGGGCAGTTGAAAAACTCGGCGGGCATGATTGCGCGCGCTGCGAACTTGTCCTCGCAGCCTTGACATCTTCAGGATCGTCATTGGAAGGCCGGAACGATGACTTCCCAGCCGGCCGCTCGGCTGTATTCTGCGCCGATATAGAGGATTTAGCGAGACGTTTCCGACTGCGCCGCAACGTTCAGTGCTACGCGTCGTCGCCTGACTTCGGCGCGTGTCGTCCGCCGCCACGGGCGAAAGCGACGGCTCAGCCGCCGGCTTTGAGCGCCTTCTCGGTTGCGCGCGCCAGGCTCCGCCAGGAGAGCGTCATCTGCTTCAGCCGCCGTTCGCCGGCCGGGCTGAGGCGGTAGTAGTTCCGGTGCGGCCCGAGCGGAGAATCGCCCTTATGGACGGTTACCCAGCCCGCGCGCTGGAATCTCGCCAGGACGTTGTAGATCGTCCCCCAGCGCACTCCTTGGCCGCCGTCTTCGAACATCAGTTGGCCTAACTGATATCCGTAGCTCTGCCCTTGAGCGAGATGGCCCATCAGCCAGAGCTCGATCAGACCCTTGCGCAATTGCACTGTCCATTCTTGCACTGACGCCCCTCTCATCGAAAGCATCCCGCGGGAACGGCTATATCCTGCGGCAGTATACTGCGGCAGGATATAGTCGTCAACCGCGCGGACCGCAGAGCGTTCAGGCCGCAAGTCAGTCGCAAGTCGGAGGATCGTCAGTCGTAGTCTCCTGAGAAGCCCAGGCGTGCCTTCGGGGGTCGCCAGCCCGCATTGCCCAGTCTTGCGATGACGTTGCTCTCGTCGAGAACCGCCCGCAAAGGCGGCTATATCCTGCGGCAGTATACTGCGGCAGGATATAGTCCTCAACCGCGCAGACCGCGGAGTAGCCGAGTCGCAAGTCAGTGGCAAGTTGGAAGCTCGTCAGTCACGGCGTCGCAAGAGGCTCAGACGTGCGTACGTGGGTCACGGATCCGCATCGTCCAATCTTGCACTGACGCTCCTCTCATCGAGGGCGGCCCGTGGAGGCGGCTATATCCTGCGGCAGTATACCGTGACAGGATATAGCCCTCAATCGCGCAGACCGCGGAGTAGCCGAGTCGCAAGTCAGTGGCAAGTTGGAAGCTCGTCAGGCACAGCCTCGCAAGAGGCGCAGACGTGCGTACGTGGGTCACGGATCCGCATCGTGCAATCTTACGCTGACGCTCCTCTCATTGAGGGCGGCCCGTGGACACGGCTATATCCTGCGGCAGTATACTGCGGCAGGATATAGTCATCAACCGCGCAGACCGTGGAGTGGCCGAGTCGCAAGTCGGCCACAAGTTGGTCGCAGGTCAGGCGCACATCGGAAGGCCGCCAGTCGCAGCATTGCAGGAGTCGCAGGTGTGCGTCCGTGGGTCACGGATCCGCATCGTGCAATCTTGCGCTGATGCTCCTCTCATTGAGGGCGTCCCGTGGAGAGACGACTATATCCTGCGGCAGTATACTGCGGCAGGATATAGTCGTGAATCGCGCAAACCGTGGAGTAGCCGAGTCGCAAGTCAGACACAAGTTGGTCGCAGCTCAGGCGCGGGTCGGAAGGTCGCCAGTCGCAGCGTTGCACGAGGTGCAGACGTGCGTCCGTGGGTCACGGGTCCGCATCGTGCAATCTTGCGCTGACGCTCCTCTCATTGAGGGCTTCCCGTGGAGGCGGCTATATCCTGCCGCAGTATACTGCGGCAGGATATAGTCATCAACCGCGCAGACCGTGGAGTGGCCGAGTCGCAAGTCAGCCAAAAGGTGGGCGCAGGTCAGGCGCAGGCCATGCGCAGGTCAGCCGCGGGTCAGACGCAGGTCAGGCGCAAGTCAGAGGGGGCGTCAATTGAGACGCCGCGGTGGGCGCATGCCGCGGGCGCGGTTTCGTTGGTCACCGGGTCGCAAGGAACTCCTGCATCGCCCGGCCGATCCGGGCGGGGTTGAGTTCGACTCGGACTCCGGCGGCCCGGAGGGCGGAGATTTTCTCCTCGGCGGTCCCGGAGGAGCGCGTGGCAATAGCGCCGGCATGGCCCATGCGCTTGCCGGGCGGCGCGGAGCGGCCGGCGATGAAGGCGACCACCGGCTTGGTGAAGTGCGCGCGGATGAACTCCGCCGCTTCCTCTTCCGCCGCGCCGCCGATCTCGCCGATCAGGACCACCGCCTGGGTCGCCTCGTCCCGCTCGAAGAGCTCGAGCGCGTCCACGAAACTCGTGCCGGTGATCGGGTCGCCGCCGATCCCCACGGCGGTGGACTGGCCGAGGCCGATCTGCGTCAATTGCCAGATCGCCTCGTAGGTGAGCGTGCCGCTGCGCGAGATGACGCCGATGCCGCCGGGCCGGTGGATCGGGCCGGGCATGATGCCGAGCTTGCATTCGCCCGGCGTGATCAGGCCCGGACAGTTCGGCCCGATCAGGCGCGCCCCGCGCTGGCGGACATAGGCGCGCGCCCGGGCGACGTCGAGCGCGGGAATCCCTTCGGTGATGCAGACGATGAGCTTCACACCTTCGGCGGCCGCTTCCTCGATCGCGTCGGCGGCGATGGCGGCCGGGACGAAGATGACCGACGCGTCCGCGCCGGTGCGGGCCACGGCTTCCGCCAGTGTGTCGAAGACGGGCACGCCTTCGGCGGTCGTGCCTCCCTTGCCGGGCGTCACGCCCGCGACGACCTTCGTCCCGTACTCGAGCATGAGCCGTGCATGGAACGCGCCGGCGTGGCCGGTGATGCCCTGGATGGCGACGCGCGTCGCGCTGTCCACCAGGATGCTCATAACGTCCTTTCCCAACTATGCGGTCTTCGCCAGCGCGACCGCTTTTGCGGCGGCGTCTTCGAGCGACTCGGCGGAGGTGATGCGCAGTCCGCAGCCTGCGAGAACTTTGCGGCCGGTTTCGGCGTTGTTGCCTTCGAGGCGGACGACGAGCGGCGCGCGCAGCCCGACCTGGCCGACCGCGGCGACGATGCCGTCCGCGACTAAATCGCAACGGACGATCCCGCCGAAGATGTTGACGAGGATCGCGCGCACGTGCTCGTCCTTCTCGATCAGCCGGAACGCCGCAGTCACTTTTTCCACGGTCGCGTCGCCGCCCACGTCGAGGAAATTCGCCGGCTCGCCGCCCTGCAGCCGGATGAGGTCCATCGTCGCCATCGCCAGCCCCGCGCCATTGACCATGCAGCCGATGTTCCCGTCGAGGCCGACGTAACTCAGATCGTACCGTTCGGCCTCGACCTCGCGCGGGTCTTCCTGCGCGGTATCGCGCAGCGCGGCGATGTCGGGATGCCGCCGCAGCGCGTTGTCGTCGAAGGCCATCTTCAGGTCCGCGATGAGGAGCCGCCCGTCGGCGCACAGCGCGAGCGGGTTGACCTCGATCAGCGAGCAGTCGCACTCGATGAAAGTCCGCGCCAGCGACAGGATGAGTTCCATCGCCGGCTTCATCTGCTCATGCGGCAACCCGAGTCCTGTGAAAAGGTTGCGCGCCTGGAACGGGGCCAGCCCGTGGTCGGGATCGCCGTATTCGCAGAGGATGGCGTTCGGTTCGGTCCGCGCGAGTTCCTCGATGTCCATCCCGCCGCGTGCCGACGCGATGGCCTGCGGGCGGCCACTGCTCCGGTCGAGCGAGAGGCCGAGATAGAGTTCGCGCGCCAGGTCGAGGTGCTCCTGGACGAGCACTTGATTGACCGGCCGTCCGCGCGGACCGGTCTGAGCGGTGACAAGCGTGTGGCCGAGGAGCTTTTTTGCGGCGACTTCGGCCTCGGCCCGGCTGGAGACGAAGAGCACGCCGCCGGCCTTGCCGCGTCCGCCCGCGTGGATTTGCGCTTTGACGACGGCGCGCGGGCGGCGCAGCTCGTCGAAGGCCAGCGCGGCCTGTTCCGGCGTCGCCGCGAGCCGGCCGGCGGGCACGGCGAGTCCCCGCGCGGCGAGCAGCGCCTTGGCCTGGTATTCGTGGATGTTCATCGCCCGCGCCCGTTTCAATAGATCCTAATCGTAATCTTACTCGTAATCGTAATCGCCGTTTTTGCGTTTCCACCGGACGAACGGCCGAGTACGATTACGATTACGACGAAAGAACAACGAAGTTGCGTCGCTCTCGATTCTAAGATAGACTTGAGTGAGGGTCAAGAGATTTTCGAAATCAAAGGGGAAACACCATGGCCGAAGGCGGACTGCAGGACGTCATCGCGTCGGATTCCAAAATCTGCCTGCTGGACGGCGTGAAGGGGCGGCTGGTCTATCGCGGCTACGACGTCGCGGACCTCGTGGAGCATTGCGGGTTCGAGGAGGTCGCGCACCTGCTCTGGACGGGCGCGCTGCCGACGGCCGCCGAGCTGGACTCGCTGAAACGGACGCTCGCCGCGCATCGGCCGCTCTCCGGCGCGATGCATCACCTGCTCGGCGACCTGCCCGCGTCGGCGCCGGCGATGTCGCTCTTGCGCACGTGCGTCTCGGCGATGGGGCTGACCGACCCGCGCGCGGAGAGCAGCGACCCGGCGGTGAACCTGGAGATGGCGCAGGAGATGACCGCGCAGATCGCCAGCATCGTGGCTTCGATTCACCGGCTGCGGCGCGGGCACGAGCCGGTGCAGCCGGAGCCGGGGCTTTCGCACGCCGCGAACTTCCTGTACATGCTCAGCGGCAAGCGGCCGGACGAGCGCGCGGCGCGCATCTTCGACGGCTGCCTGATCCTGCACGCGGAGCACGAGTTCAACGCCTCGACCTTCACCGCACGCGTGATCGCGGGCACCGGCTCGGATCTGTATTCGTGCATCACCGGCGCGATCGGCGCACTGCGCGGGCCCAAGCACGGCGGCGCGAACGAGATCGCCTTCGAGATTCAGAACCGCTACCCCACGCCGGATGCCGCCGAAGCGGACATCAGGCGTCGCGTCGCCGCCAAGGAGGTCATCATCGGCTTCGGCCACCCGGTTTACACGATAGCCGATCCGCGCAATCAGGTGATCAAGGAAGTCGCACGCACGCTCGCGCTCGCGGCGAACGACACCCGCGGATTCGAGGTGGCCGAGCGCATCGAGAGCACGATGCGAGACATCAAGAACCTGTTCCCCAATCTGGACTGGTTCTCCGCCGTGTCCTATCACCTGATGGGGGTGCCGACCGCCATGTTCACGCCGCTGTTCGTCATCAGCCGCACCTCGGGGTGGGCGGCGCACATCATCGAGCAGCGCATCGACGGCAAGATCATCCGGCCGAGCGCCCAATACACGGGTCCGGAGAATCTCACCTTCCTTCCCTTGAACAAGCGCCCCTGAAGGGCATCACCCGAAGGCTTCCATGTCACACGACATCAAATCGGCAGAAAGACCCGCGCCCGATCAGCTGCTGGCCGCGATCGCCGACTATGCATCGGGCCACGAGATCAGGAGCGATCTCGCCTACGAGACCGCAGGCTTCTGCCTGATGGACACGCTGGCTTGCGGATTCCAGGCCCTGAAGTATCCGGCCTGCACCAAGCTCTTGGGTCCCGTGGTGCCGGGCGCAACACTTAAGGGCGGCGCGCGCGTGCCCGGCACTTCCTATGAGCTCGATCCCGTCAATGCCGCGTTCGACATTGGCGCGATGATTCGCTGGCTGGATTTCAACGATACCTGGCTCGCCGCGGAGTGGGGCCACCCGTCCGACAACCTCGGCGGCATCCTGGCCGTGGCCGACTACCTGGCGCGCGCCGCGGTGATGCAGGGGCTCGAGCCGCCGACGGTGCGCGACCTGCTCACCGCGATGATCAAGGCGCACGAGATCCAGGG
>JBKQWE010000110.1:0-33067 GCA_052139675.1 Candidatus Brocadiia bacterium
GGCCAAACCACTGAGCCAGCCCGTCAAGCGCCCGGATCGGCATGTCGAGCCAGCCCTTGCTGTATGCTGGCCAAGCCACTGGGCAATCGAGAGGGTATTACTCTCAGGGTGGACAAGCCCCATGGCAATCATGTAAAGGGGGATCATCCCAGGGAGGCCCATGTAGAAGCCCCGGATGGCTTGAACGCGCGCGCGCTGATTGAAATCGTCGGAAAGCTCGTAGCCGAGCGCCTGATGGGTCGTGTCGAAAATGCCGTAAAGGGAGAAGATCAAGAGGTTCGCGACGAGCACCCAGAAGAAGAGCGCTGTCTGCGACCAGTGCGGGGAAGCCCACCACATCCCGGCGATGACGACCGCGCCGATCAAGGTCGAGGCGAGGATGAAGGGGCGCCGCCGGCCCATGCGGCTTTTGCACGTGTCGGACCAGTTGGCCCAAACCGGATCCAGGAAGCCGTCGATCAGCCGGGGCAAGGCTTGCGCCCAGCCGATCAAGATGGGGCTGAGCTTGAACTCCAGCGGGAAGATCTGCATCACGAGGAAGCCGAACGGGATGTACAACAAGATATCGGTCATGGCCCCGACGCTGTAGAGGTGGATCGTGAGCGACTTGGCCGTGAATGCCTTCTTTGCGGGCTGTTCGCCCGAAACGGCTTCAGAGTCCGCTGCCATCTGATTTGACCCTCAATTCCTGTGGTGCCTGGGGATGAAGCAGGAACCGTCCCGAAGCCCTGCTCGATCTGCGCTTCGTCCGGATCAGGCGTCGTCGGGGTACTGGCTGAAATCGTGAGCGGCTTTCCAGCCCAGCCGCCGGTAGGTGTGCTCCATGTCGGCATGGTTCACGCAGTCGCGATGGCCCAGCACCCAGAACGCCTCGCAACCCAGGTCGGGCAGACGCAGGGCGCAGTCTGCGGCGTCGCCGATGTCGCGCCGGTCAATGAACTGCCAGTTCACGCTCGGCCGATGGGTGCCGTACTTGTCCACCAGCGTGTCCGCGTCGGTAATATACGCCGGCCGCAGCATCGCCACGGCAATGCCCTGCGTGCGATGGTAGTATTCGGCAATGACCTCCTGGCAGGTCTTCGTCAGACTGTACATGCTGGTCGGCTGCGCCGGCATGTCCAGACGCAGGAACTCGCCCGCCGCGTGCTGCGCGTCGAGCACCCCGACACTGGAGATCAGGACTACCCGGCGGATCTTCTTCTCGGCGGCGGCCGCGAACAGGTTCGCGGTTCCCTTCACGTTCGCGTCGAACGGAATCGTCGGCGTGCCGTACACCTCCGGCCGATTCGGCGCCATGTGCGCGATCACCAGCGCGTCCATGCCGTCGGCCGCGCGGCGGCAGGCGGCCAGGTCGCTGACATCGCCGACGATCAGTTCGTGGCGTGCGTCGCGCTTGACCATGTCCATCAGGCGCAACTCGTGTTTCGATTCGAGCGCCGTGACCAATCCTGCGCCCAGGAAGCCGGTTCCGCCGGTAATGAGCAGTTTCATTTTGTCTCCCTGTCCACTCGATGTGAAAAGTGTGAAACGACACACGGTAACCGTTTTTCAGCCGGCCGCGCCAGCCCGGCCTTCACGCGACCACCTGGACCTCCGCGATCGTGAAGAACCCGTCCGCCTTTATGCTGTCCTTCACGGCAAGCTCTATATTCCTCCCGCTTCTCGGGTCGTACAAGGCGATGCCCGCCTTGTAAGTTCCCGGCTTGAGCGTGTCCGGGACTTTCAACGAATAGGTTTCCGATAGGATCTCATCGGGCATCCACTTGCGGTTGTCGGACTCGCTCAATTCCTGTTCATAGCTCCCGGCGCCATTGCTCAGCCGCATCCTCAGCGTGTAGCGGTAATAGGCCGGCGCCACTCCGTGGTTCTCCCACACGAGCTTGACCTTCTGCTCCGATCCCCTGGCCATGCTTCCGCACATCTCGACTCTGGTGGGAAAATACCAGTATCCGGAACGATTCGCAAGCGTGACGGCGATCTCGGGATTGTCCGCCAGCCATTTCCGGGCGTCGCCATGGAATCCGACGAACGACGCATGACTCTCCTCGACGGGCTTCAAGAGCGGCAACCCGCCTTTCCAGCGGTTCTCGCGGACGGCGGCGGAGTAATGTTCCAGTTCCATGTCCACCGGCTTTTGGCGCCACACCCGGTTGAACATCTCCGGCGTCCGCAAGGTGCTGAATCCGAATTTGTCCGCATACGAATCCACGCAGACGCTGTCGTCCCGCAGGCCCAGTCCTTTGGACACCGCGTAATCCACGATCTCGTCCCAGCCTTCGTCATTCTTTCGACAATTGACCATGTCGTCATTCATGAGGATGAAAGTGTCCGGGTAGTTTCTCACGTGGATGTCAATGTGCTTCTTGATCACCTCCACGGGCCAGTCTTTCATGCTGGAGCGAAGGGTGTGGCCTTCGCCCCATTCGCCGTAGCTGCCGATGTCCACGAACTCGAGCCACGGCTGAGCGCCGTACCGGCGCCCGAACGCGCGGTGGAAGTTCTCGAGCTTGTCGAGAAAGACGGGGTCCCCATAGTCGGGCTCCCAGCATTGCCCGTCCCCGGCCGGATAGAACCCGCCTTTCGCGCCGGCCTTCATCACCCATTCGGGAGTCGCGAACCCCGGCGAGGTCTCTTTGCAGCAGATGCGGAAGGAAACGCCGTAACCGTGCGCGGTCCAGGGCCCGATCACCCGGTCAATCACCTCCCAGGCGAATCGGCCTTCGGCGGGTTCCAGGTGGCTCCAATCCACGCGCAGGTAGATGTGGTTCAAGCCGGGGAAGTCGGTGAGAAAATCATCGGGCCTCAGCAGAGGGCCATAGACTTTCAGCGAGTTATCATAATAATGATGATACCAGCCTTTATGGGGATTCGCGCAGGTCTTCCGATCGTCCCACACTTTTTCAAGAGACGTCCTCTCCATGGTCTCCTTCCATCGAGACTCTGTCTGCGTCCGCGCAAGCGGTGCTTGCATCCGCGTGCCGGGGCCGCGGCTTTTCCCGATTCACGGCCCATGCAGCCGCCGAAGGCCGAAACCTGGAGATGCAGGCTCACCCGTGCGCGACCCCGGTCTTGGGGTAATTCGGCGCGCCGCTGGGGGCTGCGCTCGAACCGACGCTCAATCCGGCAGGGGCCTGGATTGCGCACTTAATGTGTTTACGGCGTGTACTCCGCCACTGCCGTCGCAGCCGCCGCGGGCATCGTGAACGTGATGGACTTCTGCCCGGCGGTCTGACCCGCGCCGTTCACCGTCCACTGCGAGAAGGTATACCCGGCCGGGTCCGTCGCCGGGGCCGCCAGGTTCACGCTCTTCCCGTACGCGACGCTCGACACCTTGTAGTTCGTCGTCCCGCCGTCGGCCGTGCTCGAAGTAATGGCGATCCCGGTCGGCGGAGTGGACTGCACGGTCAGCGCGTAGGTGTTCGCTGTGTAGTCCGCCACTGCCGTCATGGCCAGCTCGGGCATCGTGAACGTGAGGGACCTCTGCCCGACGGGCTGGGCTATGCCGTTCAACCTCCACCAAGCGAAGGTGTATCCTGCCGGGTTTGTCGCCGGGGCCACCAGGTTCACGCTCGTTCCGTGCGCGACGCTCGACAGCGTGTAGTTCGTCGTCCCGCCTTCGCCGGTGCTCGAAGTGATCCCGATCCCCGTCGGCGGCGACGACTGCACGGTCACCGTGTAAGTCTTCGTCGTGTACTCGGCCACCGCCGTCACGGCCGCGGACATCGTAAACGTGATGGACTTCTGCCCGGCGGTCTGGGCCGCGCCGTTGACCGTCCACTTCGAGAAGGCGTACCCGGCCGGGTCCGTCGCCGGCGCCGCCAGGTTCACGCTCGTCCCGGAGGCAATGCTCGACACTTTGTAGTTCGTCGCCCCGCCGTCGGACGTACTCGAGGTGATCGTCAGGGCGGTCGGCGGCGTAGACTGCACGGTCAGCGCATAGCTGGGCACGGCGTATTGTGCCACGGCCGTCGTGGCTGCGGTCATCGTGAACGTGATGGACTTCACCCCGGCGGCCTGGGCCGCGCCGTTCACCGTCCACTTCGAGAAGGTGTAGCCGGCCGGGTTCGTCGCCGGCGCCGCCAGATTCACGCTCGTCCCGTACGCGACATTCGACACCGTGTAGTTCGTCGTCCCGCCGTCGCCGGTGCTCGAAGTGATTGCGAACCCGGTCTGCGGCGTGGACTGCACGGTCAGCGTGTAAGTGTTCGCCGTGTACTGCGCCACGGCCGTCGTGGCCGCGGTTATCGTGAACGTGATGGACTTCAGCCCGGCGGTCTGCGCCGCACCGTTCACCGTCCACTTCGAGAAGGTATACCCGGCCGGGTTCGTCGCCGGGGCCACCAGGTTCACGCTCTTATTGTAGGCGATACTCGACACGGTGTAGTCGGTTTTGCCGCCGTCGGAGGTGCTCGAACTGATCGTGACCCCGGTCGGCGGCGTGGACTGCACCGTCAGCGTGCAGACGGCCGCCGTGTACTGCGCCACGGCCGTCGTGGCCGCGGTCATCGTGAACGTGATGGACTTCAGCCCGGCGGCCTGGGCCACGCCGTTCACCGTCCACTTCGAGAAGCTGTAGCCGGCCGGGTCCGCCGCCGGCGCCGCCAGGTTCACGCTTGTCCCGTACGCGACGCTCGACACCGTGTAGTTCGTCGTCCCGCCGTCGGCAGTGCTCGAAGTGATCACGACCCCGGTCGGCGGCGTAGACTGCACGGTCAGCGTGTAGGTCTTCGCCGTGTACTGCGCCACGGCCGTCGTGGCCGCGGCCATCGTGAACGTGATGGACTTCAGCCCCGCAGTCTGCGCCGTTCCGTTCACACTCCACCGCGAGAACGTGTAGCCGGCCGGGTCCGCCGCCGGCGCGGCCAGGTTCACGCTCGCTCCCTGGACGACGCTGGCAACCGCATAGTTCGTCGTCCCGCCGTCGGCAGTGCTCGAAGTGATCACGACCCCGGTCGGCGGCGTGGACTGGACGGTCAGCGCGTTAGCGTTCACCGTGTATTGCGCCACGGCCGTGGTGGCCGCAGCCACCGTGAACGTGATCGTCCTCAGCCCGCCGGTCTGCGCCACGCCGTTCACCGTCCACTGCGAGAAGGTATACCCGACCGGGTCTATCGCCGGCACCTGCAAGTTCACGCTCGTCCCGTACGCTACGCCGGGCTCCGCGTAGTTCGTGACCGCACCGTCGCCGGTGCTCGAGCCGATGCTCAGGCCGGTCGGCGGCGTGGACTGCACGGTCAGCGTATAGGTGTTCGCCGTGTACTGCGCCACCATCGTCGCTGCCGCGGTCATCGGGTACGTGACCGACCTCTGCCCGGCAGTCTGGGCCGCGCCGTTCACCGTCCACTGCGCGAAGGTGTATCCGGCCGGATCCGTCGCCGGGGCCTGGACATTCACGTTCGTCCCGTATGCGACGTTCGACACCGTGTAGTTCGTCGTCCCGCCGTCGCCGCTGCTCGACGCGATGACGATCCCGGTCGGCGGCGTGGACTGGACGGTCAGCGCGTACGTGTCCACCGTGTACTGCGCCACCGCCGTTATGTAAGTGGACATTGCGAACGTGATGGATTTGCCGTCGGCGGACGCCGAGAACGCGATGGGTTGTTGCCCGCCGGTCTGGTCTACCGTCCACTGCGCGAAGGTGTAGCCGGCCGGGTCGGTCGCCGGGGCCGCCAGGCTTACGATCGTCCCATACGCGATGCCGGGCGCGATGTAGTTCGTCGTCCCGCCATCGGCCGTGCTCGAAGCGATAACGATCCCCGTCTGCGGCGTGGACCGCACGGTCAGCGCATAAGCGTTCACCGTGTATTGCGCCACGGCCGTGGTGTCAGCAGCCATCGTGAACGTGATCGCCCTCAGCCCGGCGGTCTGCGGAGCGCCGTTCACCGTCCACTGTGAGAAGGTATACCCGGTCGGGTCCGTCATCGGCGCCTGCAAGTTCACGCTCGTCCCGTACGCTACGCCGGGCGCCGTGTAATTCGTCGTCGCGCCGTCGCCGCTGCTCGAAGTAATAACGATCCCGGTCGGCGGCGTGGACTGCACGGTCAGCGTGTACGTGTTCAACGTGTACTGCGCCACCGCCGTCGCGACTGCGGTCATCGTGAATGTAATGGACTGCTGCCCGGGAGTCTGCGCCACACCGTTCAGCGTCCACTGCGAGAAGGTGTACGCCCCGGCCGGGTCTGTCGCCGGCGCCGCCAGGTTCACGCTTGTCCCGTACGCGACGCTCGACACCGTGTAGTTCGTCGTCCCGCCGTCGGCCGTGCTCGAAGTGATTGCGATCCCGGTCGGCGGCGTGGATTGCACGGTCAGAGCGTACGTGTTCAACGTGTACTCGGCGATGGCCGTCGTGGGCGCGGCCATGGTGAACGTGATGGACTGCTGCCCGGGAGTCTGCGCCACACCGTTCAGCGTCCACTGCGAGAAGGTGTACGCCCCGGCCGGGTCGGCGGCCGGCGCCGCCAGGTTCACGTCCGTCCCGGACGCGACGTCGGGCACCGTGTAGTTCGTGGTCCCGCCGTCCGAGTTGCTCGAAGTGATGGCGATCCCCGTTGGCGGCGTAGACTGCACGGTCAGCGTGTTGGATACGACCTGAACGTTGTACTGGGCCACGGCCGTCGTGTCCGCGGATATCGTGAACGTGACGGACTTCTGACCGGCGGACTGCGCCGCGCCGTTCACCGTCCACTGCGAGAAGGTGTACCCGGTCGGATCCGTCACCGGGGCCGCCAGGTTCACGTTCGTCCCGGATACGACGCTGACCTGCGTGTAGTAGTCCGTCGTGCCGTCGTTGCCCGTGCTCGAGCCGATGCTCAAGCCCGTCGGCGGCGCGGACTGCACCGTCAGCGTGTAGTAGCTGTTCAATGTGTACTGCGCCACGGCTGTCGTGGCCGCGGTCATCGTGGTCGTGATTTCCTTCTGACCCGCTGACTGCGACGTTCCGTTCAGGGTCCAGCACGAGAAGGTGTATCCGGTCGGGTCCGTCGCCGGCGCCGCCAGGTCCACGGTCGCCCCGTAGCTGACGCTCGACACCGTGTAGTTCGTCGTCCCGCCGTCGGCGGTGCTCGAAGTGATGGCGATCCCGGTCGGCGGCGTGGACTGCACGGTGAGCGCGTAGGTGTTCAGCGTGTATTGCGCCACGGCCGTCGTGGCCGCGGTCATCGTGAACGTGATGGACTTCAGCCCGGCGGTGTGGGCCGTTCCGTTCACCGTCCACTGCGAGAAGGTATACCCAGCCGGGTCCGTCGCGGGCGCTTGCAGGTTCACGCTCGTCCCGTAGCCGACGCTCGACACCGTGTAGTTCGTGGTCCCGCCGTCCGCGCCGCTTGAAGTGATAGCGACCCCGGTCAGCGGTGAGGATTGCACCGTAAGCGCAAAGGTGTTCAGCGTATACTGCGCCACCGCCGTCGTGGCTGCGGTCATTGCGAAGGTAAAGGACTTCAGCCCTGCGGTCTGCGCGACGCCGTTCACCGTCCACCGCGAGAAGGTGTAGCCCGTCGGGTCTGTGACCGGGGCCTGAAGGCTTACGTTCGTCCCATACGCGACGCCGGACACCGTGTAATTCGTCGTGCCGCCGTCGGCGGTGCCTGAACCGATGTTCAGCCCGGTCAGCGGCGTGGACTGGACGGTCAGCGTGTACGTGTTGAGCGCATACTGCGCCACCGCGGTCGTGGGCCCATCCTTCGCGAACGTGACGGACTTCAGGCCGGCGGTCTGGGCCGTTCCGTTCACCGCCCACTGCGTAAAGGTGTAGCCGGCCGGGTCGGTCGCCGGGGCCTGGAGGTTCACGGTCGGGCTGCATTCCTCGCCGGGAATCGTGTAGTTCGTCGAGTAGCCCTCGCCCAGGCTCGAAGCGATGCTCAGCCCGGTCGGCGGCGTGGACTGCACGGTCAGCGTGCTGTGCAGCCAGAGATAGTACGAGTCGTACACCGGGCCCCAGTTATATGCGGTCCCCGGATTGGCGTCTTCGTTTGACTCGAAGGCGCTCTGAATTTCCGTATCATAGGGGATCAGCGAGGTCCAGAGCCGCAGCAGCCAGACCTCGGTGTTCGTGTCGGTATTGAGCGTCACCTGCGCCCCGCCGCCGGTGGGCTGGACAACGATCGTGCCCGTACTTCCGTTCCAGGTCACGCTCGCAATCGTGCCGTTCAAGACGCCGGGGTATGAGCCGCCATTCCACCATACCACCGACGGCCAGACGGCGGAGGCCGCCGAGGTCAGCGAGTTCGGGATGCAGCCGGCGACCTGCGTCACCGTGCCGCTGGACGGGTAAGCCGAAACGGACATTCCCGGCAACAGACTGGAGGGATTGAAATAATATTGGGTTGAGACCCCCTGCCAAGCCGAGGGCGTCCAACTCGTCTTGGCGTCCGTGACCAGGGTGGTGATCTCCGGCTCATTGAAAACCACGCCGTGCTCGAAGGCGGCGACGATGCACTCGGTGTCTATCTGGTAATACCCGTTGTTGGGATGGACGCCGATCCAGAGCTTGGGATTGGACGGATCGGGAGAGCTGTAATCCACGTAATCCCACGCTCCGGCCGGCTCCCAGTAGTCCCAAATCAAGTCCCCGGAGCCGTCAAGGCCGGGCCATTCGTCCTGAAGCGTCATCCGGTACTTCAACAGCGTGAACCATTTGGCCGCGCGGGTCTGATATTCCGGATTGCCCGTCACGTCCCACATGGCGAGCAGCCAGAGCGCGATCTCGTCGGCCTTGTTCTCAGGGTGCGAGAAGCCGTTCCCCGGGTTGTTCCGGGTCGTGTAATCAATCCAATATGAGTTGGTCGGGTCCATCCCGTACGGCAGGATCAGGGAGATCATGCCGGCGCCGGGAACGCCATTTACAGTTACATCCCGCCAGCCGCCGCGCGACACCCACTTGGCGTAGACCGTCTCGGCCAGTTGGATGTAGCTCTGCCCTTTGGCGCCGTACGTCGCTTGGAGGGCGGGGTTCGTCGCCATCTGGTAAGCCATCAGGACGATCGGGCGGAAGATTGCGGCCTCGCCGAGGATGCTGTCGGCGTTGTAGGTGGTGGTCGTATCCGGAGCCTGGTTGTCCGGGTCCGGCGCGGGCCAGCCGGGGTAGCCGTCCGGCTCCATCACCTTCAGATTGACGATCTCGTCAACACAGGTCACCATCTCATCCACGTATTCGGTATTGCCGGTGGCCATGTAGCCGTAGTACAAGCCGGTGAGGACGGGCGCAATCTGCCAATCGAGGTTTTCGGCCGCGTTCCCGGACGCCGCATAATAGGGTATTGCGGACGACTCCTCCCACTGGTATTCGCCCTGGATATTCTCGTCCCAGAGGCTGTACCATCCTTGCCACGTCGCGAGCGGCAATGGCTGGAGCGTCATGAACGGGGCGCCGGCCGTCTGGAGGTAATTCGCCACCGCGGTCGTCGCGCTGGTGCTGGAGATCGTAACCGGGGTGTTCGCCGGCGAGGCCCAGCCGGCGATGGAGTTGTAGTTGACCGTATAGCCGGAGCCCACGGTAAGCCCGCCGACGTTGGCGCCGGTGTTCTGCCAGGGGCCGCCGCCCGCGTTCCATTGCGCGCCGGAGGCAAACGCGGCGGCCGGGTTGAGCTCCACCGTCAGGCTGCCCGCCAGTTGCGTATAGGTGCCGGTGACGGGCGTCGTCGTGCCGGCCGTGATGGTCACCGCCGTGCTCACCGGCGAGGCCCAACCGGCGACGTAGTTGAAGTAAACGTCGTGGCTGCCGGGGCTGAGGCCGGTGATCGTGGCGCCGGTGCTCTGCCAGACGCCGCCGTCCACGTTCCACGTTGCGCCGGCGGTATTCGCGCCCGCTGGCCCGAGGGTCACCTGCACGCTGCCGGTCTGCGCCTGGCAGAGCGCCGTCCACAGAAGAAGCCCGCCGACGCACAGCCCGATCATCTTCTTCATGGCCACTGGACAACCTCCTAAACGGCCGCTCCCGCGGCATCCACCGGAAAATTCCTTCGCCGTGGTCTGGTGCAGTGGTCAAAGAAGATGCTCTCAGCGACGGAGATATTTTACCCGGCCATGACCCCGTTTACAATAGGGGGCACAGAATGATCTGATGCGTCCGCTTGCTCAGGGGACGCCGCGCAGCAGAGGCAGTTGGGCGAAGGGGTCGGGGACCCGCTCCTGGCTGGTCGAACCGGAACAACCGCCCATCGCGCCGTCTGCGCCGGGCGTCGTCCTGGCGCCTTTCAGGCGCGCGCTGCGCCCGGGGAACTGCTCAAGGCTGGCAGAGCATCGAAATAATGCTTGACTGGCATGGCTGCGGCCGTCAGAATGTCGGTATTAAGGTTCACGATAATTCTGGACCGACGCTCGTCTGCGAAATCATGGGCGAAACGAGTTCCAGTCAAAAGGAGAGCAGCGGTGCAGAAGGAAAAGAAAGAATACGTCGCTCCTCAGGTCGAGAAGCGCGAGAAGCTGACGGAAGTTGCAGGAATCACGGCCGCCGTCGTCAGCGGCGCGGTGGCGGGATAAGTAAAGGGAATCCGCCTGCGCTGATAGGCAGGACGGACAGAAAGGATATCGCAGATGAATCAAAGCAAGAAAGTGTACGTTGCCCCTGAGATTGAGAAGCGCGAGAAGCTGCAGGACGTCTCCGGGCTGACGACCGTCAGTGGGACAATTGACTAGGCGCGGGTTTTGGCCTGCGCGAGTGGAAATCGCGGCGCAGTGCCCGGTTCCGCAAGCTTTCGCTTGCAGGGAAAACGTTATCCTCCGGCGCTAAGGATTCTGACTCATGGCCCAGAAGAAGAAAACGTACGTTGCGCCTGAAATCGAGAAGCGTGAGAAGCTGAGCGAAGTTGCGGGCTTGCCGACGCTGGCCACGACGGTCAGTGGAGCCGCGATCGGTTGACAACCGCGTCCGAATGCGCGGAAAGGATAAGGCGCCGGCAGTGTGCGCATGAGCAGAATCATCCGGAAGTATGACGTCCATGGAATGACTCTGGCTGTTCATGCGGACCCGCCGGCGCTGCTGTCTCTGGTGGACCGCTTTCTGGGCGCGTTCGAGAGTCCTTCCGCCTCCGCCCGGTTCACCCTGTCTCTCTGCCACGGCCCCGTCGGCGAGCGTCCCGCCGGAATGGAAAACGTCCCGCCGGAATGGGAAGGGATGCTGCAGGGAACCGTTCCCTGCGCATCATGGCGCGGCGATCGCGCGTGGCACCACGTGATCCCGCAGCGCGTGCATCTGACGGTTGATCCCGCGCGCCGCACGGCGCAGTTGTGCGTGTGCGCCGGAGCGGAAGGATACGGCGGGCTATACGGCGTGATCCCGGTCCTGATGGAGTTCCTGGGGCAGACCGATCAGCATATCGTCCATGCGGCCGGCCTCGAGATTCCCTCCTCCGACTCGTGCGGGATATTGCTCTCGGCCCCGAGCGGCTACGGCAAGACGACCACCGCCCTGGCGCTAACCGCGGGCGGGATGCGGCTGCTGGCGGATGACGCGGTCGTCGCGCGAGCCTCGGCGGACGCGATGTCGGTCTGGGGCCTGCCTCGTTCCTGCAAGGTCCATCGTAAGACCCTGGAGTTGCTCCCCTGGCTGAAGGAGTTGCCGATGAGCGACCCCGGCGGAGAAGAACTCACGCTTCGTCTCTCGGCGGTGAGCGAGGCGGATCCGCACAGGACCGTCGCAGTGCGCGCCATCTTCTTCCTCTCGGAACGCAACGCGTCCGGCCACCGGATAACCCCGCTCCCCAAGCTGGCCGCGCTGACGCGCCTGGCGCGGGAGAACGTGCGCTCGATGGACCCCGGCGCCGGCGGAACCGGCGCCCGCGCTTTTCAGACCATGGGCGAACTGGTGCGCCGATGCGACACATGGCTCCTGAGCGTGGGACCGCGGCTGGAAACGCTGCACGAGGCCTTCCTCGAAAAAATGGAGGCCTGAGCTTGGCGTGTTCCCTTCTCCGCGCATGGCTGATGTTCCTGGCCCACCCTGCCGGCGCGCGCAAGCCGCAGCCGCCGCCTCTTCCCGGCGAGCGCTGGATGGAGCTGGTCAAGCTGGCGGATCAACAGGGAGTTCTCCCGGCCGTCGCCGCCAACCTTCAAGAACGCGCGCGGAACGGATCCGACGGCGTGCAGGCGTCGCAGGAACAACTGGGCCAAGCGTTGCGCGAGGCGCAGACGATTCTCAGGCGCCGCGCCGCATTCTGCCTGGTGATGCGGAGCCAACTGGCGGAGGTGCGGGCGTCCTTCTCGGCGGCGGGCGTTCCCTGCATGGTTCTCAAGGGACCGGAGTTTGCCGACCGGCTCTATCCGAATCCCGGGCTCCGCCCCTTCACCGATATTGATCTCCTGATCCGGGCCGCCGACAAGGGGTCTGCGCGCGACCTGCTCGGCCGCGCCGGATACGCCGCCACGCCCGAGCGCCAGGCTCCGCAAGACGCGCACCCGGGCGAGCATGCCCAGGAGAGCTGGACCAACGGTCAAACCGCCGGCGGCACGGTGGAGCTCCACTGGAACGTCGTGAACTCTCCCACCTTGCGGCGGCGAATCTCCATCGGCTTTGACGATCTCCAGACCGTTTCGCTCCCGGGCGATTCCCTGGCGCACCCGTCGCCGTCGGCGCTGCTGTTGATCGCGGCGATACACGCCGCAACGGCGCACAAGTTCGACCGCCTGCAGCCGCTTTGCGACGTGGCCATGGCCGCGCGCGGCGCGGCGGGGCCCTTGGACGTCGCGTGGCTGCGCGCCATCGCGCTCAAGGCGCACGCCTCGTTGTCGCTGGCCGCGGCCTGCGCGCTGGCGGGCGAGTGCCTGGGCGAACCGGCGTGCGAGGCGGTGGTGAGGGACTTGAACCTCCCTCGGCGTGCGCGATGGACGCGGCGGCTGCTCAACGCCGAAGTGGCGCTCGGGGCCGAGTCGGGCCAGGCTGCGTTGCGCCGGCAACTGTTCCGGGAGATGCTCAAGCGAATATGAAGGTGCTTCTCATCCAACCGGTCGCCCCGCGCCAGAACTGGCCGAACGGACTGTTCGTCTCTCGTTGGGTTCCGAGCGGACTGGCGGCGATGGCCGCAGTCCTGAAACGCGCCGGACACGAGGTGCGCGTCCTGGTGCGCGAGGAACAGTTGACCCGGCTGCGATTCGACTGGGCGGCCGGCGAGGCGGAGACGGCGCGGCTGTTGGCCGAGTTCCGCCCGGGAATGGTCGGCTTCTCGCTCCTCACGCCGTTTGTCCAGGAGGCGGAGACGCTGGCGCGGATGGCTAAGGATCTCTGCGGCCCCGAGACGGTCACCGTGGCAGGGGGCCCGCATCCCACGGCATTGCCCGAAGCGACGCTGGAGGAGTGTCCGCATGTTGACCTCGCAGCGGCCGGCGAGGGCGAGGCGACCCTGCTCGAACTGGCCGGGGAAAACGCCGGCGATTCCGTGCACGGCCTCGTCCGGCGAGGTCCCGGCGGCGTGGTCCGGACGCCGGCAAGGCCCGTGGAGCGCGACCTTGACTCGCTGCCGCCGCCGGCCTGGGAACTTTTCGACATGAAATTCCACACCGCGCGCGACCGCTGGATGATCCGCTGGCTGCCGCTGCGGGCGATCAACATTCGCACCTCGCGCGGCTGCACCAACCGCTGCTCCTTTTGCGCCGGACCTCTTGTATCGGGACCCGGGGTGCGGCTGCACTCGCCCGGCTACATTCTGGAGCAGGTCGAGCGCGCGGTCAGGGACTATGGCGTCGAGGCGGTCCACTTCGAGGACGACACGATGGGCGCCGATCGGCCGCGCCTTCTGGAACTGTGCGAGCAGATTCGCCGGCGCGGGCTGGAGCGGCGCATCCGGTGGGACGGCTGCCTGCGCGTGGACCAGGCCGAACCGGAACTGCTCGCGGCGATGAAGTCCGCCGGCTGCATCCAGGTCGAGTATGGATTCGAAAGCGGCTCGGACGGCGCGCTGCGGCGGATGGGCAAGAACGCCACCACCGAGATGAACCGGCGGGCGGTGGAGTTGACGCGCGCGGCGCGGCTGCGTATCTTTGCCAACATCATGGTGGGACTGCCCGGCGAGACGGAGGAGGAACTGAAGGCGACGGAACGGTTCGTCCTCTGGATGAAACCGGATGCGCTCTGCGCCGGGCAGCTTATGCCTTTGCCGGGGTCGCTCATCTATGACCGGTTGCCGGAGAGCGTTCGACGGAATATCGGCTGGGGGCGGTTCGCGTACACGGGCTTCGCCGGCTGGCCGATGAACTTGACCGCCATGCCGGACGGCCTGGCTCGGCGGCGCATCCGGGAGTTCGGAAAATATGTCGCCCGGCCGATGGTCGCACGGCAGGTTCTCAGAGACAGTTCGGCGGACGACCGCGTCCTGCGCCGAAGCCAGCGCAGGATGCTGTGGCGCTTCTCGCTCAGGCACCCGATCCGCGCCGCCCGGTTGCTCTGAAGTCCGCGGCTGCGCGAAGAGCCCTGTGCGAAAGCCTCTCTGGTTGAATGGAGATCCTATGCTGCCCGAGACTGCGCGGATCACGCTGGCCCCCGATGTGACCTTCCAATCCCTCGGGCCGGGACAGGAGACCGTGCTGCTGTCGTTCAAGTCGGGGTACCTTTACACCTGCAACGAGACGACCGAGGCGTTCCTGCGGGCGGTGGACGGCCGCAAGACGCTGAGCGAGATCGTGGACAATATCCTGCAGGACTACGAAGTGCCGCGCGACGTGCTGTTGCGGGACATGGCCGCGCTGGCGGAGAAACTCGCGGCGGAAAAGCTTCTGACGATCTCCGCGGAGGCTTGATCGTGCGCAGGCTGTTCAAGCTGCACGTGGCGCTCTTCGCTTTGGCGGTTCCGCTGCTGGCGCGGCTCCTCCCGTTGCGGTGGCAACTGCGCCTGTTCACGCCACCGCGCCGCTGGACTCCCTATCGCGGACTCTCCGCCGAGGAGATCAAGTCGGTCGTCCTTCGCCGGCTGGAGAAGCCGCGCCTGATGCGCCGCCGAATCTGCCAAAGGCGCGGGCTGACGCTCTTCCATTTCCTGTCGCTCTCGGGAATCCGGTCGGAGTTGCGGTTCGGCGTGTACGCGAAGCGCCCGCAGCAGCGCCGGACGGTGGCGCACTGCTGGGTGACCGTGGACGGAGAAGCGCTGGCGGACCCGCCGATGGAACCCTGCGCGCTGGTGCTGGTCTATCCGCCGCCGCCCAAGCCCCCCGAAGCCTGAGTCGCGCCGTTCAGAACGGCCACAGTCTCCTCAGCCGCCCTCGCGGCGAGGACCGCTCCGCCTCCGCTTTCTCCATGCGCGCCCAACGGCAGTCGTCCGGCGACGGCGAAGTCAGCGCGCCGCGCTCCAGCCAGCCGCGGCCGGGGCAGGGCTTGCAGTACGCGCGCGCGTCGCAGCCGGCGCACTCGCTCATATCGCGCCAGCGCAACTGCCGCACGGCGTCGAAACCCGTGCCGGACCATATCTCGGCGAAGGGCCTCTCCCGGATATTGCCGCCGGATGTCGGCAGCAGGGCGCAGGGGAATAGGTCGCCGTAAGCCGAGACGACGCAACCGGTGACCGCGGAGCCGCAGACCGGGTCGTCCGATTTCTTGCGCGGCTTGCGCCTGCGCTTCACGTCCATCTGGCGAAGCAGCATCGCGGCTTCCGCGTCCGAGGCGCGGCAGGCCATCGGTTCCTGTCCGCCATCCAGACGGGGCGTGATTCGATAGCCGGTCTTGAAGCCCTCCCAGCGGCCGTACTCCGCCCTCATGCGCGGCCAGTCATGGAGGTTCTGGCGCAGGAGGATCGCCTTGGGAATCACGCGAAGCCCCGCTTCCTTCGCGCGAAGAAGCCCTTCCCGAAATCGCTGGAACGACCCGGGAATGCCGGTCACGGCTTCGTACGACTCCGGCGCAGCGCCGTAGACGGAGACTTCGATGACGTCCGGCCTGATATCCGCCAGGCGAGCCGCGGCTTCGTCGTCCACCAGCGTCGCGTTGGTGAAGAAGGTGAGATGGAAGCGCGCCTTCGCTTCCGCGCAGAGTTCCGCCCAGTCGCGCCGCATGAGCGGCTCGCCGCCGGTGAGCGTAACGCGCGTCGTCCCGGCGGACTTCAACTGGTCGAACAGCCCGGCGAACTCCCGCAGGTCCAGTTCGGCGCGCCGGTCGCCAGCCAGGCAGCAGACGTTGCAGTGGACGCACCGCAGGTTGCACCGATAGGTGACGTCGATGCACGCTTCATGCGGAACACAGGTTCGCGCGTGATGGCCGCTCATACGGGTACTGTAAGCGCCCAAGATTATTTTCGCAACCGGCCTATTGACTTGGCCCTGCAAATAGCACAGAATCGAAACTTGGAACAAGAGGTGTTTGCCTGTCGAGGCCAGTGGAGGCGCTGCGTCATGACGAAGCCCAGGGTGTTGTACGTCCCGCCACAGATCGAGAAGCGCGAGAGACTGGCGGAAGTCGCTCAAACAGGCACGACGACCGTCGTCAGCGGCGGCGCGGCTACCTCGGTGAAGGGCGGCTGTTTCAAGGAAGAGCGCAAGGCATAATCGGGAGGAACGAGACCATGTCGCAGAAACGGCAGGAATACGTTGCGCCCAAGTTTGCGAAATGCGATCAGTTGGAGGAAGTTGCGGCGGGGGCGGCTATCACCGTCAGCGGCCAAGGGGCGACGCCGAAGGGCGGATGCTTCAAAAACGAGGACGATGCGGCGCGCGACTTGCGGAATGGTTGAGACGTGCAGGGCGCCCGCCGCCGAGGATAGGAATGGCGGCGGCGGCGCAGTACTGCCGCCTCATCCGACGCCCGAAATGGCCCCGAAGGGCCGGCTTTTGTGACGCGTGACAAAAGCCGGCGGTAAAGTGCCTCCTCTGCCGGCCCCTCGCCAGGGATGCAGCAGGTCGGAGAAACGCGCCGTCTTATCGTCTGTTTGAACCTGCCCATCGCCAGTGCAACTCCGAGCCCCGCAATAAGAAAGCCTTTCGACGTGTTCTGGACCCACGCGCGGTGGTGCCGCCCGTTCGACTTCGCTTGGGACGGCCCTGAGGACAACGGCTTCTTGAACGGAATCAAGGACTGGAAGAGGAGGAAGAGTCCGGCTTGCCGTCGTCGGCTGAGGTCGGCGAAAAACCAGCACGCGCGCTGTCCGGGCGGAGAGTTCGCGCGCCCCAGCGGGCAAAACGGCCGCGGCGAAAGAAGCCGGCTAATGAGCGGAGTGCGCGCGCTTTTTCCCGCGCAGCCCGGCCGATCCTATCAGGGCTGCAATGCCGGAGCCGAGGAGGGCCAAGGTCGCCGGCTCGGGGACAGTAACGTCGCCGTCAAGCATCGCGCGCACATAGACTGCATCGTCGCCGGTCAAGGGGTCCGGGTTCGACCAGCCTGTACCAGGGCTGAAGGTCATGGGCGCCGTTCCGAACGTGTAGCCGGGCAGATCCGGACTGGTGCCGTCCGACGAGAGGTCGAATTCGTCGCCCACGCCGGGCATGGAAAAATCACCATTGTCGGTGTAGTCGCTGAGCCACTGGGTCAGGTCTATGTTCACGTACAATTCTGAACTCGGCGGATCATCCGTCATCGCGAACATCGGCGCATTAAACTCATAGCCATCGTCCAGGAACAGTTCCAGCGCGCTTTCCAAGTCCAGCTCATCATTAGGCGTTCCATTCACGGTGCCCATGAATTCCAGCGTGGTGGTAATCTGACCGGAGCCCATGGCGGACAGACTGTAGTCCGCCAGTGTCCCTGTATCACCCGACCCATCGGGATTGACGGCGACGTTGGGCATGTTGCCGTTCGTCCCCTTTCCGACCGCAAGATTGCCGCCGTTGATCGCGGGACCGTTGAATATTTCTCCCGTCGTTGTATCGCGATAGCTGGGCGTGACAGTGATGCCGGTTATGGCGCGAGTATTTCCAAAAGGATTCAGGAGCGACCATTTGAAATCCGGGCCGGGAACGACAATGACTCTGCCGGTGACAATGCGGCCCGACAGGATCACTTGCGTTGTCGGGACATCCGCCGCGCCGGGAGGCACCACGACCGTGGTCCGCGCTATGGCTACCGTACCACCGACCGCTTCCTGTGCGGCCTGACCCATGACGATCCCGGGAGCAGCCGCCGGCTGCGAAAGGCCGTTGAACTGGAACGTGAGCGCCGCGCCTCCAGGAGGTGTGATGACTGAGGTCATGTTCCTTGTCGCGCCCGCGCCCGCCGCGTCAGTCACAGTTGAGATCCAATTGACGCCGTAGTTGACCGGACTGACGCCCGGCGCCGTGCTCAGGTAATAGTTGTAGGTTCGGCCGGAGAAAACGGTGGGCCCATCCAACCCGCCAAACCGCAGGACGAACCCGACTGCGTGCGCGGTTGAGGCCATGGACAGGATCAGCGCTGCGGCGGCGACGGTGCGGCACAACACTGCGCGAGATTTGAAGATCCCCATCTGCCGTTCCCCCGTTGGGCAATAGCGGGAAGTGATTCCCGTTTGCCTATGCCTTGCACCCTGTTCAGCGACCATCGGCGCCCAACTTACCCACTTGGCGGTTCTGATAAAGGGGCGTTCTAAATTGCGCCGCAATTATTGTGCCATATTGCAATGCATTTGAAGTGGCTGATGTAACAGTTTAGGGCTGAGTATGTAAGGACATATTAGAAGGCTTGTTGGGTTCCAGAACACTCTCTGTAGTGTGGAATCCTCTAAACACTGAGCGCGGTATGGTCCTCTGGGAATTCAACACCGGCCGCCTGGCGGGAGCATGCTACCGGCTGAATTGAGTGCGGGGGACCTGGAGTCTCCCGCCGGAGAGAGGCGTGAACTCATGCGTTCCGTTGGACCGTGTTTAGCTGCGTAAATTGGTACGCCAATTTACGCAGCTAAACACTAGAGAGCGTCCCGGCTGCGGCTATCGTCTGCGCGCCTTTTCTTCAGAGAGGTTGCAAAATATCCGCAGGTCTTTTTTCGTCCCCTGCGCGGGTTTCGTGCGGTCTTTCTGCAATCGCAGTCTTTGCGACCTCAAGGCACGGCCAGTATGACGTTGGACGCCTTGATGAAAGCGATGACGCGCGACCCGGTTTTCAGCTTGAGATATTTAACGGAAGTCTCGGTGATGACCGAGACCATTTCCTGACCGCCGGGGAGGGCGATGACGACCTCGGAGTTGACCGTACCGTGAGTGATTTTCTTGACCTTGCCGACGAATTTGTTACGAGCGCTGATTTTCATTGGCCAATCCTTTCCGGGTTATTGAATCACCTCGAAATGTTCCTCGGAGGCGTCAGAGACCCATGCCCAATGCCCTCCAAACCGTCCTCCGGCTGGTCCCCCAGTTCTTCGCTCCACGGCACAACGCCCAGATACGCCTCCTGAAGCCCCAGGTCGCCATCCTGCGGAAGCGCGTCCGAGCAGACCATATTCTACCCTCTCCCGAAGAAAGATTCGAGCTGCTTCAGCGGAGTTCGGCCATCAGGTCGGTCCGCTGCCGGAGGTGGTCACGCTCCCGACTTGCTGCCCCCGCAAGCAGGGACCGCGCATCGAGGTCAATGACCTGGAACCCATCACCACGGCCGGCATTGCCGCACAGGCGTCAACGGCAGCGCCGATTTGCTATGACGCGAATCCGACGCTTATAATCCTCGCCGGAAGGAGGCGACCGTGCGGGAAGGGATTCTCTTTAATGCGCTGGCGGGTTGGGCAAGGGGAGCGGGAGTGAGCCGCTATGCCCTGGAGCTGGCGCGGGAGATGACCGGATTGCGGGAGGACGTGAGCGTGGCCTTGCAGGCGCGGATGAGGGGCGCAGCCGGGATCCGGCAAGACCGGCTCCTGGTCTGCGGGAACCCGCGAAGCGCCTGGCACAGAATTCTCATGGAGCAGTTCAGCCTGCCGGTTCGCGGGCGGAGATTCCGCCTGGCGCACTATCCCAACTGCGCCATGCCGATGGCGGCGCCCTGGCCGACGATCGTGACCTGTCATGACCTGAGTTTCTTAGTCTGCCCGGGCATGTTCACGCGGGCGCAGTTGCTGTGGAAGCGCGCGTCGGCGCGGCGCGTGGCGAAGAAGGCGGCGCGCATCCTTTGCGATTCCCGGCACACCGCCGCGGATGTCCAGACGTATCTCGGCGTGGGGGACGAGCGTGTGCGCGTGGCCTATCCCGGCGTGCGGCCCTGGCCGGGCGCGGCGCGCAGGCCATCGGCGCCGCTGCCGGAGGGGCCCTTCATCCTGGCCGTGGGCACGCTCGAACCGCGCAAGAATTACGAGCGGTTGATCGAAGCCGTCGCGATGCTGCGCCGGGAGGGCTTCCGGGAAAGTCTGGTGATCGCGGGCAGTTCGGGCTGGTTGTTCGAGACGATCTTCCATCGCGCGCAAGAGCTTTCGGTTGCGGACGCAGTCTTCTTTGTCGGTTCGTGCCATGACGCTGAGATCAAGTGGCTTTACGAGCGCGCGGCGGCCCTGGCGTATGTCTCCATTTACGAAGGGTTCGGTTTTCCGCCGGTGGAAGCCATGGGATATGGCCTGCCCGTGGTGGCCTCCCGTGTGAGTTCCATGCCGGAGGTCTGCGGCGAGGCGGCGCGGTACGTGAACGCGCTGTCGGTGGAGGACATCGCGAGGGGACTGGCGGAGGCGCTGTCGGACAAGGCGCTTCGCGTGCGGCTGACGGCGGCGGGACGCGAACGGGCGCAATTCTTCGATTGGCGTCGGACGGCGCTGGCGGTCTCGTCGGTCTATGACGAACTTCTTCAGGCGGTGTGATCGCCGGTCTCCAGCCATCCGGCGCGGCTTCCACCGTGGCCCATAGACGGGGGCATGGCGGCCTTGGGCCCGCAACGAACGGCGTTCCTGCCGACAGGGCGCAGCCGGCGGCCCATGCCGGTTCCATCTTGACTTCGGTGCGCTGCCGGGATAAAGTGCGTCCCCAGTGAGCCGTCCGTGAGGAGGAGATCAAGCACTCGTGCGCCGCCCAAGAGCTTTCCTGATCACCTCCTATGAGACCGGCGCCGCCCGGGGAAAGCACCTCGGAATCCCCGGATATTCCTACGATATTGTCACGCAACTGTTCGTTCCGATGCTCCGCCGCCAAGGCCAGGTGATACTGGTTTCCAACCCCTCCAAACGACTTGATGCGGAGGCAGAGCGCCTTCGCAAGCTCGGCCTGGCGCCTTTGCACATTGCGTTTTTGCCGCCGCAGGATGTGACTCTTGCCCGCGCCGCGCCTAACATTATAGTGCCGGCATGGGAATTTCCCGATATCCCGAATCAAGAGTACCGGGGAAATGCCCGGCACAATTGGCCGGCGGTGGCCGCGCGCTGCTCCCTGGTGATCGTCGGCGGACCCTTCACCAGGGATGCCTTCTTGCGAGGAGGAGTGACCACCCCGATTAAAATCGTGCCCATCCCGGTTCCCGATTCTTATTTTCACATTTCATCATGGCAAAGTTCGCGGGTCGTGCGCATGGAATGCCCGTGTTACGTCTTCCACGCCGGACGGGGCATCGAGGCGGGCGCGAAGGCCGGGCGCGAACGCGACTTGACCGGCGGGCAGGGGGACAGCGGGGGCTCCGATGCGAAATCGCCCCTGCGAGTCTTCTATCGCCACGCGGTACGGCCGCTATTGCCGCCGCGTGTCGCCTGCTCGGTTCGCGCCGCACTTGAGGTGTGGGCAGAAACGGGCGGGAATTTCGATTACGCCCGGGCGTCATCCATTGATCTTTCGGAGGTCGTCTACGTCAGCATCCTGAATCCCGGCGATGGCCGAAAGAACTGGAGCGATCTGCTGACGGGGTTCGTGCATGCCATGAAGGACTATTCGGACGCCACGCTGGTCATCAAACTGATTGCGGACAACAAAGAAGTGGTCCGGCGCGTCATGTCCTTCTACCGGGCGTGCGGCATCGCACACCGATGCAAGGTCGTGTTCATCCCCGGCTACTTGAGGGAGGATCAGTTGCTTCAACTGGCGCAGGCGAGCACCTATTACGTGCAGGCCACAAGGGCGGAGGGGAACTGTTTGCCTTTGATGAATTACATGGCCGCCGGCCGCCCGGCGGTGACGCCCTGCCATTCGGCCATTGGCGATTATTGGGAGGACGCAATGGGGTTCAGGGTAGAATCGCATCCGGAATTAGCCCGGTGGCCTCAGACTCCGGCGCTGGGCGCCCGGACCAGTTGGGCGCGCATCGTCTGGCCGTCTCTCGTGGAACAGATCGCGCGAAGTTATCATGTCGCAAAGCGGCAAGACGATCTGTACCGCCAGGCGGCCTCCCGCAGCCGGGAGAAAATACTCAGTTGGGCCGGCATGGCGCAGGTTGAATCGCGTTTGGTTGAGGCGATTGAGTCCGTGGAGGAAACGTGAATGCGGAAATGACGGACGCACCCCGCCGGCGGTCGGCGGAACGTGCGCGACCGTTTTGGGCCTTCGTGCGGCCGGCGATTCCCTGGGCCATCATCCTGCTGGGCGCGCTGCTTCGGGTGAACCAGTACGCGTATGACCGGTCGCTGTTCCTGGACGAGGCCATGGTCGCGACGAACATCTCCGACCGCTCATTCGCCGGACTGCTGAAACCCCTCCAGTATGACCAACGGGCGCCGGCGGGCTTCTTGATATGCGAGAAGGCGGCGACGGTGTTGTTCGGCCAAACCGACCTGGCGCTGCGTCTCTTCCCTTTGATATGCGGGGTGGCTTCGTTGCCCATGCTGTTCTGGGTCGCGCGGGGGCGCCTCTCCGAAAGCGGCGTCGCCTGCGTGCTGTTGCTCTTTGCGCTTGCGCCGCCGCTGGTCTTCCTGTCCTCCGACCTGAAGCAGTATTCCACCGATGCGCTGGCGACGCTGGCGATCCTGCTGGCGCTGTCGCGAGAAAGCGGCGGGACATTGTCGCTCCGTCGCGCCTTGGTCTTGGGGGTCGTGGGAGGCGCCGCTCTCTGGTTCTCGTTCCCGGCGGCGTTCGTTCTGACGGGCGTCGGCTGCGCCTGGGCGCTGGATCAGTCGCTTCGGCGGCGATGGGACGCGGTGTGGCGGCTGGCGCCGGCGGTGGCCCTCTGGGCCGTTGGATTTGCCGCCCTTTATGCAGCGCAGATCGGCTCCTTTGCGCATGACCCAGGCTGGAAACACCAATGGGACGAGGCCTTCATGCCCTTGCCTCCCAGATCGCTGCGCGACCTCTTCTGGTTCGCACAGACGTTCATACAGGTCGTCACCGTTCCGGTTGGGCTGACGTTCGGCGGCCTTGCCGGATTATCTTTTCTCTTGGGCGTGCGCCATTTTTTGCAACGGAGCGTTTACGAGGCAGGGATTATCGTTTGCCCTTGCGTGGCGGTGCTGATGCTTTCGGGGTTGCGGGTTTACCCGTGCAGTGGCCGGGCCATCGTCTTCCTCGCGCCGCTGGTCCTTCTGGCCATCACGGCGGGCATAGATTCTCTGCGGCGGTGTCCTGAACGCATTGCAGTGTGGGCCGGGACCGGGTTGGCGCTTCTCCTGCTTTTCCATCCCGCGGGAATGGCAGCGGCCCGGCTGGCGGAGCGGACCATGTACAAGAACACCACGTTCTATAATTATAAGTTCGAGGAAATCAAACCCTTGATGGCGCACGTTCGCGGACATTGGCAGCCGGGGGACCTTGTCTACCTGTATAGCGACAGCCGCGTCGCGTTCAAGTATTACGCGAAGTTCTACGGTTTCAAGCAGAGTGATTACGTGGAGGGCATCCAGTCCGCGCTGATGAATCCCGCCTGGGGGCAGGTGGAAGCGGATCTCCAGCGGTTGCGGGGCCGGCCAAGGGTATGGGTTCTCTTCACCCACACCTGGGACTTGAACGGAGTGGACGACCAGCGGCTCTTCCTGTACTTTCTCGACAAGATGGGGCGCCGGGTTGACTCGTTGAAAATGCCCGAGGGCTACGATGCCGCCGTATATCTCTACGACCTGTCCGAGCCGCGTTCCAAACCGGAAGCCGGCGCGGATCAGCGCTGAGTGTCGGCAACTATCCCGCCTGACGGATTCGTGTTGACGGGCCACCGGAACGATGCTATAGATGCTGGAAGAGTTTAATCGAGGGCGAAGTGGCTAAGGCAGGGGATTATAAAGGGGGATCATCGTTGGGCTCCAACGGGATGACGAAGTGGACGCGCAGTGTAATCCGCAATAATATGGCCAAATACCGCGAGGCGATCGAAACCCACTACATTCGGAACAAGCACACGGTGCAGATGGACAACGGGAATGTGGGATGGTCGCTGCTGAGCCCGCCCCTGAATTCCCCCGCCGCCGTGCGCCGCGTGCGGCTGATCATGCGCAATCTCATGGACAAGAATACGCGCGTTGCCGCCGACGGCTCCACTGAATGGGGCAGCCGGACGCCGCATTTCCTCACCCTCGCTGTGACTTACCGCTGCCAATGCCGCTGCGGCCACTGCTCCGCCTCACAGTACCAGGACGAAGTCACGCAAGCGGGGAGCGCGCTGACCGCGGCCGAGATCCAGGATACCGTTCGCCAGGCCATCCGACTGGGGACGACGTGCGTGGTCTTCACGGGAGGCGAGCCGCTGTTGATGCCGGAACTGTGCGACCTGATCCGGGACATAGATCCCCGCAAGAGCATGTGCGTGATGTTCACGAACGGCGAGTACCTGACGGACGACGCGGTCGGGCGGCTGAAGGAGGCGGGATTGACCGGGCTGTTCGTGAGCCTCGACTCGGCCGATGCCGCGCGCCACGACGCGAATCGCAATCGGCCGGGACTGTTCGAAAAGGCCGTGGCCGGTCTGGACCGGTGCCGCCGGGCGGGCCTGCTGACGGGCATTTCCACAACGGCCTCGCGCGAAAACGTGCGGTCGGGCGATTTGCCCGCGCTCATGGAACTGGCCCGGGAACTCAAGGTGCTGGAAGTGTTCCTGTTCGATCTGATCGCGACGGGACGGCTGGCGAACCGGCATGACTTGATGCTGAAGGAAGAGGATGTGGCCGAGGTCGGTGCCTTGCGCGCCCGATACAACGCATCGCCGGAGTACCCGCGGATCATCCACCAGACGATGCTGACGAGCATCGCGTACCCGTGCGCGGCGGAGGGATGCCCGGCCGGGGTGGCGCAGATGCACGTGCGCGGCAACGGCGACGTCTGCCCCTGCGACTTTACGCCCTTCGCTTTCGGCAACGTCCGCCGCCAGCCGCTGGAAGACATCTGGCGGACGTTCTCTTCGCATCCGATCTACTGCCGCAGCGCGCCGCGCTGCCGCCTCTCCGACCCCGCGTACTGGGAGCAGCTCGAAAAAGCCGCCCTGGTTCCGGCGCCCGCCTAGTGTTTAGTTGCGTAAATTGGTACGCCAATTTACGCAACTAAACACGGCCCAACGGAACGTATAACTCGGTATAACGACGCGGCTTATTGCGGTCATGCTTCCTTGCGGAAATAGGACGCCTATTTCCGCAAGGAAGCACG
Source organism: Candidatus Brocadiia bacterium (assembly GCA_052139675.1). Taxonomy (GTDB): domain Bacteria; phylum Planctomycetota; class Brocadiia; order CAIUPP01; family CAIUPP01; genus JBEKCB01. The sequence goes on from JBKQWE010000110.1 coordinate 25,330, forward strand.
AGGAGCGGAAGCACGAGGAGTTAATCCCCACGCCCGGCTGACGGCCCTCCCGTCACGCCACCCACCGGCGGAACGTCCAGGATGACACCGTAAGCGTGACCAGCGCGATGATGGCCATGGGCCAGAGATCGTAGGTCAGAAGGCGAAACCCGGCTCCTTCCAGATACACGCGCTGAGCGACGTCGAGCGCGTATCGCAGCGGGTTGACGAGCGAGAAGTACTGCAGGGCTTTCGGCATCGCGCTGATGGGCGTGGCCAGCCCGGAGAGCATCGTGAAGGGCACGATCAGCATGAAGGAATTGAGCCACGCCTGCTGCATCGTCGTGGCGAACAACGAAACCAGAATCCCCAAGCCCACGGCCGCGAGGAGAAATAAAGTGAGTCCGGCGTAGAGAGTCAGGAGGGAGCCGGCGAACGGGATGCGGAACCAGAACTGGGCGACGAGAAGGACGCTGGTCGCCTGCGTCGTTCCGATGATCATCGCGGCCAGCGCTTTGCCGGCGATGATCTCGACGGGCCGCAAGGGGGTGACGAGCAATTGGTCCATCGTTCCCTGCTCGCGCTCGCGGGCGACGGCGATGGCCGTCACGATGATCGTTTCGAGCATGGTCAGCGTGGCGATCAGGCTGGGAATCATGTGCCAGCGGCTCTCGAGGTTGGGGTTGTGCCAGGCCCGCAGGATCGCCCGGACCGGCGGCGTTCTGAGGCCGTGCGCCGAGCGCCAGTCCGCGTTGAAGTTCTCCACGATCTCGCCGACGTAGCCGATCGCGATGGCGGCCGTGTTGGAGTTCCGGCCGTCGGCGATCACCTGCACCTCCGCCGGGAGCCCCAGTTGCAGGCGCCGCTCGAAGTCTGAAGGAATCTGGATCGCCACCAGCGCGCGCCGCTCGTCAATGCAGTCACGTATCCGGTTCGAATTGCCGGGATCGGCCACGCGATGGAAAATCCGCGCGCCGTCAAACCGGCGGAGCAGGTCCTCCGAAGCGGCGCTGTGATCCGCGTCGAGCGCGGCGTAGGGCACGTCGGTCAGGTCAAACGTGGCCGCATACCCCAGGAGCAGGGACTGGATCACCGGGGGAGCGAAAAGAATGATGCGAGTGCGCGGATCCTTCAGGGCGCTGAGCAGTTCCTTGATCAGGAGCGCCACCACGCGGTGCATCGCATCGAGCATGCGACTCTCCTTCACGCCACTCTCTTGCGGATCGCGCCACGGATGAAAACCATCAGCACCGCCGCCATGCCGGCCAGCACCGCCGACTGCGGGATGATGATTCTCCACACGTTTCCCGTCAGGAAGAGGGTCTGAAGCATGGCGACGGCGTATCGCGCCGGCAGCGCGTAAGTGACCGCCCGGACGGCCAGAGGCATGCTCCGCAGGTCAAAAAGGACCCCGGAAAGCATCATCGCCGGCAGGAAGGTCACGATCATCGTCAGCAGCATGGAGACGAACTGGTTCCGGGTGGTTGAGGAAATCAGCAGACCGATCTCCAACGCCACGACCAGATAAAGGGCGGATGCGCCGACGAGCACCCACAGAGAGCCTCGGAACGGGACCGCGAACAGGAACTTCGCGGCCAGGAGGCACAGCCCCAGACCGATCATCCCCATGGCGAAATAGGGAATCATCTTGCTCAGGAGAATCTCGTCCGGCCGGACGGGCGTCACGAACAGCGGTTCCAGCGTGCCGCGCTCCCACTCGCGGGCCATGACCAGGGATGTCAACAACGCTCCGATGAGCGTCATGACCAGCACCAGGAGCCCCGGAACCAGAAAGTAGCGGCTTTCACTGGCCTCGTTGAACCAGTAGCGGCTCTGCAAGGCGACCGGTCCACCGGGCACGTCGGCCCCTTGCGCGGCGCGGCGGGCCAGCGAGCGAGCCACCGCGCCCTGCGCATACGCTTCGATGATCCGGGCCGTGTTCGCATCGTTCCCGTCCACGATGACCTGGACCTCGGCATTCCCCAGCCGCATTTGTCTCGAGAAGTCCGACCGAAGGCAAAGGATTGCGTCCACCTCTCTCTGGCGCAGCATCGCGACGGCAGGGGGCATCGCCCTCAACAAGCGCACGGTGAAGTACGGCGAGAGCTGAAAGCCGGCGGCGATCTCCAGGGCGTCCGGCGAAGGATCCTCCAGGACGATCGCCACGGGCACGTTCTTCACGTCGAGCGACAACCCGTACCCGAAGAGCAGGATCATCAGGACGGGCAAGACGACCCCGATGGCGAGGCTGCTGGGATCGCGCAGCACCTGCCGCATTTCCTTGCGATTCAACGCCCAGATTCGCCGGAGGCTGGCAGATCGGAATTTTCCTTTCAGCATTGCGCCGGTCTCCCGCCGCTCCCGGTCAGTCCGAACGGCGTCCTTGTTCCACAATGTCAACGAAGGCCTCTTCCATCGTCGCCTCGCCGCCGGGCTCGGGGTGAGCGTGGCGGCGGATGTCGCCGGGCGCGCCATGGGCCAGGACACGGCCGGTATCCATGATGACGATTCGGTCGCAATATTCCGCCTCTTCCATGAAGTGCGTCGTGACGATCACGGTCACGCCGTGCTCTGCGAGGCCGGTGATCCTCCGCCAGAATTCGCGGCGGACCAGCGGATCGGCGCCGCTGGTCGGCTCGTCGAGGAACAGCGTGTCCGGCTCGTGCATCAGCGCGGCGGCCATCGCCAGCCGGTGCTTGTATCCGCCCGGCAGTTGGCCGCTCGGGAGCGCCGCGAAAGGCCGAAGCCCGAACGCGTCCATCGCCCATTGGATGCGCTCGCTCTTGCGCCCGCCGCGCAGGCCGTACGCGCCGGCAAAGAAATTCAGGTTTTCAGCCACCGAAAGCTGGCCGTAGAGCGAAAACTTCTGCGCCACGTAGCCGATCCGCTGCCGAGCGGAAGCCCTCGCGTGGCGGAGGTCCTGCCCGGCCACGCGCAACGTTCCGCCCGATGCCTCCAGCAACCCGCACAGCATTCGAAAGGTCGTGGTCTTCCCCGCCCCGTTCGGGCCGAGCAACCCGAAAACTTCGCCTCGGCGAACATCGAAGCTGATGTGGTCCACCGCCGTGAAATCCCCGAACCGGCGCGACAGATCGTGGACTTCCACCACGATTTCGCCTTCAGGATTCCCGGGCGGAGATTCCGCCGGCAACGAGACGGGAGTGTGCGGCCGCTCTGACGCGCGCCGCAGAAGCACCATGAACCCGTCCTCGAAACGCGGCGGCGTCGGGGCGACCCTGGCCCCGGACAGGGCGCCGACGGCGGAGATGGAGGCGCCCTCGGCTTGAAGCATCCGCACGCGGCCGCTTTGTGGAACCGCATCGAGCACCGCCGCTTCGCCCAGCAATCGCGCCTGGAGACCGCGCGCCGCTTGCCCGGCCTGCGGTTCGACCAGGAACACCCTGTCCTTCGCCAGCGCGCTCACCTCGGCCGGCGCGCCGTCCGCCAGGACCTTCCCGTGACACAACACAATCGCCTGGTCGCACCGTTCCGCTTCATTGAGAGAGGAGGTGCTCAGGAACACCGTGATCCCTTGCTCGGACACGAGTTGATGAATAATCCGCCCCAGTTCCCTGCGCGAAAGCGGGTCCACGCCCACCGTGGGCTCGTCCAGCAGCAGGAACTCGGGGCGCCGGATCAACGTGCACGCCAGCCCCAGTTTCTGTTTCATGCCGCCTGAGAGTCGGCCGGCCAGTCGGTCGCAGAAAGGACCCAGCGCGGTCATTTCCAGAAGGCGGGGATACCGCTCCTTGCGTTCAGAGGGCGTGACTCCGTGCAGGTCGGCGTAGAGGTCGAGATTTTCCTGGACGCTCAAGTCCTCGTAAAGGCCGAAGCGTTGCGGCATGTAAGCGAGGCGGTTCTGCACCTGCTGGGGATCCGTGGCGACGTTCGCGCCGAGGACGGTCAATTCCCCTTCGTCGGCAGCCATGAGGCCGGCGATCAGGCGGATGAGCGTCGTCTTGCCGGCGCCGTCCGGTCCCACGAGCACCGCAAGCTTGCCGCGGCCGATTTCCAGCGAGACGCCGTCGAGAGCCTGGAGGGTTTCCCCGCGCCCCTGGCGGAAGGCCTTCTTGACGCCGCGGCAGCGGAGGACCGGCCCGTTTTCCCTTCTGGCGGTCATCGCTGCTCCCCCGGCGGCGCCGTCGTCGTAACGCCCGCCGGGGTCGCCGGGTGAGGTTGCGCGGTCGCTTCGCCGGACTGCAGGCGCACCGTCGCCGGCTGCCCCAGCCGCAGCTCGTCCGCCGGATCCTTGACGATTACCCGCACTTCGTAAACGAGGCTCGTGCGCAGGTCCGGCGTCTGGATGGCCTTCGGCGTGAATTCGGCTGTCGGCGAGATGAATCCGACCCAGCCTTCGAAGCTCCGGCCTGGGAAACTGTCCACCGCAACCGACGCCGGCATGCCCGAATGCGCCTTCCCGAGGTCCGATTCCGAGAGGTAAGCGCGCACCCACTTGGGCTCGGTGACCGCGATGGAGAATACCGGCTTCAGCGGCGAGGCCATTTCGCCCGGCTCCATAATTCGGCTGCGAATGACGCCCGCCGTCGGAGAAATCAATCGCGCGTCTTTCAGTTGCTGCTGGGCGAGCGCCACCGCGCCTTCGCGCGCCTTCACGAGGCCCTCCGCCTCGTCAATGTCTTCCTTTTGCGGCCCCGCGATGGCCAGATCCAGGGTCGCCTGGCCGGCCGCCACCTTCGCCTCCGCTTCGGCGACGTCCTCTTTCCGCGGCCCGCTGACGACGAGATCCAGCGCTTTCTGGGTGAAGACCACTTTCGCTTCGGCCTCGTCCAGCGCCGCCTGGGCGTTGTCCACGTCCTGCTGCGTGCTCGCCCCGCTGGCCTGAAGGCCCTTGACCCGCGCGGAATTGGCGCGCGCATTGGCCGCATCCACCCTGGCGGCATCCAGGGTGGCGCGCGCCTGCGCCAGTTCCTCCGGCCGGGCTCCATTCTTCAGCCGCAGCAGCACTTGTTGCAGCGAGGCCAATTGCGCCCGAACCTTCGCCACCTCTTCCGGCCGGGTGCCGTTCTTCAGGCGCAGAAGCACCTGCTGCTGCGCGGCCAATTGCCCCTGCGCCTCGGCGAGCACCGCTTCGAGCCGGTGCGTGTCGAGCTCCGCGAGCAACTGGCCCGCGCGCACGCGGTCGCCCTCCTCGACGCAGACCGCGGCGATGCGATCCGAGCCGTTGAACGCCAGCGCCACCTGCCGCAGGTCCACGTTGCCGTATAACGTCACGTCGGCGCTCGCGGCGCCCCGTTTCAGCAGCCGCAAGGCGATGGACGTCGAAGCGGCAAGAGCCAGAACGATTGCGACGATCCACAAGGCTTTCCGCATCAGCGGCCTCCATGCCCAAGTCGGAAAGGAGTATACAGCCGTCGCCCGCGAAAATCAAAATCAAATGTGAATTTGAAATAACGGTTTGACAGGTCCCGCGGCTCGTGTTACATTTCCCCCATGCGCAGGCGCATTTCTCTTTCCAGTTCGGATACGCGGGCGATCCCGGCGGGGAGGACACGGCGCGCGGCGGTGAAGGCCCTTCCCGGAAGGCGCGCCGGCGCCCGGCAAAGGCTCGTGGAAGCCGCCGGCCATGTATTCGCGGAACAGGGGTTCGAGAAGGCGACCGGCAGGGCGATCTGCCGGCGGGCCCGCACCTGCTCGGCGGCCGTGAACTACTATTTCGGCGGAATGGAAGGACTGCGTGCGGCCGTCGTGAATGAGGCGCACAACCGGCTGGTGACGATGGAGAGTTTTCGACGCGCCGTCGCGCGCGGGCCCGACCCGAAAGTGCAGTTCAGGGCGCTGATCGAGCTTTTCGTCACAGCATCCCTGAGCCTCCCGTCGGTTTCCTGGGTGCTCAAAGTGATCAGCCGCGAGGCCGTGACGCCATCCCCGGCCGGCATCGGGCTCTTGAAGACCGAAGGGCTTCCCGGGTCGGCCATCGTCTCTCGGATCGTCGGCGGCATCATGAAACTTCCCCCGGGCCACCCCGCCGTCGCGCGCGCCTGCCTCACGGTCCTCTCGCCCTGCCTGCTCATCGCCATCTATGACCGCCGCACCATGCGCCGGCTCTTCCCGGCGCTCCGGCTTGGGCCGGACCATGCCCCGGACATGGTGGAGCACCTGTACCACTACGGACTGAGCGGGCTCTCGGCGGCCGCGCGCCGGGTTCGGCGGGAGGAATAACATGTCCGTCATGCGCGTCTCCCTGCTCTGCTGTGCGCTGGCGGCGGCGGCAGGCTGCAAGGTCGGCCCGAACTATCAGCCGCCGGCGCCGCCTGAAGTGGCGGGCTATCCAACCACCACGGCCGCCTCCTCGTCGCTGCCGGCCCAGGCGGATTGGTGGGCGCAGTTGGGCGATCCGACTCTGCTGAAACTCGTGACGATGACGGCCTCGCAGAACCTCGACGTGAAAGCCTCTGAGGCCCGGCTGCGGCAGGCGCGCGCGCTGCGGCGCGCCGAAGCCTCCGGCCTGTGGCCTAAGTTGACGAGTGACGCCGGATACGCCCACGTGCATGTCGGTCGGACGACGGACCTGCTGCCGGAGCCGGTGCTTCAAACGGGTCTCGTCAATCCGGATGAGGACTTTTACCAGGCCGGCTTCGATGCAAGCTGGGAACTGGACTTGTTCGGCGGAACTCAGCGCGCCATGGAAGCCGCCGATGCCCGAGTCGAGGCGGCTGACGAGAATCGCCGGGATGTGCTTTTGAGCGTGGTGGCCGAAGTGGCGCGCAATTACGTGGAATTGCGCGGCGCCCAGCGCCGGCTCGCGGTCGCCGAGGCCAACGTGGACGTCCAATCCCGCACCCTAGAACTCGTCCAGGCGAAGCAGAGCCAGGGGGCCGGCACGGAGCTGGACGTCCGCCAGGCCAAGGCGCAGCTCGAACAGACGCGCTCGCACCTCCCGCGCCTTCAGGCCGCCGTCCACGCCGGCGCTTATCGCATCGCCGTCCTCACCGGCCGTGAGCCGGGCGCGCTGCTGGCCCTGCTCCTGGAGGCAAAACCCCTGCCTTTCGCGCCCGACATCGTGCCGGTCGGGTTGCCCTCCGACCTGCTCCGGCGCAGGCCGGACCTGCGCCGCGCCGAGCGCGAACTCGCCGCCGCCACCGCGGACATCGGCGCCGCCACCGCCGATCTTTACCCGCGGTTCTCTCTCACGGGCAACGTGTCCCTCCTTTCAACGAGATTCACCGATTTGTTCCGTACGGATAGCATCGCTTGGCTGGCAAGTCCGGGCATCCAGTGGCCGATATTCCAGGGCGGGCGCATCCGGGCCCACATCGCCGCCACGGAAGCAGCGCGCGACGAGGCGCTCGACAGGTACCACCAATGGGTACTGCTGGCCGTCGAGGAGGTTGAGACCGTCCTCGTTCGATATGCGCAAAGCCAGATCGAAAGCCAGCGTCTCGCCGAGGCGCGCGAAGATCAATCGCGCGCCGCCGACCTCGCCCGTCTCCAATTTGAGCGTGGCACGCGCGGCCTGCTCACCCTCCTGGACGCTCAGCGCCGCCTCAATGAAATTGACGACCAGTTGGCCGCCAGCCAGACCGCGGCGCTCGACGAACTGATCAGCCTCTACAAAGCCCTCGGCGGCGGGTGGGAAGCCCTTTGATTCGCGCGCGGGGCCGGAACCCGGTGACTAGAGCCGGTTTCACAACCGAATTTGTCTTAAACCGTTAATTGCCACGGCTTTATATGACCTAACTGTTAATTTTCACTCAGTTATGTTAAATCGTGCCATGGAAAGGAGACCTTTTCATGGCAC
>JBKQWE010000111.1:0-37191 GCA_052139675.1 Candidatus Brocadiia bacterium
ATCATGGAGGCGGCTGGAATTCACGATATACTGACAAAGTGCGTCGGCTCGAGAAATCCCCACAACGTGATAAAGGCTACGGTTGAGGGGCTCAAGAAGCTGCGCAGCATCGAGCAGGTTTCCAAAACCAGAGGGAAGAACATCCTGGAGGAAGCCCAGGCCTCTTAGAGCGGGCTAGTCTCGCTAGGATTTTCAGGGTGAAGATATGGTAAAGCCGATTGAGGTCAGTTTGATCAAAAGCCCGATTGGGCGGCCCGAAAAACACCGCAAGATTTTGCGCTCCCTCGGGCTTACGAGGATGCACAGGCCCGTTAGCCTCTACAGCTCCCCCCAGGTGCTCGGAGCGCTCAGGAAAGTTATTCACATGGTCAGTGTCCGTTCGCAGACCCCGGATGGGGCGCTGACGGGTCCTGATTCGCAAAGCTGATTATAGTCGAGGATAGAATAGATGAGACTCGGTGCCGGTGCTCGCGCGCGGGCCGACGTATCCGAAAATTCCGCACATGAAAGGATTCGATCTGAAAAAAGAATACTCGGCCGCCCCGGATGAGTCGACGTCACTTGAGCTCGACGGACCAGTACGCCTGGTCGAGGAAGGTCTTCCAGGAACGGTAGCGCCCGGACCGGAGTTTCAGATGAATCACCGGGCTGCGCTTCGGCTCCTGCGGCAGACGAATCAGCTTCATGTGCGCCTGGCGCGGAGTCCGCCCGCCTTTGCGCTTGTTGCACTCCGTGCAGGCGCAGACCAGGTTCGCCCAGCTCGTGGGCCCGCCCTGAGAACGCGGAATGACGTGGTCCAGGCTCAATTCGCCGCTGGGAAACCGGTGGCCGCAATACTGGCACCGATTCTCGTCGCGCGCGAACAGGTTGCGGCGGTTGAACTGCATCCGCTGCCGAGGCAGCTTGTCGTAGCCGAGCAGCCGGATCACGCGCGGGACCCGGATCTCGAACGAGACGGTCCGGATCCAGTCATAGGCCTCGTCGTTCTCCGTGAAGAACTCGCGATACTGCGAGACTTCGCGCCAGCTCTCGAAGTCGAACGACTCGTATCGGTCCTCGGTGACGTGGACGACCTCGGCGATTTCTTTGCACAGCAGCGAGAACGCGCGACGGGCAGGGATTACGTGCAGCGCCATGAAGTAGCGGTTCAGCACCAGCACGCTGGACTCAAGCGCAGACGAGTCTTCCACGGTCTTGATCCAAATCCACGTCCATCCGCGAAACCGAAAGAAGCCCGATATAGGAGCGTTCATTATAGTCGCCGGGGTGGACGGCTTCAAGGTGGATTCGAGAATCTATCGCGCGAAAGGTCTTGACGAGCGCACAGCCGGTACATCCAGGTCGTACGGACGGACCCTCCCGATGCCTGGACGACGAATCTTGAAGCATGCAGCGGCGAGCGTAGCGACCTGGAAGGCGGAGACAGTTATTGTGGAATGGAATAACCAACTCAGCCGAGACTCGCTTATTCAGTGACGGTGCGGATGTTTTTGCAACGTCTGATAATATATCTTATGTTACCTTTACCATCCGGCAACCCAGCTTGCAGCCTGTAGTTCTGGTCTTGACGCTGCTGAAAATCGCCGGCGTGCTCTGGACTGGCTGGCCTGCGAGGCCGTACGCCTCGCTGATTATTTCGATGCGCGTATCAGCGACATCGCTTCGGCGCGGGTGGCGTTATTCTCGCGGAATATGCCGCGGACCACGGAGGTGACAGTGACGGCGCCGGGCTTCTTGACGCCGCGCATGGTCATGCAGAGATGTTCCGCCTCGATGACGACCATGACGCCTTTCGGCCGGAGCGCGTTGACGATCGTCTCGGCGATGGCCGTGGTCAGCCGCTCCTGGACTTGGAGCTTCTTGGCGTGGACATCCACGACGCGAGCCAGCTTGCTGATGCCGGTGACGCGCGCGCCGTCCGGGATATACGCGACGTGCGCTTTTCCGATGAACGGCAGCAAGTGATGCTCACAGACGGACTGGAACGGAATGTCGCGGATCAGGACGATCTCGTCGTGATCCTCGGACCGGAGCGGCTTGATGATCGTGGAGGCGTCTATCATCATGCCGGCGTAGAGTTCCATGCACATGTTTGCCACGCGGCGCGGAGTCTGCCGGATGCCGGGACGGTTCGGCTGCTCGCCGATGCCTTCGAGAAAGAGCCTCACGGCGCGTTCGATTTTTTTTGCATCCATCAGTGCGGTCTCCATGGGCGCGAACCGTGTTTATTTCAGAAGTCCGTAGTTTCGCATCGCCTGGCGCAGTTTCGACTTGTTTTCAGGGCGCATCGGCGAAAGCGGCAGCCGCAATTCGCCCGTGCAGAGCCCGAGCAGCTCCATGGCGGTCTTAATCCCGATCGGGTTGCTTTCGAGGAACGTCGCTTTGACCAGCGGCAGCATCTTGAAATGAGCCGCGCGCGCCGCCGGCAGATCTCCCGCGAGCGCTGAGGAGACGAGTCCGGCCACGTCGCGCGGGACGATGTTGGCCAGGACGGAGATGACGCCGGTCGCGCCGACCGAGATCATCGGCAGCGTAAGGGAATCGTCGCCGGACATGACGTCGAGGCGCGTCTGTCGGCACAGTTCGCTGACGCGGTCGAGCGAGCCGCCGGCTTCCTTGATCCCGACGACTTCCTTGACCTCGTCGGCCAGGCGCAGCACCGTCTCCATCGCAATCTCGCGCCCGGTCCGCGACGGGATGCTGTAGAGCACCATCGGCAGGTGCACGGCCTCGGCGATCGCCTTGAAATGCAGGAACATGCCGTCCGGCTCCGGCCGGTTGTAATACGGCGAGATCAGCAGGCAGGCGTCCGCGCCGGCTTTGGCCGCCGCAAGGGTCAATTCCACCGCCTCCTGCGTACTGTTGGAGCCGGTGCCCGCCATGACCGGGATCCTTCTGGCCGTGTGTTTCACGACGAACGCGATGACTTCCTTGTGCTCCTCGGTCGTCAGCGTCGCGGATTCTCCAGTCGTCCCGCAGGGAGAAAGGCCGGTCGTCCCTTCCCGAACGTGAAAGTCAATCAACTGCTCGAGCCGGGCGTAGTCCACGGTCCCGTTGCGAAACGGCGTTGTCAGGGCGACAAACGAGCCTTTGAACATGTGTCCGACACCTCTTTCGCTGGGAACTTCAGGTTCTCTTCGCATAAAGAGCGATCAGCGCGCACATCTCGCGGACGGCGCGCTCCATGCCGACCATCACCGCGCGAGCGATGAGGCTGTGGCCGATGTGGAGCTCTTCGACGTGCAGCGCTCCGACGAGCGCGCGCACGTTCGTATAGGTGAGCCCATGACCCGCGTTGACACGCAGCCGGAGCCGGCCGGCCTCTTCGGCGGCCCGCAACAGCCGCTCCAGATGCCGCGTCTGCGCCGGATCGCCGCGCGCATTCGCATAGGGGCCGGTGTGGAGTTCGACGGCGTCGGCGCCGCGCTCCGCCGAAGCCCGAACCTGGCCGAGGTCGGCGTCAATGAAGAGGCTAACAAGGATGCCCTGTTTTTTCAAGCGCGCGATGTCCCGCGCCAGCGGCGGCCGCGACCGCGCGACATCGAGCCCCCCTTCCGTCGTGACCTCGGCGCGCTTCTCCGGCACGAGCGTCACCTGTTCCGGCCGGGTCTTCAGGGCGATGCCAACGATCTCCGGCACGCAGGCCATTTCCAGGTTCAGCTTGGTGAACACCGTCTCGCGCAGCAGCCGCAGGTCGCGGTCGTTGATGTGGCGGCGGTCCTCGCGCAGATGAGCGGTGATGACCTCGGCGCCGCCCAGCGTCGCCAGCGCCGCCGCCGTCACCGGATCGGGCTCGAAAGTCCTGCGCGCCTGGCGCACGGTCGCCACGTGGTCAATATTCACTCCGAGCTTGGGTATCTTCATCGTCGTGTTCCTCCGCCCGGGCTCCGGCGGGCGCCGGGCTACCTGGGCTTCGCCTCGCTGATTTTTACGGGACAGGTGGAAATCGCCGGCTTGACGACCACGTCCCGCTGATGTTCGTCCACGATCTGCGCATAAATGGGCTGGGTGTAGGGCGTTTCCTGCGGGACCAGCTTCGGGTCGCGGACGTCCACGTAAAGGACGATGTTCTCCTTCTTCAGCGTCTCGATGGCGCTCTTCGGCCCGCTGACCTGAACGTTGGTGGTGCTCTCCCGGAGCAGCGTCGCCACGTAGGAATAGCCGGGCGGCACGAGCAGCTCGATCGGGACTTCGGTGAAGCTCTTCTCGACCGGCGCCCTCGCCAGATGGATGTTGCACTGAACCAGGTCGGTGCAAGTGATCGGGTAGCTCTTCCCTTCAAAGGTCGCGCTGGAAGGAATGCGGGCCATCGGCTGCAAATCCCACTCGTCCCTGTTTCCGGGGCGAGGCGCAGAAATATTGATTTCTTCGGTCTCGATCCCGGTGTTGTGGAGCTGTGCGACGACGACCGCCGGGCCGCGAATCATCACCTCGGCCGTGAGCGGAAAGGCGTATTCCACGCGATAGCCCGGCGGCGGCGCGGAGTACTTCGGCACCACCGGCGCCATCATGGCGGCCTCGCGGACGAGTTCGATCTTGAGTTCCGGCGGCTTGAAGCTCTCGATCTGCAGGGAGAAGTCGCGCGACGTCACCAGAAGCTCCTTCTTCAGAGTCACGCTGACGGGCTTCTGGTCAGGCGTGGGCGCGACGTTGCAGTCAAGGTAAGTTTTTCCCGCGCTCAACTCCTGTTTGAACTGGTCCTCGAAGCGGCGCGGATAGCTGAGTTTGACCTTGACCAGCAGGTTTTCCCCGCGGACCGCTTCATCGGGCAGTATGTGTTCAACGGACCAGCCTTCGCCCACGTGAATGTGGACGGGGATCTCAACGTCGCTTTCGGTATAACTGCTGACGTAGGCGTAGAGCCACAGCCCGAGCGCCATCGCCAGCGCCATCACCTTGGCGGTGAAGTTGTTGAACACGTGCTTCCAGATGAACTCTTCGAAGGTTTTCAGCGGCATGTCATGTCTTCGCCGGGTTGCCGGAGGCGGCCGGGACCGTCTCGATCAAGGCCTCTTCGAGAATCTTGTGCAACTGGTCCCTGTCGAGGCCCATGCGCAGCTCGCCACGGTGCACAAACGAGACCTGCTGCGTCTCTTCCGAGACGGCGATCGAGATCGCATCGGAATCCTCAGTCACGCCGATCGCGGCGCGGTGTCGAGTTCCCAGGGTCCGCGCCAGGCCCGGTTGCTCAGTCAGCGGCAGCAGGCAGGCCGCCGCCGCGATCCGGTCGCCCCGGATGATGACCGCGCCGTCATGAAGAGGCGAGCCGGGCCAGAAGATCGTCACCAGCAGTTCGCTCGTGACGGCGGCATTGACCGGGGTGCCGCCCTCGATGAGCGCGCCGAGTCCCACATCGCGCTCGATGACGATCAGCGCGCCGACCTTGCGCTGCGCCAGCGTGAAGGCCGCCGTGACGATCTCCGGTACAATGGTGGCCTCGCCGTGGAACAGCCACCAGAACATCGGCACTTCGCCCAGCCGCAGCAGCAGTCGCCGGATCTCCGGCTGAAAGAGCACCGCGATGATCAGGAGGCAGGTCAGCACATTGGGCCCCATGAGGTATTCGATCCGGTACAGGTGCAACTGGTTGGCCAGGAATACCACCACGAGGAGCGCCATGACGAGGACGAAGAAGAGGCCGCGCAGGACGCCCGCGCCGCGCGTGGCCTGCAGGAACCCCAAAATGGCATAGAAGACCACGTACAGCAGCGCAATCTCAATCAGCGCCGGCCACAGAGTGTTCCAGTGCGGAAGCAAAGTCAGGGGCGTGCTCAATTCCAGGCCTTTCCCTGTATCGCCGCCATCACCTTGACCACGTGGACCGCGCAGCGGAGGTCGTGCACGCGCACGATGGCCGCGCCCCGCTCCGCAGCCGCCGCCACCGTCGCCGCCGTTCCGAAAACGCGCTCCGCCGGCGGCACGCCGAGGATATGGCCCAGCATGGCCTTGCGCGAGGTGCCGACCAGGATCGGCCTCGACAGCGAACCCAGTGTGTCGAGATGGCGCAGCAGCGACATGTTATGCTCGAAGTTCTTTCCGAATCCGAAGCCGGGGTCCACGATGATTTGCTCCTCGGCGATCCCCTGCCCGACAGCCCAGGCGATCCGCCCGGCCAGAAAATCGCGCACCTCGGCGACCACATCCCGGTAGAACGGCTTCTCCTGCATGTCCCGCGGCTGCCCTTGCATGTGCATGAGCACCACCGGGGCGCCGCGCTCGGCCACGAGCCGCGCCATGGCGGCGTCCTGGCGCAGCGCCGAGATGTCGTTCACGATCTGCGCGCCCGCGTCCAGCGCCTGTCTCGCGACGCCGGCGCTCGTGGTGTCAATGCTGATCGGCGTCCGGAGCCGGGGCGCCAGCCGCCGGATCACCGGAATCACGCGCGCGGCCTGCTCCGCCTCCGGCAGAAATTCGGCGCCCGGCCGCGTGGACTCGCCGCCGATGTCAATCACGTCGGCGCCCTCGCCGGCCATCTCCTCGGCATGGGCCGCCGCCTTCGAGACGTCCAGGAACATCCCGCCGTCGGAGAACGAATCCGGCGTCACGTTCAGTATTCCCATGACGCACACGCGCCGGTCCCCGCCGAGCTGCAGCTTCCCTCCGTTCGGCAGCGTCAGCTCATAGGCATCGCGAACGCTCCGCGGCGTTTGAGCGCTGCGGATATCGCTCATGCGGAGGCCTTCTCTTCCGGCTTCTTTTCCTGGGCAGCGGCCGCTTCCCCTTCCGCCGCGCCGTTCGCCGGCGGGCGAATGACCTCTTTGCCGGCCATGATCGCCTCGACCTCTTCGTTGTAGAGCACCTCGTACTTCAGGAGCGTCTTCGCGAGATTGTCGAGTTCGGTGCGGTGCTCGCCGATGAGCCGCTTCGACGTTTCGTATCCGTCGCGCGTCAAGCGGGTGATCTCCTCATCAATCTTGACGCTGACGGCCTCGGAGCAGGTTCGGCCGCGCGTCGGTTCCTGGAACCAGGAGACCGTTTCCTGCATCTCGTGATAACTCACCGGGCCGATCAGGTCGCTCATGCCCCAGCGGCAGACCATGCTGCGGGCGATGTCGGTGGCCTGGTCGAGGTCGCTCTGCGCGCCGGAGGTGATATCGCCGCAGAACATCTCCTCGGCGGCTCGGCCGGCCAGCAGGATGGTGATCTGCGCGATCATCCGCCGCCGTTGAATGTAGTAACGGTCGCGATCCGGCAGCGACATGGTCATGCCGAGCGCCATGCCCTGCGGGATGATGGAGACCTTGTGCAGCGGCTCCGCGTCCGGAAGGAGCTTGGCGACCAGCGCGTGGCCGCTTTCGTGGTAGGCGGTGACCTTGCGGTCCTCCTCGGTCATCTGCCGCGAGCGGCGCTGGCGGCCCCAGCGGACCTTGTCGCGCGCTTCTTCCAGGTCGCTCATCGCGACGGCGAGCTTGGCCTTGCGCGTCGCCAGGAGCGCCGCCTCGTTCATGAGAGCCTCGAGGTCGGCCCCGGAGAACGTCGGCGTGCCCCGCGCGATCTGGCGCAGGTCCACGTCGGCGGCGAGCTTGTATTTCCGGGCGTGCACCTTCAGGATCGCCTCGCGCCCGCGGATGTCCGGCAGGTCCACGATGATCTGGCGGTCGAATCGCCCCGGCCGGAGCAGCGCAGGATCGAGGACGTCCGGGCGGTTGGTGGCGGCGATGACGATCACGTTGTCGTCGGTCTCGAAGCCGTCCATCTCGACGAGGATCGCATTGAGCGTCTGGGCGCTCTCGGCGCTCGCGCCGTGAATGTCAATGGCGCGCCGGCGGCCGACGGCGTCAATTTCGTCCAGGAAGATGATGCACGGCGCGCTTTCCTTGGCCTGGTGGAAAAGGTCGCGCACGCGCGAGGCGCCGACGCCGACGAACATCTCGACGAAATCGGAGCCGGAGATGCTGAAGAACGGCACCTCGGCCTCGCCGGCGATCGCCTTCGCGAGAAGCGTTTTCCCCGTGCCCGGCGGCCCGATGAGGATCACGCCGCGCGGGATCCGGCCGCCGAGGCGACGGAACTTCATCGGGCTCTTCAGGAATTCGACCAGTTCGGCGACTTCCTCCTTCGCCTCGTCAATGCCGGCGACCTGGTCGAACGTGACGTTCGATTGCTCCTTCGTATGCAGCTTGGCGTGCGCCTTGCCGAAGCTCAGCACGCTGCCGGTCCCGCCGGCCGAGCGGAACTGCCGCGCGAGCAGCCACCACAGGATGACGACGACGATCAGCACCGGCACCATGCCGATCAACATCTGCATGAAGTCGCTGCTCGGGTCCTCGGAGTAGTCCACCTGCTGGTGCTTCGGATCGGCGTTGTATTCGGCCAGGGCCTTGGAGACGTTTTCGATTTCCACGTCATTGATCGGCGCGCTGTACTCCTCGAACTGGTCCGCCGTGAAGGGCCCGCGATATCGGCCCGTGACCACGTTGTGGTGGATTTCAGCGTCGGCGATCTGTCCTTCCTTGAGATGCTGATAGAACATGCTCAAGTGGATTTGCTCTCGCTTGCTCTGTTTCTGGTGCTGGACCACCCAGTACACGACCATGAGCAGGGCGAACAGGAACACCACCCAGACGAATAGTCCGCCCGGCGGGCCGCCGGGTTTCAAGCCGGGTGGGCGTCCCGGGCCTCCCTGGCCCGGACGTTGGGGTTGCTGGTTCTGTCGTTCGTCGGCCATGAACTCGCGGTTCTCCTTTAGAAGCTCTCTTGCATTTGCTCGATAATCTGGTCGGCAATGTAATCGAAACTCGTGCGCGTGGCGCTGGTCAATGTTTCGCCGCGCGTCACGACGAAGTCGGTCGGACGCTCGATGTTCCTGCCTTCCGCATGGACGCGGCCGGTGCGCCGGTCCTTCCACGTAAAGTCCACGATGATCGTCACGCGTCCCGAACTGACGTTATTGTTGACGTCGCGCACGAGAACCCCCGGCTCCACCTTGCGGATCGTGGCCTCGAGAACGCTGTCGGCTTGTTCTTCCGAGGCGATCTTCAACGGCGTCCGCCGCACCACTTCGTTTTTGATGCGCTCGGTCAACTCCAGTTCCATCGTATAGGCCGGCCGGCTCGATGAAGGCTGGCCGGCCCCCGGAAGGTCATCCGACTTGACCGCCTCATGCCAGAACGTATCGTTCCCGACCACGCGAATATGGACGGTGTGCACGTCTGCCGGTATCAGAAAGCCCGCATGATACCCGCAGCCGGTGAGGAGCAATCCGGCCGCCGCGAGCAGCGCGCCACACACCACGGGTCGCCACAATTTCATGGGTTTGCTTTCTTCAACGGCTCGTCCTGCGGGCCGAGCGCCGATTTCGCGGATTCCGCCGCGACGCTCTCCGGATGCTCCGCCAGCACCGTCTTGTAGTACACCGCCGCCGCTGCGGGCTGGCCGCGCTTCTCGTAAAAGTGCGCGACGTCCATCAGCGTCTGCGCTTCCTTCTCCTTGCATTCGCTCAGCAGTTTCTTCGCTTCGTCGGCGAACTGGCCGTCCGGCTGGTCGCGCAGGTATATCTCGAAGGCCCTCTGCGCCCGCTCCAGGAGCATTTCATTATCGGGGACGACCCGGCTGTGCCGCAGGTCCGCCACGCCGCTCATGAAAATCGCCGCGCGGTTCCACTTGCTCTTCGGATAGCCCTGCGCCACGAGATCGAACGTCGTCCGGGCGTCCTCGAAACGCTCCCGGTCGAGCTGCGCGCGTCCCAGGAACATCAGCGCGTCATCCGCCAGCGGCCCGTTCGACGCGTTGTGCGCCACGGCCTCCATCACGTCCTCGGCGTGGCTGCGCTGGTGCTGATCCTCCAGCGCCTGGCCGATCACGTACTCGCGTTCCACGATCGCGCGCTTCCGGCTCGACGCGGCGTATTCTTGCAGGAACTGCTCGTACACGTCAAAAGCCGACCACAAGTCGCCCTGCCGGTACAGGCACTCGGCCTGGTAGAACCGCGCGGTTTCCCCGGCGCCGGTGCCGCGGAACCGCTTTGCGGCGAGCTTGAATATGGAACTGTCGCCGACGTATCCCGGCTCGAGCAGTCGAGTCACGGCGTAATAGACCGCTCTGCGATCGGGGTCCGATTCCTTGAGCAGGCCGTCAATGACATCGAGATATTCCCGGGCCTCCTTCTCGTGCCGTCCCTTGGGATCGGCGCTCAGCAGTTCGCGGAACTTCGTCTCGGCCTGCTGGAGGAGGATCGTGCTGTGCTCCCGATCCCGGCTCTCGTCCACGTCGCTCACGGCCGACCTGAACATCGCGTCGTACTTGGCCTCCGGATCGGAGGCGGGCGCGGCGGTCGCCTCGGAACTCGAGCCCGCCGGGCGATTCTCGCCCTGCGGCCGGACGCCCTCGGCCGCTCCGGTCGCGGCTTCCGGCTGCGCCTTCTCCGCCGGCGGGTTTGTGCCGAGGCGCTTGAGAAGTTCCGCGGCGCGCTTCGGATCGCTCGGCTCCAGCTTCGCGGCCAAGTCCCGAATAAACGCCTCGAGTTCATCGCGCCGGAGGCTTTCCGGCTTCGCGGCCAGGAGCCCGTCACAGAGTCTTGCGGCTTCAGCCGGCTTGTCGAGATGGAGCGCGCACTTCGCCCGGCCGAACCTGGCCTTGACGGCGAAGGGCGATCCCGGGAACTTCTCCTCCACGCGTTGAAAGACATCGGCCGCCGCCGCGTAATCTCCACGTATGAACAGGCCGGTCGCATAGGCGAAAAGCCCGCGGTCGGACTCCGTCGGGCGCTCGGACATGTCAATCCAGCCGAGATCGCTGTCCCAGACCCATTCCGCCTGCGCCGCGCCGGCCAGCGCGAGAACGGTCACGAGCGCCAGGACGGCGCAACCCCGTGAAGCCCGGCGCACGACGGTGGGCGTAAAGCTTCGCACTTGCTCGCGCATTACACCTCGGCAAGAAAACGCTCAGACCTCAAGGGCTTCCCTAAATGATACTGGATTTGGTCGTTAAATGCACGTCGTATTTCGCGGATCTGGTCGCGCGTCAGGCGCAACGGCGCGCCCGGGCCTTTCGCGGCGAGCCGGGTCATAATGGCCAGCGAGCCGCGCGAGATGGGGAATGCGCTCGGGTCAAGCCCCGTGCAATCGCCGCACAGCGCGCCTCCGGAGGCCGGGCTGAAGCGAGTCTGCCCGTGCAGCGGACCGTTGCACTGCGTGCAGTTCTCCGTCGCCGGGGCGTGGCCCAGCGTGCGAAGCGCGCGGAAGAGAAATCGGAAGAGCGCCAGGTGCTCGTTCTCGCCGCGGTCCAGCGCGCGCAGCAAATCCACCAGGTCATGGCATACGGCGCCGTCCTCGGCATTTTCCTCGGTCGTCCCCAGCGCCATCTCCATCGCGTAGAAGGCCACCCAGATGCGCCCCAGGTCGGTGCGCAGCCGCGGGAACCTCTCGCGCAGGCTCCAGTCGGCCAGGATGTGCAACTGCCCTGCCGGACGCTGTGCGAGGACCAGGTCGCAATAGTCCAGCAGGTCCAGCGCGCCCCGGCCGTCCTTGCGCGGGCGTCGCGAGCCCTTGGCCAGCACGTGGATCTGCCCCAGGTCCGGCGTCAGGACCGCGGCGACCTGGCTGCTCTCGCTGTATTCGGTGCAGCGCAGGATCACGCCGCACGTCCGGTGATAAGGCACGGTCACCCCTTTTCCCGGCGCTTTGGGGCGCGGTCGAGGTCCGCGCGCACGCGAATCACGCGGCGCGGGTCCGCCTGGATCACCGTGATGCGCGCCCCGCCGACCTGGAACGACTCGCCGTTCTGCGGGATTTTGGCCATCATGAACGTCGCCAGCCCGCCGACCGTGTCGAAGCCTTCCTCCTCCGGCAGGTCCTGATCGAATTCATTGTTGAAAGTCTCGATCCGCATGGACGCGGCCAGCTCGACGCTGCGATCGCCCACCCACTTGAAGAGCGGAGGCGTTTCGTGAGGCAGTTCGTGCTCGTCGCGGATTTCACCGATAAGCTCCTCGACCACGTCTTCGAGCGTGACGATTCCACGTGTGCCGCCATACTCGTCCACCACGATCCCCATGTGAACGTTCGAGCTTTGCAGCTCTTCCATCAGCTCGGAGACCGTTTTCGTCTCGGGGACGAAAGACGGCTGCCGCAGGAGTTCGGGCAGCGCCGGCTGATCCCATTTCCCGGTGCCCGCGAACTTGAGCAGGTCCTTGGCATGGAGGATGCCGACGATCTGGTCTCGGTTCGAGCGATGGACCGGCAGGCGTGAATAGCCGCTTTCGGTGCTGATCTGTGCCGCCTGGCGCAGCGTGGCTGTATCGGCGACCGTCACCATATCCGTCCTCGGCGTCATGATGTCGCGCACCTGGATGTACTTCATGCGGACCGCGCTGCGGAACATTTTGTGCGCCTGGTTGTCCGCGTTGTCCGCCTGGGACGGGGAATCCGATTCCGCCTGCGCGCTTTCGTCGCCCGGCGCGGCGGTCTGCCGCAGCAGGCCCAGCCGCAGCGCCCGGAACGGGATGCCGACGATTCCGTATAGCGCCGGCACCAAGTGTAGCGCGAGCCAGTCGCCCGTCCGCCAGGCGATGAACTCGGGCAGTATCCAGCCGAGCAGCGGCACCAGGAAGAGTATCTCCAGTCCCGCCGCCCATCGCCGTTTTACGCCGATGACGAGCACGACCGACAGCGCGGCGATCGCCAGGCAGCCTGCGACGAGGAACGCCGTGACCACCAGCCCGCGGTTGCGCAGGCAGTTGCCGGCGGCGTTCTTGCGGGACCTCGGCGCGTTCAACTCCTGCAACCGAAACCAGGAGAACAGACTGAGCGAGCGCTCCGCCGAGAAGAAGGTCAGCGCGATGAACCCGAGCGCCAGGGCCGCGACGACGTACATGGGCTGTTCTTCCTATCCACGCTTCACGTGCGAGGGACTAGCCGGCGTCCGCCGGAGCTTCGGAAGACGCCGAGTATAAGGAATCCCGGCTCGCCGCAGAATCTGCTCCTCGCGCGCATACATTGCGCTTCGATCCTGCGGAGTATGGTCGTCATAACCGGCCAGGTGCAATGCTCCATGAAGCGTGTAAAGCGTCAATTCATGGATCGGCTGCGCGCCGCGCCGGCGCGCCTCGCGGGCGGCCAGCGATGCGTTGACTACGATCTCGCCGACCACCTGCGGCGCCGGAGACGGGCCATCGGCCAGCGGAAACGCCAGGACATCGGTCTGGCCGCGCCGGCCGGTAAAACGGCGGTTGAGCCGGGTCATTTCGCGGCCGTCCACGACCGCGAGGCTCAACTCGCCGCCGGCCCACTCGCGCGGCGCCGCGAGGCGCAGCAGGCGGACGACCTGCGCGCGGAAGTTCCGCAGAATTTTGCGCCGGTCCGAGACCTTCACTCTGAGCATGGACAGCCCGCTTACGTTGTGGGCGCCGGATACCGGATCCGAGGATGGGCGATGGCCGTCAGGCTGCGCACCAGGCTCTTCTCCACCCGCCGGATATCCGTGATATTCATCCTGCACTCGTCGAGTTGGCCGTCCTTCAGCCGCTGCTCGACGATGTCGTGCACCAGCCGTTCGAATCCGGAAGGCGACATTGAATCCATGCTCCGCGCGGCCGACTCGCCCGCGTCGGCGAGCATCACGATCGCCGACTCCGGGCTGCGCGGCTTCATGCCGCGATAGCGGAACATCTCCTCCTTGACTACATCTCCGGAACGCCCTGATTCCTCGACTGCCTTGCGGTAGAAGAATTCCACAACGCTCGTGCCGTGGTGCTCGGCGATGATATGGCGGATGGGCGAGGGAACCCCGTAACGAGCCGCCAGCTCTACGCCATCCTTCGTGTGAGCGGTCAGGATCAGCGCGCTGAGCATGGGCGAAAGCTTTTCGTGCCGGTCCGTCTGGCCGCCGGAGTTCTCCCCGAAATACTCCGGGCGGCTGAGCTTCCCGACATCGTGCAGATAGCCGCCGACGCTGGCGAGCAAGGCGTTCGCGCCGATCTGCGCCGCAGCCGCTTCAGCCATGTTGCTGACCAGCGTACTGTGGTGATAGGTCCCGGGCGCGTCCATCGCCAGCTTCCGGAGCAGCGGCTGGTTCTGATCGGTCCATTCGCGCAGCCGCAAGTCCGTCGCCACGTCGAAGAACTTCTCGACATACGGGAGCGCAGCCGTCATCACCGCGCCGGCCAGCACGCCGCTCCCGAGCGCGGCGAGCGATCCATCGATCGGCGGGCGCAGGTCGCTCCAGAGCACTTGGCCCTGCGGCGGGTGAATGCACCACATGACCCAGACCCCGGCCAATTGCATCAACCCAGCCAGGACGCCGGCGGCGAAGACATGCGTCGGCCGTTTCAGCCGCAGCATCGCGAAAATCGCCACGGTGCCACCCAACAGCAGCGGCACAATGAGGCTGAGCCCGGCATCTGTGGCGAGTCCCGCCAGCAGGCTCAGGAGCAGCAGCGCTCCGAAGGCGCCCGCGGGCCCCATGGTGACGGCGAAAATCATCCCCGCCAGCGCCACGGGCGACCACTGGAGCGAGAGCCCGAGCGGTTCGAGCAGGCGGATGATCGCGAGCGTCACCAGCCACAGGACGTAAAAACCGAAAAGGCGGGTGTTGGAAGCCAATATCGGGGAGGGAATGAAGGCGGCCCGGCCGGCCAGGAGCGCAAAGCCGACGAGAAACAACGCCGTAATCCCGGCGGCGCTCACGAGCTGCCGGCGGAATTCTTTGGCCTCCGCCTCGCGCTGCGCCCCATGGGCGACGCTCGCGGCGTACGCCCCGCGTTCCGCCTGGATCTCCGCCATCGTCTCCTGGGTCACCACGTCGCCGGCGGCTACGATGATGCTGTCTTTGGCGATCTCGTCGTAGCGCGTCTCCACGCTGTCCCGCGCCCGCGTGATCGCCTGGGCCGTCCGCGCGGGGTCCGGCGTGAGCGTAGCCGTCGCGCAGTAGGTCAGCATGTCCAGAAAGATTTCGCGGAATTTTTCCGGCCGGTCCTTCAGGACCGATTCCAGTTGTTCGGCGAACCACTCGTGGACGCCGGTGGGCCATTCGCGGGTCGCGAAGACGCTGCGCCGGACCTCCTTCTGCGTCTCGGAATCGCCCTTGACGACGACGACTTCATCCCGCTGCGAGGCCAACTCGGCCTTGCGGGCGGAGCTGTTCATGATTCCCAGGTCGGCGGCGCTGTTGATCGCGATCTCGATCGTTTCGATGGAGGACTGAAGCCACTTCCGATCGAAGCCCTCCTGAAGGGCCGGCAGTTTTTCGCTGCCCAAGCCCCACTTCGCGCGGGCGCTGGGCGCGAGGTCGGCGAGATCGGTGCTGCGACGAGCATCGAGCACCGAGGTCAGAAACCGCCGCAGTTCGCGCGGCAGTTGGTCGAGGCGTTCGCGGTTTTCGCGGAAGACTCTCGGACAGGCGGCCATGGCCGCGTCGCGGGCGCGCCGGGTCGCATCGCGGTCCTCGATGTTGAAGGCCACGCGGGCGCGATACTCCTTGGCGGCCGGTTCGCCCGCCTTGAAATGCGGCCCCGTGCCGTGCAGGTTGAGGATCACGGCGCCTGCGGCCAGGAAAAGGGCGGTGATCAGGTGGCGCGGCGCCCGCCTGTCCGGCGGAGTCAGCAGTTCGGCAGGTTCGGCGGGCACCGGCCGCGAGCGGTCGTCGGGGACGCGTCGGAATTTACTGCGTCTCGGGAACAGGGACATGGTGGATTAACCCGGACGCTCGGGCTCGTCGGCGGGCCCTGCGGGGGAAAGCGCATTGTCGCGCGTCTCGTACGCGTCCACGATGTCCTGAACCAGGCGGTGGCGGACGATGTCGCGCTGGGTCAGCGCGGTGAAACCGATGCCCTGGACGTCGCGCAGGAGCGCCATGGCTTCGATCATCCCCGACGGCACGTCCGGCGGCAAGTCGGTCTGGCTGATGTCGCCGGTGACGATACTCTTTGAAGAGGCGCCGAGGCGGGTGAGGAACATCTGCATCTGCTTGCGCGTGCAGTTCTGACCCTCGTCGAGGATAATGAAGGCCCGATCGAGGTTCCGTCCGCGCATGTACGCCAGCGGCGCGACTTCGAGCACGTCGCTCTCGACGTAGTGCTGCAACTGGGCCAGAGGCATCATGTCGTGCAGCGCATCGTAGAGCGGCCGCAGGTACGGATCTACCTTGGCCTGCATGTCGCCGGGCAGGAAACCGAGCCGCTCGCCGGCTTCGACGGCCGGGCGCGTAAGGATGATCTTGCGGACGGCGTCTCGCTTCAGCGCGGCCACCGCCATCGCGACGGCGAGATAGGTCTTGCCGCTGCCGGCGGGCCCGACGCAGAAGACCAGGTCGTTCTCAGCCATCGCCTTGAGATAGGCGGCCTGGCCGGGCGTGCGCGGGCGGATGGCGCGGCCGCGGGTGAAGACCTCGATGTGGATGTCGCTGGAGGATTGCTCCGCCTGGATCGCGCCGGAGATGGCTTCTTCCACTTCGGCGGCGGAGAGGTGCGGCTTCTGATGCAGTTGCTCGAGCAAGTCTGTGACCACTTTCGAGGCGGATTGCACGCCGGCCGCTTCGCCCTCGAGGGTGAGGACGTGGCCGCGCATGAAGACGCGGATATTGAACGTGTCGCGAAGGAGCCGCAGGTGCCGGTCCTGGCGGCCCAGCAACACGCGCGCTTTTTCGATCTGGTCAATGTGAAATGTTTGGCTGGCTCGTTCGCCATCGTGTGGCATGGGCGGACCTCAGCCGGGGCGGGACGGCGCGCCCCGCTCCGAACCGCTGAGCGGCGCGGAATGCGTCGCCGCCGGGCGACGCCCCTGCAGGCCGCCGAAACGGCGCTCGCGATGGGCATAGGCGCGAAAGGCCTGCCGGAGATGCGCGGCGCGGAACTCCGGCCAGCAGGTTTTGGTGAACCACAGTTCGGCATAAGAAAGCTGCCAGAGCAGAAAGTTGCTCAACCGCATTTCACCGCCGGTCCGGATCAGCACGTCCGGGTCGGTCATCTCGGGATCGTAGAGACTGCTCTTGAAATCCTGCTCCGTCCAGTCCTCGGGTTCCTGCCGCTTTCGCCGCGCCTCGAGCGCCATCTTCCGCGCCGCGTCCAGAATCTCCTGCCGGCCGCCGTAGTTGAGCGCGAGGCGGACGATCATGCCCGTGTTCTTCTCGCAGACCTCGATGCTCTTCTCCAGCGCTCCGCGCACGTCATCGGGCAGCTCGGCGAGCCGCCCGATCGCCCGCAGGCGCAGGTTGTTCTCGATCAACTCTCCGCGCTCGGAGATCAGGAAGCGTTTCATCAGCGCCATGAGGAGCCGCACTTCCGTCCTCGGCCGGCGCCAGTTCTCGGTGGAGAAAGCATAGAGCGTGAGCTGCTCGACGCCGAGGCGCGAGCACTCGCGGATGACCGCGCGCACGGACTCGGCGCCTTCCGAGTGCCCGCGGCGCCGAGACAGCCCCAGGCGCCGCGCCCAGCGGCCGTTGCCATCCATGATGATGGCGACGTGCCGGGGGACGGGCTCAAGTCCCGGCGGCGGAGATGCGGAAAGGTCCTCATGCGCGTTGTCGGCTGCGCCCTGCATTTCATTCGCCCAGGAGACCGCCCGCCGAGACGCCCTCAACGTCTGACACAGTCATCCCGTCCGCTTCCAACGGAGATGCTTTCCACCGGCACGGCCAGCATCTCCTCCAACGCCGTGACATACGCGCGGGCGTTGGACGGCAAGTCCGAAAACTTCCGGCACTTGGAGAGATCCTCTGTCCAGCCCGCGAACGTGCGATAGACCGGCTGGCACTTCGCCAGTATTTCAGCGCCGGCCGGAAAGCGAGCTATAACAGCGCCATTATACCGATATTCCGTCGCAACGGAAATCGTTTCGAGGCCGCTGAGGACGTCGAGCTTGGTCATCGCGATCGCGTCCACCCCGCAGATGGCCACCGTGTGGCGGACCGCGACGACGTCGCACCAGCCGCAACGTCTTTGCCGGCCGGTAGTTGCGCCGAACTCGCTGCCGCGCTCGCACAAGCGGCGGCCGATGGCATCGGTCAGTTCCGTCGGGAACGGCCCTTCTCCGACGCGCGTGGTATACGCTTTCATGATGCCGAGTATGCGGCCGATTGCCTTCGGCGCGACGCCCGTTCCGGTCGCCACGCCTCCGGCACCTGCGCTGGATGAAGTGATATAGGGATATGTCCCGAAATCCACGTCCAGCAGCGCGCCCTGGGCGCCTTCGAAGAGAATCCGCTTGCCCTTGGCCTGCGCATCCGTGAGCAAGGCGACCGTATCGCATACAAGCGGGCGCAGCCGCTCCGCGTAGCCGAAATACTCCTCGAGAATCCGCTCGCAGGAGACCGCCGGCGCGTGATAGAGCGTCTCGAACAACCGGTTCTTCTGCTCGATATTCGCCCGCAGCTTGCGCTCGAACGTCGCCCGGTCGAGCAGATCACCGGCGCGAATGCCCGTGCGCGCGGCCTTGTCCACGTAGCACGGGCCGATGCCGCGGCCGGTCGTGCCTATCTTGTTGCGGCTCGGATCGGCCTCCTGGAGCTTGTCGAGTTCCTTGTGATACGGCAGCACGAGGTGCGCGCGGTCGCTGATCGCCAGGTTGTCGGATATCTTGACGCCCCTGCGGATCAGTTCGTCCATCTCCTGCAACAGGAGCGGCGGATCCAGGACGACGCCGTTGGCGATCACGCAGAGCTTGCCCGGCCGAAGGATGCCGCTCGGGAGCAGGTGAAGGACGAACTTCTGCCCGTTGATGACGACGGTGTGGCCGGCATTGCTTCCGCCCTGGTAGCGAACGACGAGGTCGAAGTCGTTCGCCACGGCATCCACGATTTTGCCCTTGCCTTCATCGCCCCATTGCAGGCCCACGATGCAAAGGTTATTCATCCGTTCCGCTCCGCTCGAAAGGAAAGCGCCTGATGGCCGCCCCGCTTCCTGAAACAAGCCTGCACAGTCCACGCTCGAAAGGTCCGCCGGCCCAGGGCACGACATCTCTCACGCGTGTAAGTAGTTGGAAAAGTTGTGCTTATCCCCTTCCGGCGTCCAAAAACATTATAATGATCGGTTCCGGCATTCGTCAAGCACCGCGCTACGGACGCGCTGATTGGTCCTGTTTCCATTCCTCGCCGCGTTTCCGGATCCATTCGATGCCTTCCTCGCGGCTGGCCAGCCGGCCCTCGAGTTGTTCCTCGCGGACCGCATCCAGAATCCGCTTGAAAACGGGGCCCGGCTTGTACCCCATCTCGATGAGGTCGCGGCCCGTCACCAGCGGCTCGGGCGCGATCTGCTCGCTGCTGAACTCCTTCAACTTCTGCTGCAAGAACTCGTAGTTGTCCAGCTTACCATGGCTGGAGATGCAGTCCAAGCGGTGGAGTTCGAGATGTTCGTCGAAACGGCTCAGCGCCAGCAAGCGCTTGAGCGTGCTGAGCTTCATCCGCTGGACGGCCATGAAACGCATGTGGCTGCCGACGAGCGAGACGATCTGCTCGAGCTGGTCGTTGGAGAACCGCAGGCGGCGGCAGACGTCCCGCGCGATTTCCGCGCCGGCCTGGTCGTGGTCGTCGAACCGGATGCGCTCGGCGAAGGTCTGAGTCTGCGGCTTGCCCACGTCGTGCAGGAGCACCGCCATCGCCAGTTCCGTCGAGGGATTGCGCATCCCATCGAGCATGGCGCAGGTGTGCTCGAGCACGTCGCCTTCCGGATGGAACTGGGGCGGCTGCTCGACTCCGGCAAGCGCTTCGATCTCCGCCAGGACCGGCTTGAGCAGGCCGGTATCGTGCATGATCCGCACGGCGCGGCCGGCGTTCGGGCCGGTGAGAATGCGGACCAGTTCGTCGCGGACGCGCTCGGGGCTGACCTCGCCCGCGTGCGGCGCCATGCGGACCATGGCCGCGTAGGTCTTCTCCTCGATGGCGTAACCGAGCCTCGCCGCGAACCTCACCGCGCGCAGCAGGCGCAGCTTGTCCTCCGCGAAACGCTCCTCGGGATTTCCGATCGCGCGGATCACGCGGTCGCGGACGTCTTCCTGGCCCTCGACCCAGTCCATCACGCGGCGCTCGACCGGATCGTAGAGCATTCCGTTGATCGTGAAGTCGCGCCGGGCGACATCCTCGCGCGCCGAGCAGAACTGCACGCTGTCCGGGTGGCGGCCGTCGGTCGAGGGCGCATCCGCCCGAAAAGTCGCAACCTCGAAACTGCCCTCGCCGGCGAGCACCACCACCACGCCGAATTGCGCGCCGACCGTCAGGCTTCTCGAAAAAAGCCGGACGACCTCTTCGGGGCGCGCGCTCGTGGCGATGTCGTAGTCGTGCGGCTCGACTCCCATTACCATGTCGCGGACGCAGCCGCCCGCGAAGTACGCCTCATGGCCCGCGGCGCGAAGCGTCTGGACGATCCTCTCGGCATCCGGGCGAAGCGATTCAGTCAAATGGCGTCTCCCTTCTCGCGCTGCATTATACATGGACTCGCCGGCCGAACTCCACGCTTCGAGCGTCATCGCTGGAAAGCTTGAGTTCCCGCCGTTATTTCGACTAGAATGTATGAAGTCATGCATTATGCCGGCCCAGCCCACGCCATAGCACCGGTTCCGCAGCGCCGGAGAGTCTCTTCGAGACCGTTCCCATGCAAGACCTGATCTCCATGCTGGTCGAGCACCCGCCCTTCCGGGACCTGGAGGCGCGGCTGCGCGGCGGCCGGAGCTGCTTCGCGGAGGGACTCTGGGGTTCGTCCGCGGCCTGCCTGGCGACAGCACTGGCCTCGCGCGCCGGGCGCACGATGCTCTGCGTGCTCCCCCAGATCGAGCAGGCGGAAGCGCTCGTCGAGGATGTCGGTCTTTTTTCCCCCGAACTGCCGCTGCTCTTTCCGGCCTGGGAGACGGTCGAGGCGGATGAACTCCCGGACGCCGAAATCCGCAGCCAGCGCCTGGTCGTGCTCAAGTACCTGGCCTCGCGGCGGGATCCTTCCGCTCCTCCCGCGGCGGGCCGGCTGATCGTTGCGCCGGTGCAGGCGGTGCTCTTGCAGACTCCTTCGCCTTCGGTCCTCGGCGAAAACACGCGCGCCCTGCGGCGGGGACTGGTCCTGCCGCCGGAGGAATTGCTGCGGTGGCTGGCGGAGCGCGGCTTTCAGAACGTCCGCCAGGCGGAAGTGCCCGGCGAAGTCTGCCGCCGGGGCGGCATTCTGGATATCTTTCCCTATACCGCCGAGGCGCCGGTCCGCGTCGAATTCTTCGGCAATGAGATCGAGTCCATCCGCAGTTACGACCCGGCGACGCAGGCCTCCATGGCCGAAATACCCGAGGCGTCCATCACCGCCGTCCCCGAACATCACGACCCGGAAGCCTCGCCGGGACTCGCGGGCGCCGCTTCGTCGCTCCTCGACCACCTGCCCGAGGACACCTGGGTGTTCCTGAAGGAACCGGCGGAGATTTTCGAGCGCGCCGACCTCTTCGCGAGCCATCCGGAGCCGGACGCGGCGCTCTCGGCGGTGGATTCGCTCCGCGGCCTGGCCAGGCGCTTCCCGACGGTGCACGTCGCCGCACTGCCGGGGGTTTTCAGCGGCGAGCCGGTGACTTTCCACGTCCATTCGGTCGAGCGTTTCGGCCACGAACTCAAGGCCACAGTCCAGGAACTCGAGCACGTGACGGCGGAACGCAAGCGCACGATCGTCCTGTGCGCGAATTCCGGCGAGCGCGACCGGCTCACCGAGTTGCTCGGCGGGTCGCCCGTCCTGGCGGACCCGCGCTTCGAGATCCGCATCGGGCGCCTGGCGCATGGTTTCGATTGGACCGACCTCTCGCTGGCGTTGCTGACGCACCACGAGATTTTCCAGCGTTACCGCGAGCGGCGCGCGCTGCCGCGGTATCGCCACGGGCGGGCGGCGGAAAGCTTCTACGAGCTCGAACCGGGCGATGTGGTCGTCCATGCGACGCACGGCATCGGGCGATATCACGGCATGACGACCCTGGAACGCGACTCCGCGAAGCAGGAATGCCTGAAAATCGAATACGCCGACAAGGCGTTCCTCTACGTCCCCGTGACGCAGATCGAGCAGGTCCAGAAATACGCCGGCCCCTCGGAGCATCGCCCGCCGCTGAGCACGCTCGGGACCAAAGCCTGGACCGCCCGCAAGCAGCGCGCGGAGCTGGCGGTGCACGAGCTGGCGGTGGAGATGCTCCAGTTGCAGGCGGTGCGCGAGGCGACGCAGGGCATCGTCCACCCGCCGGACGGCGATTGGCAGCGCGAGTTCGAGGCCGCCTTCCCGTTCGAGGAGACGGACGACCAGCTCCGGGTGGCCGATGAGACGAAGCGCGACATGGAGCGCGCGCGCCCGATGGACCGGCTGATCTGCGGCGACGTGGGCTACGGCAAGACCGAGATCGCCATGCGCGCCGCGTTCAAAGCGGTGATGGGCGGCGCGCAGGTGGCCGTGCTGGTGCCGACGACGGTCCTCGCCGCCCAGCACGCGCAGACGTTCGGCGAGCGCATGGCCGACTACCCGGTGCGGATCGAGATGCTGAGCCGCTTCCGAACGCCCGCCGAGCAGGAGCGCGTCCTGGCCGGCCTGGCGGAAGGAAGCGTGGACATCGTCATCGGCACGCACCGCCTCGTCCAGCCTGACGTGCGCTTCAAGAACCTCGGGCTGGTGATTATTGACGAGGAGCAGCGGTTCGGCGTCGAGCACAAGGAACGCCTGAAGCGGCTGCGCGAGACGGTGGACGTGCTGACGCTGACCGCGACGCCGATCCCGCGCACGCTCCACATGTCGCTGCTCGGC
Organism: Candidatus Brocadiia bacterium; assembly: GCA_052139675.1. Classification (GTDB taxonomy): domain Bacteria; phylum Planctomycetota; class Brocadiia; order CAIUPP01; family CAIUPP01; genus JBEKCB01. Next base: position 22,670 of record JBKQWE010000111.1, read on the forward strand.
ATCCGCGACATCTCGTCGCTGGAAACCCCGCCGCGCGACCGACTGGCGATCTACACGCGGCTGCTCCGCTATGACCCGCAGAAAGTGCGCCAGGCGATCCTGCACGAGATGTCGCGCGGCGGCCAGGTCTACTACCTGTACAATCGCGTCGAGACGATTGACCGGACCGAGCGGAAGATCAAGGAACTCGTCCCCGAGGCGCGCGTGCTCGTCGGGCACGGCCAGATGCCCGAGCGCAAGCTGGCGCAGGTGATGCACGATTTCGTGGAGCAGCGCGCGGACGTGCTGGTCTGCACGACGATCATCCAGTCCGGCCTGGACATTCCGAACGCGAACACGATCCTGATTGACGATGCGGACATGTTCGGCCTTGCGGAGCTGCACCAGCTTCGCGGTCGCGTCGGACGCTACCGGCACCGCGCCTACGCTTACCTGCTGCTGCCGGCGGACCGGCCGATCACGCCGATCGCCGAGAAGCGGCTCAAGGCGATCGAGGAATTCTCGGAGCTGGGCGCCGGCTTCCGGATCGCCATGCGCGACCTGGAGATCCGCGGCGCCGGCAATATCCTCGGCTCCGAGCAGAGCGGTCACATCGCGGCGGTCGGCTACGACATGTACTGCCGCATCCTCGAGCACGCGGTCAATGCGCTGAAGAACCAGCCGACGCCGGAGCGCCCCGACGTGACATTGATGCTCGGGACGGAAGCGCTGCTGCCGGCGGGCTACGTCGCGGATCCCGCGCAGCGGATCGAGCTCTATCGCCGGGTGCAGCGGGCGGCGAGCGCGTCGGAGCTCGACGCACTCCGGGCGGAGATGGAAGATCGGTTCGGCAAGCTCCCGGCCGAGGCCGAAGCCCTGCTGACGGAGACCCGGCTGCGCCAGTTGGCGCAGAAGGCCGGGATCGCCAGCGTCGCAATCCGCGATCACGTTCTGGTCATCGGGGCGCCGTTGCCGGAGCGCGCGGCGCGCGTGTTCTCGGCGGCGGGCGCGGACTGCCGCGAGGTGGACGAGAAGACGCTCCACGTCCTGATTCACCGCACTCGCGTTTCCGGGGCGCAATTGATATCTTGGCTTACGCGCGCGCTGGAACGCGGCGAATCCGTGCCGGCGCCGGCTCGCGTTGGAAGGAAACCATGAAGAGACAGCCGTTCATCGCGGTCGCATGGCTTGCGGCGGTCCTTGGGTTCGGCTTCGGCTTTGCCGCGGACGAGCCGCTCGTGGTCCGCGATTCCGTCGTCGCGGTCGTGAACAAACAGGTCATCACGCTCCGGGACGTTGTGGACCGCTCCGGTCCCGCGCTGGCTGACCTGGACCGGGACAACAGCCTGTCGCCGGACGAACGCCGGCGGCGCAAGGAGGAACTCAATACCGCCGTCCTGCAGCAGATCGTCGCCGAGAAACTGATGGTCGCCGAAGGGAATCGTCTGCTGAACGCGAACGAGGGATTCAAAAAGCACTTCGACGAGAGCGTGGAAAGCCGCATCCAGGACGAGCGCCGCAGTGCGGGCGGGGACGCGGCGCTCCGCGAGGCGCTTCGCAAGAAGGGGCTCACTTACCAGGCCTATTCCGAAGAAGTCCGGGACCGGACGCTCATAGACTTCGTCCGCTATCAGTTCGTCATGCGCGATCTCTCGGTCGCGCCCAGGGAGGTCCGCGAATATTACCAACAGAACCTGAACCGGTTCGAGGAACCGGCCCGGGTGAAGTTCCGCGGAATCTTCATCCGCGTGACGGAGGCGCGGGACCGCCAGGCGGCGCGGAAAGCGGCGGACGACCTGGCGTTGCAGCTCAAGGGGGCGGCTGACTTCGCTCAGCTTGCGAAGGAGCGCTCGGCTCTGCATGCCGAGGATGGCGGGCTGTGGGATTTCACGGAGCGAGGGATGCTGCCGAAGCCGGTGGACGACCTGGTGTTCTCGCTTCCGGTGGGCGAGATCGGCGGGCCGGTGGAGACGGAGATGCCGGAGCCTTCCGGGGCGGAAAGCGGCTTCCTCATTGTGAAGGTGGAAGAGCGGAAGCCGGCGCGGACGCGCCCGTTCGAGGAAGTCCAGCGCCCGATCGAGGAAATGCTGCTCAGGCGCAAGCAGATCAGCCGTTTCGACGCGCTGATGCACCGCCTGGCGACGGAGAACTACGTGGAGTACGTGCAGTAGCGGCGCGTTCGGAAGCGGCGCGGCGGCGCGCGGCCGAGAGACTCAGCGGCCGGGCACGGTGTGGACTTGGGTATTGACGTCCGTCGCCGGCTGCACCTCAAAGATGCGGGCGGGCTGAGTCGTGGAGGAAAGTTCCAGCCCGTAAACCTTCCCTTCGGTTCCGACGAAGATCACCTTGCCGCACATCCGCAACTGGTTATCCTGGAGGATCGCTTTGGCCTCATCCTGCGTGGCCCCCATGTCTCGCATCTGCATTTCGACCTGGCCGTCGTTGAAGCGGAAACAGGTCTTCGACGGCCAGAAGTCCTCAAACTCTTTCGCATACTTGGTCATGTCGCGCGGCTGGAAGAGCGCGATCTCCGAGCCGACGGGGCCGCCGGCCTTGTCCACCTTGTAAAACTTGATATACAGCGTCCGATCGCCCAGGGTCTCCTTGGCGTAGCCGACCTCGCCGTCGCTGCGGAAGAGCCGGTCGGGCTCATCGGCGGCCACCTGCGCGAGATCGGCCGGCACGCTCTCCATGACCACGGCAATCAGGGCGGTCGCGGAGTTCTCGTGGAGGAAGAGCGGCGTTCGGCCCTTCTCGACCTGGACTTCTCTCTGCTCGCTGGGCGGGACGTCCCTTTCCGGATTGTTCAGGCGCTCTTTGATCTTGACCAGGAGGGCCGCCGGCGAGCCGCCGCCGGGTTCAATGAACACCTTGAGGCCGGTCGGGACCGAACTGATGTAAAAGCCGGCGCCCAGCGTCGGCACCTGCGGCAGACCGTAGCGGAGGTCGCGCAGGAAACGCTCGCCGGAGAATTCCCGTTCTCCCTTGACGCGGTCGGCCACGATGGTTGCGGCCGCCAGGGCATAGTCCTGGGGCTTGTAAAACATGTCCGTGTCGGACACCTCGAACTGCGGCAGCCGGCTGAAGGACGTGCTGAACCAGATGAGCATCAGCACGCCGCAGCAGATCATTCCGGTCACGATGCCGAGGATCCCGCCGGCGATCGTGTCAATCGTCTTGTCCATGCGCAGTTCCTCCGCGCACAGCCAGAGGCAGAAGTAAACGCAGATGAAGAACGTGATTAGGTAGGTGGCGACGAAGGAGATCGCCTCGCGCGCGCTCTGCGTGGTATCCGGCTTGATCTTGGCGACCACGCCGAACAGCAGGTCGTAGTAGTTCAGCGTGATGAGCAGCGGCACGAAGAAGACGAACAGGATGTTGAGCGCCGGATACAGTCCCCGCCGCAGGCCGCGATAGAACCAGTAGATCGTGATGATGAGAAACACCACTGAGAAGAAGCTGCTGATGACCGGCCCTCCTCAACGAGTGACTCGGAGCAATTCCTTGACCGACGTCATTCCCTTGATCACCTTCGCCAGGCCGTCTTCGTGCAGTTTCCGGAACCCGGTCTTCTTGGCCTCGGCGGTGATCGCCTGGACGCCCGGGTTCGACCGGAGCAGGTCCTTGATCGTGTCGGTGACATCGAGCAATTCAAAGATGCCGATCCGGCCGCGGTAGCCGGTGCCCTGGCATTCCTCGCATCCGACCGACTTGTAGAGCTGGATTTCCTTGCCCGGCGGGAGGCCGATGCTTTTGAAAAAGGCCGGCTCCGGCACGTAGGCCTCCTTGCACGCCGGGCAGAGCACGCGGCAGAGCCGCTGCGCCAGCACGGCGGAAAGCGAAGACGCGATGAAGTACGGCTCCACTCCCAGGTCCAGAAGGCGGAAGAGCGAGGTCACCGAGTCGTTCGCGTGGAGCGTGGTGAAAACGAAGTGCCCGGTCATGGCGGCCTGGCAGGCCACGCGCGCGGTCTCGGCGTCGCGGATCTCGCCGACCATGATGACGTCCGGGTCCTGCCGGAGAATGCTGCGAAGCGCGCTGGCGAACGTGACGCCGGCCTTCGGGTTGATCGGCTGCTGAGTGACGTTGTCGAGCCGGTACTCGATGGGGTCTTCGATGGTGATGATGTTCTTCTGGTATGCGTCAATCTCCGAGAGCATCGCGTAAAGCGTGGTGCTCTTTCCGGCGCCGGTCGGGCCGCTGACGATCAGCATGCCGTGCGGATACTGGATGATTCTGCGCGCCAGTTCGATGTGGTCCGGCAGCAGGCCGAGCTTCTCCAGCCGGATCAGGCCGGCGTCGCGGTCGAGGATGCGGATGGCCATCGTCTCTCCGTGGACGCTCGGCGCCGTGGCGACGCGGAAGTCCAGCGTGCGCCCGCTCAGCCGCCCCATGAACGAACCGTCCAGCGGTTTCCGCTTTTCCGCAATGTCCATGTCCGAGAGCACTTTGACGCACGAGATCATCGGCGCGGCCAGTTCCGCCGAGTAGCTCGGCACGTTGTGCAGAATGCCGTCAATTCGGAACCGGGCCTGGAGCTCGTTCTCCTTGGGCTCGAGGTGGATGTCGGTGGCGCGCGAGAGGATGGCGCTCTCGACGAGTTCCTTGATCGAGACGACCGCCTCCGAGCCGCTGCTGCTGCGGCTGCTGGTCAGTTTCTCGAGCGAGGTGCCGTCCTTGCGCAGAAGCTCGATGGTCGTAGTGTCTTCATGGCCGGAACGCGACTGGATCGCCGCGCCCGAGGAGCCTCTCAGGTGCAGGCGCTCGTAGATTCGCCGCGCCACGTAGTCGAGGTGGGCGCGGGTCAGCACCTGCTGTTCCGGCGGCAGCGACAGGTTCCGCTTCCAGACGTAGATGGCCAGGACCGCGATCAAGCCGAGGATGGAGGTGAAGACGAACGCGATGTGCACCAGGATGATCAGCCCCATTCCGGCGGCGCCGACCGCCGCGAGGAGGGTGCACCAGAACCTGTGGCGCAGGCCGAGCCGTTCGCTGTCGCGGCCGATCCAATCCAGAATGCCGACCCAGAGCAGGCATTGGAGGATGAACATGAGCAGCCAGAACGCGCTCATGTACCGGCCGGAAGCCGCCCCTGCGGCGGTCTGCGCCAGGGCGAGCGGCCCGGTTGAAAGGAGCGCCGCCGCACTCAGCAGGGCCGCGAACGGCCGCCCGAATCGGCGGCTTGGAGACGGGCGCGAACGCAAGCAGCAGACTTGATGGGGCATGTTCATCCGATGATTTTGCCGCGGTCAGACGATATCCCGCGAAGTTCCATTTCCAGGCGCTCTCGATTCGGCGCGTTCTCCAGCGCCACCTTCCGAAGGACCGTTTCCTCTTTGACGAGTTTGGCGATCGCCGCGGTCATGTCCTGCATCCCGTCGGAGGAACTGCCGCGGATCACCTCCGCGATTTTTTCATCCTCCCCGCGGCCGATCAGGTTTTTGACGACGGAGTTGCAGATGAGGACTTCCACGGCCGGCACCATGCGGATGCCCTCGCGCGAGCTGGGCAGGAGCATCTGCGCGACGATGGCGGCGAGGTTCGCCGAGAGCCCCTGCCGGATCGCCGGGTGCTTCTCGACGGGGAACATCTCCAGCATGCGCGAGAATGCCTGATAGCAATTCGAAGCATGCAGCGTTCCGAAGACCAGGTGCCCGGTCTCCGCGGCGGTCAACCCGGCCTGGAGCGTCTCCGGGTCGCGCATTTCGCCGATCAGGATGACGTTGGGATCTTCGCGCATACCGTACTTCAGGGCGCTCAACCAGTCGGGGACGTCAATGCCGATCTCGCGCTGGTTGACCAGCGACTTGTTGTCCTTGAACGAGTACTCGATCGGGTCTTCGACGGTCAGGATATGGCAGCGGCGCGTGTTGTTGATGTGCTGGATCATGGCCGCGAGCGTCGTGGATTTGCCGGTGCCGGTCGCGCCGACGACCAGGACCAGCCCGATCGGCATTTCCGCGATCTTGATGAGCGAGGGCGGCAAATGCAGCTCTTCGACGGTCGGGATGCGGCTCTGGACCAGGCGGCATGCCACGCTGATGTGCCCGCGCTGCTTGTAGATATTGATCCGCACCCGCCACCCGCCCTCGAACTCGTAGGAAAAATCGAAACTGCCGATCCGCTCGAAGGTGGCGATCTGGTCCGGCTTGAGCAATTCGTACATGAGTTTCTGAATTTGCGCGTCGGTCAGCAGGTCGCTCTTGAGCGACCGCAGCACTCCGCCGATGCGCAGCACCGGAGGCTGCCCCACCTTCAAGTGCAGGTCCGACGCATTCTGGCGGACCATGATCTTGAATAGTTTCTCGATCTTGGGTTCGCCTGTCTGCTCTTGACCGTCGAGTACCACGGTTTCGCCCACTGCGTCCAACCTCCGTGCCAATGAATGCCTTACGCCGCGGACCTCGTCGCCTGCGCTCCGTGTCAGAAATCCTTCTGCGGACTGCTGGCTTTCGCGTAGAGCCTGCGCGGGATCCGCCCCGCCTTCCAGGCCAGGCGGCCGGCCTCGACCGCAAGTTTCATGGCGCGCGCCATTGCCACCGGGTCCTTCGCGTGAGCCACGCCGGTGTTCAGGAGCACGCCGTCCACGCCCAGCTCCATCGCCGAGGCCACGTCGGAGGCGGTGCCGACTCCGGCATCCACGATGATCGGCACCTTCGCCGACTCCATGATCATGCGAATGTTGTTCGGGTTGAGGATCCCCTGCCCGGAACCGATCGGCGCACCGGCGGGCATGACGCTCGCGGCGCCGGCTGCCTCGAGTTTACGGGCGATGACCGGGTCGTCGGAGGTGTAGACCAGCACGACGAATTTCTCTTTCACGAGGATCTCGGTCGCCTTGAGCGTCTCGATCGGGTCGGGCAGCAGCGTGCGCTCGTCGCCGAGCACTTCCAGCTTCACCATCTCGCTCAAGCCGGCCTCGCGCCCAAGGCGCGCGGTGCGCACCGCCTCGTCCGCCGAGTAGCAGCCCGCCGTGTTCGGAAGGATCGTGTACTTGCTGCGGTCAATGTAATCGAGGAGCGTCTCGCCGGGCCGCCCGTCCAGCGCTGTCCTGCGCACGGCCACGGTGACCACCTCCGCTCCCGAGGCCTCGAGCGCCTGCTTCATGATCTCCAGCGACGGGTACTTGCCGGTGCCGACGAAAAGCCGCGAGCGAAACGTCCGCTGACCGATGCGCAGCAGATCTTCCGGCATGCCGAAATCAGCCTCCACCCACGAAAGTCACGACCTCGACGGCATCGCCCTCTTCCAGACACCGATCGCCGTGGCGGGCGCGCGGGACGATCTCGCGATTGACCTCGACGGCCACGATGTCCCGGCGGACTTTCAGCCTTTCGAGCAGTTGCAGAATCGTCGTGGCCTCGGGCAATTCCAAGGCCTCTCCGTTGAGCTTCACGTGCATGGCGAACCTTCAAATGCCGGCGCCGAATCTAGCACATCTCATCCGGCCGGTCAACCGCGCTCGGGCTATTCGTCGCGGCGATGCAGGTCGGCGGCCCGGCTCCACCGCTCCGCTTCGGGGCGTGTTCGGAATATTCCGGGCCGGCAGCGGCGCTTAGTCCTTCTTGGCGGTCGCCTTGGCGAGCATCGCATCCAGTTCTTTTTCGGTTTGGCGCCCGACCGCGCGCGCTCGCTCTTTACCGGCGCTGAAAATGATCAACGTCGGAATGCTCAGCACGCCGAACTTCGACGCGGTCGTCGGCGACTTGTCCACGTCGAGCTTGGCCACGTCCAACTCCGCCTTTCGCCCTTCGGCCCATTTTTCGAGAATCGGCGCCTGCTGCACGCATGGGCCGCACCAGGTCGCAAAGAAATCCACGAGCAGCGGCTTGGGACCTTTGGCGAGAGCCTCTTGAAATGTGCGATCATCCAGTTCCATGGTCATAGCCCAGTCTCCTTTCAGTGGTCTCAACCGGCATCATCCCCTCTATTTACATGATAGTGCATCCTTGGGGCGCAGGCAAGTCGAATCGGCCGGCGCAGCGACCCGCCCTGCGCCGAGCAGATTTGACCACATGCCGCAGCGGTGTTAGAATGTTTTTTCAACACTTGCCCGAGTGGCGGAATTGGCAGACGCGCTAGGTTGAGGGCCTAGTGGGGTCAAACCCATGCTGGTTCAAATCCAGTCTCGGGCACCACTGACTGCTACAGCCTTGCGGCGTATCAGGCCGCAAGGCGTCTTTTTTCAGATTGTCTCGCAAGCTCGTCGCAGGGGCTTTTTGTCTTCCGGTAATCATGTCATGTGGCACGTTTACGTTCTCAAGAGTCTCGCTACCGGCACCTTCTACGTGGGCATGACGAGCCTGCGACCCGAAAAACGCCTTGAGAGGCACAACGCTGGACGTGTGCGCTCCACCAAGTCGCGACGACCCTACATCATCGCTTACATCGAATCGTGCGAAAGTTCGGAGGAGGCGCGCCAGCGCGAGAAATTCCTCAAGAGCGGCGCCGGCCGCGAGGAACTCAAAGCGTTAGAGCGCTGATCCAGTGGCGGAACCCGCCTTCGGCGGGCAAGTTGACAGACGCGATAGCTTGGTCGCCTGTGGCGACGTTGAGGGCCTAGTGGGGTCAAACCCATGCTGGTTCAAATCCAGTCTCGGGCACCACTCATAAACCCCAGGCCGGACGGCACGATACGCCGCCCGGCCTTTTTGTCTGCGTTCAGACGACGGGTGGTCCAAAAGGTGGGCGCGGGGCGTTCGCGGTTCCACGGTTGTCAATATTCAGCCGCGCAAATCTTGGCCGCAGGAAATTCCAAGACGGCCAGCCCCTTAAACCACGCGCCGGAAGTCCTGTGCCGGACCGCGTCGCCCTCAAAAAGCCTCTTTTTCCCGTTCGCTCTTCGGAACCAGGCTCATCAGGTACTCGACCAAGTCGTTCAACTCGCCTTCGGCAATCCGGCCGCGCCACGCCGGCATGTACAGCGGCGGTTGCGGGCCTTGGGGATTCAACTTCACGATTTCCTTCTGGCCGCCGAGGACGCGCTTCTTTAGTTCGTCTTTCGTGTACCCTTCGGCGACGAACTTCAGTCCGGGCACTTGCTGGGCGGTCTTGGCGTTGGGATTGCGGATGCCGGTATTGGCGTCTTGACCGTGGCAGCCGGTGCAGCCGTATTTTACGAACACCTCCCGGCCGCGTTCGACCGGCGTCATCAGCGCGGGAATCTTCAGGGAGCCGATCGCGCTCGATGCGGTATTCGTGAGCAGGAAATCGGTCAGCGACCGGATCTCCTGTTCGGTGAAGCTGAACCGCGGCATGACGCTGCCTGGCGTAACAGCCTGCGGGTTGCGGAAATGGGCGATGATCCACTCCGCATCGTGGCGCTTGCCGACCTCGTCGAGCGGCGGGCCGACCTTTCCTCCCTGGCCGCCGATGCTGTGGCAGCCGATGCAGCCTTTCTCGACGAACAGCCGGCGGCCGGCCTCGAGGCCGGGCAGGGTCTTCATCGAGACGAAATAGTCGCTCATCGGTTCGCCGGTCAGGCTGAGCATGTACAGGGTCAGCGCGTCCAGGTCGTCATCGCTGACGGCGACCGGCGGCATCGCGGACTCGGGCGTGACGGCGGCGGGCGTCTTGAAATGTTTCGCGAGCCACTCGGGGCTGCGGGTGGCTCCGACCGTGTCCAGCTCCGGCCCGATCGCGCCGCCGACGCCATGAAGTTTGTGGCAGCCGATGCAGCCGAGTTCGTCGAACAGCGCCCGGCCGCGCGCCAGCCGCGGCGCATCGGGCACGTCGCTGGGCAGATGGCATTTGGCGCAGGCCGACTCGATGTACTTCATCGGCAGCATCGGGCGGTCCCAGTGCGCGACCTGGCCGTGAGCCGCCTCGCGGGTCGTGGCGCGGCCCTGGCCCTCGTGGCAGATGGTGCAGCCGAACTTCTCGAAGGGATGCCGCTCGTGGTTGACATGGTACGCCAGCGGCTGCTGGAAACCGGCGTAGCTGGCGTCGTCCACGACCAGGTGGCAGGTCTCGCAGCGGTCCACGCGGTTGAGTCCCGGCAGAAGGGTCTGTCGAATCTCCACCGGGATGCGCGCCGCTGCGGCCTTCTGGGCCGCCGTCGTCGCGCGGGCCAGTTCCTGCTGGATGTATGCGTGCTGCCACTCTTTCCATTCCCGGAACTGGTCCTTGTAAAACGCCACAACGACCAAGGCGCCGACCGCCAGCCCCAGCGCTGTGAACCACGGATATAAACTTCGCGGAGAAGGTTCGGTCAAGGGTGGCGCTCCTCCGCCACAACGTGGGGCTTCCACGGCGCCTGCAGCGACCAGTTCGGTCCGCGGAACCACCATCCGATCGCCGTCAGCGTCAGCATCGTCGCCAGGCACACGGTGAAAATCACCATCGCCACCTTCCGCTCCCCTGAGAACCACACGCCGACGCCCCTGGGCTTGCGGTCGAGGTACGGCAACACCGCCAGCGCCGTCACGATCAGCCCTGGAACCACGACTCCGCCCCAGAAGGCCGAGTGCGACACCAACTCCTGCAAGCCGAGGAAATACCAGGGCGCCTTGGCGGGATTCGGCGGGTACACCGGATTGGCAATCTCCTCCAGCGGCGCGTTCCAGAGAATCGCCGGCACCAGCACCAGGGCGAAGACGAAAAGAAAGAGGAGGATCTCACGGAACAGCAGGTGCGGCCAGGTGAAGACGAGGTCGTCGGGCGGCACGCCGACCCTCGGCGTGGTGCCGCGCGCCAGTTCCATCAGGCCATAGGTCTTGGTCTGCGGCAGCGCCGTCGCGGGCATCTGCTCCGGCGACGGCTCGGGCTCATCGGGCCGCGCCAGGCCGCCGTCCGTGCGCACCCGCCAGAGGTGAATCGCGATCAACAGGGCCATCGCCGCCGGCAGCACGAACACGTGCAGCACGTAGAACCGGAGCAAAGCGGCCTGCCCGACGGTATGGCCGCCGAGCAGGATGAACTTCATTTTTTCGCCCATCAGCGGCGCGTACCCGGCGATGCTGGTGCCGACGGTGATCGCCCAGTACGCCAATTGGTCCCACGGCAGCAGGTAGCCGGTGAAGGACAGCCCCAGCGTCAGCAGAAACAGCCCCAGGCCGATCACCCAGTTGAATTCGCGCGGCGGCTTGTACGCCGCCGTGTAGAACACCCGGCACAGGTGCAGCGCGACGAAGACGACCATCAGGTGCGCCGCCCAGGAGTGGATGTTGCGCACCACCTGCCCGGCCGTGACGACGAACTCCATGTCCTTCATGGACTGATACGCCTGGTCGGTCGCCGGGACGTAGTAGAACATCAGCAGCGCGCCGGTCACCGCCAGGATGATGAACAGGTAAAGCGAAATCAGGCCCAGGCCGAGCGTCGTGCCGAACTTCAGCGTCCGCGCGTGGACTTTCGCCGGGTGGATGTGGAGCACGAAACTGGACACGGCGGCCCGCATCCGGTCCAGGCTGCTCGCCGGCAATCCCACGCGGAAGATCGAGCGGCCGATCCGCGAACGGCAAAAGAGATTCCAGAGTCGTTGAAGCATTTTCAGATCACCAGCGTCTGGGTTGGGGGCACCTGTTGCGAGGCGTCAATCACCAGCCGGCCGTCACGGCTCAAGGACACGGCAGGGCACGGCAGAGGTTTCGGCGCCGGGCCGCCGAGGACGATGCCGTTTTCGTCGAACTGGCTGCCATGGCACGGGCAATGGAAGCCTTTGCCGTCGGCGGCGGGATTGACCGTGCATCCAAGATGCGTGCACACCGCCGACACCGCGCGGAATCGGTCGCCCTTGTGGATCAGGAATGTGCGGATTTCAGGGAGGAACGTTATGCCCTCGGGATAATCATCCGGCTTGAGCGCCCGATAGCGCTGGTCCGGCTCGTACAGCACGTTCGGGACCAGGAACCGCGCCCCCGCGGCCGCCGAGGCCCCCGTCGCAAACAGCGCCGCGCACCAGCCGAAGGTCAGCTTGACGAAATCGCGCCGGTTCAGCTTGCCCTCGGCTGGCTCGCTCATGACGCCTCCATTCGGGCGGGCAGCGTTTCCACGCGCTCCATCGTAATCGCGCCCGACGGGCAGCGCTTGGCGCACAGGCCGCAACGGATGCAGCGCGTTTCGTCCTTGATGATCGCGCCCTGCTCGCCCCGGCCGGGGACTCGGCCATACCGCGCGACGAACGCCGCCTGGAGTTTTTCGTCGCCGCGCAGATCGGCGACATCCACCAGTTGCAGGCAGAACTCGGGGCAAATATCGGCGCAGCCGCCGCAGAGTACGCACTTGTCGCCGTCGAACACCGGGCTGATGTGGCATTTCAGGCAGCGCGCGGATTGCTCGACGGCGCCCGGTTCCGGGAAAACTTTCTCCACTTCCGCAATGCCCATGCGCCGGTCCAGCGGCAGCATCGGCGGCGGCCGGCGCGCCAGCTTTTCGTAATCCGGCGCCATTCCGTACCGCTGGGTGTTGAAAACCGTCACCCGGACATCCTGCGGCGCTTCCGGCTCGCGGCCCGTCAGGAATTTGGCGATCGCCCGCGCCGCGCGCTGGCCCTCGGCGACGGCGGTGATGATGATGCGCGGGCCGAAGGCGACGTCGCCGCCGGCGAAAACGTCCGGGCGCGACGTGGCCATCGTTTCGGGGTCCGTCTGCAGGGCGCCGCGAGGCGTCAGTTTCAGGTTGTCCTCGGGCCGCAGCCAGGAAAGGTCCGCCGCCTGGCCGATGGCCAGCACGACACTGTCGCAAGGCACCGATTCCTCGCTGCCGGCGATGAACTGCGGATTGAACCGGCGGTCCTCGTCGAATACGCGGCTGGCGCGGATCAACTGGATGCCGGTGACTTTGCCGCCGGCGCCGAGGATCTTCTTCGGGCCCCACCGCGTGTGGAGCCGGATGCCTTCCCGCTCGGCTTCCTCGATTTCCTCGCGGGCGGCGGGAATTTCGTCGAGATTCTCGAGGCAGTACATGTGCACCTCGGGAACGCCCTTGCGGATCGCCTCGCGTGCCACGTCGAGGGCCAGCCGCACCTCATCGGGCGGCTCGTTCTCGCGCGCGGTCAATTCCTCCAGCGACGCCGCCGCGGAGCGGAGCGCCGCGCGCAGTTCGGCTTCGCTCATGTCGGCGAAGCGTTCGGCCTGGCGGATCACGGAGCGGGCCGCGTCGAACGCCACGTTCCCGCCGCCGATGACCACCACCCTGCGGCCGAGCGTGACGCGGTATCCGAAGTTGATGTTCAGCAGGAACTCAATGGCCCGCAGCACGCCGTCGAGCTGCACGCCTTCGATGGCGAGTTCGCGGCTCTTGTGCGCGCCGATGCCCAGGAAGACCGCCTCGTAGCCCTGCCGCCGAAGGTCGGCCAGCAGGTAATCGCGGCCGAGCCGCTGGTTGCAGCGGATTTCGACGCCGAGGGATTCGATGGCCTGGATCTCCGCGCGGACGATCTCGCGCGGCAGACGGTACTCCGGCACGCCGAGCACCAGCATGCCGCCGGAAATGGGCTGCGCCTCGAATACCGTCGCCGAGAACCCGAGCAGCGCCAGTTCGTGAGCGCACGACAGGCCTGCCGGTCCCGCACCCACGACCGCGACCTTGCGGCCCTCGCCGAGGCGCCGACGATTCGGACCCGCCGCACGGGGATACACGCGGCCCAGATCGAAATGATCCGATTCGACGCCGAAGCGCTCGCTGACGAAGCGCTTCAACGCGCGGATGGAAATGGCCGCATCCAGCGCGCTGCGGCGGCATTTGGCTTCGCACGGCGCCGCGCAGACCCGGCCGCAGATGGAGGCGAACGGGTTGGGCGTGCGGGCCAGAATGTAGGCGTCTTCGTACCGCCCCTCGGCAATGGCCTGGACGTAGCCGCCCGCGTCGGTGCGGACCGGGCACCCCTCGCGGCAGACGACCTGCCGCTCGAAGTAACCCGTGGTCGGGATTTCGACGGGATAGATTTTCGGCATCGCCGCGCTCCGTCCGCCGTCGCTGCGCCCTACTTGCTGTCGTACTTCGCGTGGATTTCCGCGATCTTCGCTTCCGCGGCGGTCTTTTCTTCGGGGGTCGCCTTGGCCAGCTTGTCGTCCACCATCGCCTTCTTGCGCACGCTGGAGTCATACACCAGGAAGTCGAAGATCTTCTTGCCCTCGCTGCTGCCGATGCCGGAGCCGGGCTTGTGCATCATCCGCTTCACGTAGCGCTCCCATTCGGCCGGGAGCGCGTAGTCGGAATTGATCGGACGGCTCAGCTTGTGGCACTGCGAGCACTTTTCGGTGAAGACCTCGTAGTCGTCCTGGATGGCCTGAGGATACTTTGAGACATCCACCTTCGCCGGCCCCTTTTCGAATCGCTCGACCCTTGCCTTCGTTTCGGCGTCCAGCGGCTCGTCTGCGGGCGCCAGATTCCGCGCGCTCAACGTAAACGCCGCAGTGCAAAGAACAAGAAGGGCCAGCCGGGATTTCATGCGCATGTTTCCTGCCTCGATTCCTTTAGGTTCCGTGCACCGGGTCTAATCCCACCGGCTTTCAGCCGGTTGACTTTCAGTAGGTCTTTTCTTCGTTAGCGCATTTCTTGCGAAAGGCCTGAGATGGGCGCTCGTCATGCTGAACGAAGTG
>JBKQWE010000112.1:0-8847 GCA_052139675.1 Candidatus Brocadiia bacterium
CACTTCGTTCAGCATGACGAGCGCCCATCTCAGGCCTTTCGCAAGAAATGCGCTAACGAAGAAAAGACCTACTGAAAGTCAACCGGCTGAAAGCCGGTGGGATTAGACCCGGTGCACGGAACCTAAACCGTTGCCAAAGCGCAGCGTATGAGATTCTTCGCTTCGCTCGGAATGACCGCGCATTATGCAATTTATTTATGGGACGCCTCCTACGGCAGCCGGTACGGCGGGTACCACAACGGTTGCCCGGTCAGCTTCGTGTAAGCGGCGCGGTCGGCCGTGTAATTGGACGCAGTCCGCGCGAGCTGGCGGACCGCGATTGCCGCGCCGGCCGCGAAAAGGACGAGACGGGTCGCTTTTCCGAACATCGTGTCCTGGCCGACGAAGGCGACCCACGTCATCGTCCCCAGGATGCAGACGAACGCGATCGGGATGAGGTACTTCCAGCACATGCTCATCATCTGGTCCACGCGCAGCCGGGGAAGCGTCCAGCGAAGCTGGATCACCAGGAAGACCATCGCGAGCGTCTTGAGGCAGAAAATCGCCAGCCCCAGCAGGATCCAGTACCACGTCGCATACGTCTCCGCCACCGAGACCAACGGTATCCGCCAGCCGCCGAAGAAACAGAGGACGGCGATGGCGCTCATGATCCAGAGGTTCGCCCACTCCGCGAAGAAGAACACGACAAAGCGGAAACCCGAATACTCGGTGCTGTAGCCGGCCACCAGCTCGCTTTCAGCCTCCGGCAGATCGAACGGCGTCCGGTTTCCTTCCGCCAGCGCCGCCGTGAAGTAGACCGGGAACGCGATCAAGGAGAAGGGGCTGTAGAAGATGAACCAGTTCCAGGGCATTCCGCCCTGCGCCTCGATGATCCCCTGCGTGGACAAACCGCCCGCGTGCAGGACGACGACCAGCACCGCCAGCCCCGCCGGGATTTCATACGAGATGATCTGCGCGGCCGACCGCAGCCCGCCGAAGAGCGACCACTTGGAGTTGGACGACCACCCGCCGAGAATGATCCCGACGACGACAAGCGCCGTGATGGAAAGGATGTAAAGGATGCCGACGTCCAGGTTCGCCGCCACCAGGCGCGCGCTGAACGGGAGCGCGACGAAGGTGCCGAACATGCCCGCGAACACGAAGTACGGCGCGATGCGGAAAAGGAGCCTGTTCGCCCCGACCGGAATGAGGTCCTCTTTGAGCACCAGTTTCAGCCCGTCGGCCATGAACTGGAGAAGCCCCTGCGGGCCGACGCGGTTCGGGCCGACCCGGCTCATCATGCGCGCGGCGACCCGGCGCTCCACGAAGCTCGATATGCCCGCGAAGGCGGACGCGAATCCCAGGAGAATCCCGGCGCCCGCGAGCGCGAAAATGAGATAGACCGCCACCTGGCCCGTCGCGCTCGATGCGTGGGGCAGGTAGTTCTCCAGCACGTATTTCGCCAGGGGCCACATGGTTACCGGTCCACCTCCGGCGCAACGACGTCCAGGCTTCCGATGATGGCGACGAGGTCCGCGATCATCACGCCGTGGGAAAGCTTCTCGATGATGGACATCGCCGTGAACGAGCCCGTGCGCACCTTGAGCCGATAGGGCGTTTCCTGCCCGTCGCTGATCAGGTAGAAGCCCATTTCGCCGCGCGGCGCCTCGACGCGCGCGTAGGTTTCTCCCGGCGGCACCTTGATCTTCTTCGGCACCTTGGTCCTGATCTCGCCCGCCGGCATTTTGGCCAGCGCCTGGCGGATGATCCGGCAGGACTCGCGCATCTCCAGCACGCGGACCACGAAGCGGTCATAGCAGTCGCCGGCGGTCCCGCGGAACCCTCGGCCGAGCGGGACGTCGAACTGGAAGTCCGCATACGCCGAGTACGGCATGTTGCGCCGCAGGTCCCAGGCCACCGCGCTGGCGCGCAAGTTCGGCCCGACGAGGCCGAAGTCCGCCGCGTCTTCCGCGCTGATCACGGCCACGTTCGCCAGCCGCTGAACGAAGATCTCGTTGTTCGAGATCAGCCGGTCGAACTCCCCGATGATCGGCTCGAAGTGGTCCATCCACCGCAGGATCTTGTCGGCCATGCCCTCCGGCAGGTCGTGCGCCACGCCGCCGATCCGCAGGTAGTTGTAGGTCAGCCTGGAGCCGCAGAGCTCCTCCATGATGTCGTTGATGAACTCGCGTTCCCGCAGCCAGTGGAGAAACGGCGTGAACGCGCCGATGTCCATCGCCATGCTCCCGGTGGCCACCAGGTGGCTGGCGATGCGGTTCAGCTCGCAGGCCAGCACGCGCAGGTACTCGCCGCGCGGCGGCACCGCGCAGCCGAGAAGCTTCTCGACCGCCATCGCGTAGCCCTGGTTCGCCGACATGGCCGCCAGGTAATCCAGGCGGTCCGTGAACGGCATGTAGCCCGGGTAGGAGATGCTCTCGGCCATCTTCTCCATGCCGCGGTGAAGGTAGCCGATGTGCGGCACCGCCTTGTGCATCACCTCGCCGTCGGTGACCAGGAGGAAATTGAGCACGCCGTGCGTCGAAGGATGCTGCGGCCCCATGTTGACGATCATCTCGCCCGCGACCGGCCCGTAGACCGTTTTGAGCTGCGACAGGTCTTTCAGCTCGGAGCACTTCCCGTCCGCCGGAGCCTCCGGCTGCTGCAGCGGATTGACGCGCGCGCTGCTCATCCCGTGGTATTCCGTGGGCGCCACGTAATCTTTCCTCAGCGGATAGCCGGCCCAGTCGTCCGGGAGCAATATCCGCCGCAGGTCCGAATGCCCGAGGAAATTCACGCCAAGCAGGTCGAAACATTCCCGCTCATGCCAGTTGGCGGTTTTCCAGACGGTTTCGACGGTGGAAATCTCAGGCTTGGCGCGGTCCAGGGCCGCCTTCAGGACCAGCTCGTGCCCCTTCCGGTACGAGAGCAGATGGTAGACCAGCTCGATCTTGTCCTTCCGGTCCACTCCCGCCAGGCAGGACAGGACGTTGAGGTCGAGCGCCGGGTCCTCCTTGCAGAATCTGGCCACCTCTTCGATGGCCGGACCCGGGACCGTCACCGCCTGGGGCGCGCCTTCGGCCGGCGGCGCAGCCGCGTCGCCGAATTTCGTCCGCAATTTTTCCGAAAGCTCGTTGAACGTCATTTCCTACGCCCTCAGGTTCCGGAGCCACTTCTCCGCCGACATCTTCTGCTGGAGCTTGACGATCGCGTCCGCCAGCGCCTCGGGCCGCGGAGGGCAGCCGGGCAGGTAGATATCCACCGGCAGGATCTTGTCAACGCCTTTGAGCACCGAGTAGCTTCCCTGGAACAGCCCGCCGCAATTCGCGCAACTGCCCATGGCGATCACGTACCGCGGCTCGGCCATCTGCTCGTACAGCAGCCGGAGGCGCTCCGCCATCTTGTACGTGATGGTGCCGGCCACGATGAGCAAATCCGCCTGGCGCGGCGTCGCGCGCGGCACCGCCCCGAAGCGGTCCAGGTCCGTCCTCGGGCCGCCGGCCTGCATCAACTCAATGCCGCAGCATGCGGAGGCGAAGAGCAGGTACCAGATCGAGGACTTCCGGCCCCAGTTCAGAAACCACTCAGTGTTTGTCAGCAGGTATTCCATGTTCCCTCTTAGCCTCGATGACTTCGATGTCGTGGTCCAGCCGCTTCAGCCAGTCGAGGTCCCCTTTCCGCCACACGTACGCCAGCCCGACGATGAGGATGAGCAGGAACCCCGCCAGCTCCGCGTAAGCGAGCATCGCCCTGCCCGATTGAACCCACGCGGAGAACACCGCCGCGACGGGGAAGGTGAAGGCGATCTCGACGTCGAATGCGACGAAGATCAGCGCGACGATGTAAAATCGTGGGTTGAAGTTGAACCAGGCTTTCCCGATCGGCCTTTCGCCGCATTCATAGACCGAGTTCTTCTCGGTTGAGGGCCGCCGGGGCCGGACGAACCGCCCGAAAAGGAGCGTGCCGAACACGAAAAGCAGCGCGAGCAGCAGGAACATCACCACGTTCACGAGGCCGAAGCCGAATTCACTCATAGCGGGGACCTGTGCTCTTCCGATGGATCAACACCGGCGACGCCGGCGCTGGACTGCACGGCGGGGCGCGACCTGCGCGTTTTTCACAACATGCTCCACGACCAGGCAAACTACCGCGTGATTGTGCTGCTTGGAGCGCACCTTGACCGCGTGCCGTGCTTGTGTTAATATACCACTGCGTGGCACAAATGTAAACTGTGCGCGGCGGGGTTTTTTCCGGGCGCGGCGACGAGGAGGACGCTCCGATGTCCTACGTGCTGATCGTGGATGATGATGAGGAATTCGCGATTGCGGCGGCCATTGTCCTGCGCTCGGAAGGACACGAGGTGGCGATGAAAACGGAGACTTCCGCCGCGATGACGGCGATGCAGGTCCGCCGCCCCGACCTGGTGATTCTCGACGTGATGTTTCCCGAGGACAACTTCGCCGGGTTCGAGCTGGCGCGCGCCATGTGCAAAAGCCGCGACCTCAGCCGCGTTCCCATCCTGATGCTGACCGGGGTCAACGAGAAGCTCGGGATGCGCCTGGACACGCTCGACACCGACAACAGCTACCTGCCGGTCTCGGATTTCCTGCAGAAGCCCGTGAACCTCGACGACCTGGCCGGCAAGGCCAAGTCGCTGCTCCAGGCCGCGAGCCAGGCGCGCTCGTAGTGTGCCCGTAAGGGCATGCGAAGCAGGCCGCGGAACTCCGTCATCACGACCAACCCCGCATCGTCCGCGCGATCGAATCGCGCCGGGCGCGGGTCGGGAACTGCCCGTGACGGAGCATTTCCCGACCACGCCGGCGGCGACTTGTCCTGCTCCGCGCTAGACTGCCTTCCCCGCCTTGGCCAGGGCCGCAATCCGGTCGGAGAGCTGCTTCTCGGTCCAGTCCGGGCTGACGCCGCAGAAGACCGTCCGGCTCAGCCAGTCCACGGTCTTGGGGCACATGTCCTTGGTGTATTCGATCCGCAACCCCTTGTTCTTCGGATGGTTGTAGGGATTCATTTCCGGGTGGTGCCCGACGCGATGCTGGAAGATCGGGTCCCAGTTATAATACACGTGCTTGCCGCTGTTGATCGGCAGCCCGCCGCCGACGCCCTCGGACTTGGAGAAGGCCACGGCTTTGGCGTTGGTCTCGAACTGGAAGGGGACGGTCACGCCGCAGTCGCCCTTCGGGTCGTTCGACCGCATGAACTTGATGCCCGGCTTGCCCTTCAGTTCCGCCATGATCGTGGCCTTGTTGCGGCGCAGGTCGGCCAGGATCCCCTCGAGCCTCTGCAACTGCATGCGCAGGATGGCCCCCTGGATTTCCGAAGGCCTGAACTGGAATCCCAGAAACGGCGCGATCGTCAGGTCCTTGGCGTAGGGGCGGAAGTTCGCGCCGCTGTCGGAGTAGACCAGCGCGCGCTCGTAGAGGGTGCGATCGTTGGTCACCACCGCGCCGCCTTCGCCGCAGGACATGATCTTGAAGTCGTTGAAGCTGAAGCCGCCCATGTCGCCGATGCTGCCGGTCCGCTTTCCCTTGTAGCTGCCGCCGTCGCACTGGCAGGAATCCTCGACCACCTTGACCTTGTGCTTCTTCGCGATGGCCATGATCTTGTCCATGTCGCACGGCATGCCGACCATGTGCACCGGGATAATGGCTTTGACGTTCGGGCCCATCTTGCGCTCGACATCTTTCGGGTCGAGCAGGCACGTGTCATCCACCTCGGCGATGACCGGAATGGCGCCCACCACCAGCACTGCGCTGGCCGTGGCCATGAAGGTATAGGCCGGGACGATGACCTCGTCTCCCGGGCCGACGCCGAGCGCCGCCAAAGCGCAGACCAGCCCCGCCGTCCCGCCGCCGGAAAGGCACAGGGCATGCTTCACGCCGATCTTCTCCGCCCACTCGTGCTCGAAGCGCACGACTTCCTGCTGGTGCCCGGTGGCCGGGTCGCCCACCATGAACAGCTTCCTCGAGTCAATGACTTTCTTCAGTTCGTCCAGCTCTTCCTTGCCGATGCGGTACATAGCCCAGACTCCTTCCCATTAAAGTTCCTACTGCCGGCGCGCCAGGATGCGGCGCATGTTTTGCCCCAGGATGGGCACGAGGACTTCTTCCGAAACGTCCAGCGAGAGAATCCGCCCCAGTTCCCAGTGAATGTCGTGAGCGGCGGCGTCGGTGCCGTAGACCACCTTCGAGACGGGAACGGCCTTGAGCGTCTCCTCCCATCGCCGCGTGGTGCAGAAGCTGCCGCACGTTTCGAGAAAGACGTTGGGGAATTCCACCGCCATCGCCTCCGCCTCGGCCCGGCCGTCGTCGCCTCCGCCGGAGTGCCCCAGCAGCAGCGACAGGTCGCGGTGCCGGCTCACGATTCCGCGCGCCATGGCGGGCGAATCCATCTCGCCGCTCCACGAGTGCATCAGCACCGGCAGCCGATGGCGGTCGGCGTACTCCCACATCGGCTCGAACCGCGGGTCGGTCACGGGCACCCTCCAGTAACCGCACAGCAGCTTGAACCCGACGACCTGCGGGTCGGCGAACCAGCCGTCGAGCCTCGGCACGAGGTCGGCCGCATAGATCGGATTGAACGCCGCGTACATGGCGAACCGGCCCGCGTGCGGCTTGATCAGCTCGCGCACCAGGTCGTTTCCCTCCGCCGGCGAGCCGTGCAGCGCCTGCAAGCCGGAGAAGATCATGGTGCTCTCGCCGACCTTGTCCATCACGCGCAACAGGGCCGGAATCTGCGCGCGCTCCTCCTGGTTCTCCAGCACGTAACCCGCCGACGGCCCAAGGTGGCCGTGGGCGTCCAGCGTATCCACTCCCAGCGGCTCGCCCGCCAGGCAGCGCTGCCAAAGGCGGTTCCCGGATGGCCGGTCGGCCGCGCGCTCCTCGGTCGCCGACCCGGTCAGGCGGTCCAGGTTCCCGTGAGCGATCAGCTCACGTTGTTCCTGGGATATCTCCGCCCGGGCCAGCGCGGCGATGGCGGCGCTGTTGTGGCAGCGATATCCCGTCCCGAAGAGGACGCGTTCGGCGCCGAAGTGCTTCACGGCATGCGCCACGCCCTCCCACGTATGCCACCAGGAGGTTTCCATCAGCACGTTCGGCCGCTGCCGCATCGCGTCGAAGGCGCCGATGCCGCACACCCAGATCAGGTCGGTGAGGATCAGGGGAACGTCGGGGAAAAGCGCCGCGAATTCCACGATATCCGCCGCGGGCGTCTCGCCCCATTTGACCAGCATGAAGGGCTTGAGATGCCGGACGGCCTGCACGACCGGCGCGCACTGGCCCAGGGTCAGTCGCCCGCCGACGTTCACGAAGCGCAGCACGCGCGTGCGGCCTTCCTTCATTTGTGCGGCGAAGTGCGCGAGGCCGTCGCCCTCGTAGGGGATCAACCCAGAGACGACCAGCGCCGGGACCAGGCGCCCGGCCGCGCCCGGCGTGTGCGCGATCTCGTCGAGCAGCCGGCGGTTGGCGGCCAGTGGATTGCTCTGCGTGGCCTCCACGTTCCAGGCCAGCGAGCGGGCGATGCCCAGCCGGTCCATGTGCGCCAGGCGCACCGCCGCCGTTGCGCAATCCGGCGCGCTGGTCGCGGGGTTGCCGAAACTGCCGTTCGCATCGAACAATCGCAAGTGCGCCGTGGTCCGCTCCCTTCGTTCGCAGGGTTCCAACGGTCGTCGCCGCAGACGCCGCTTCGAACGCATTGACAGGATACCTGTTTTCTAACACAATAGCGAGGCGCGTTCAATTATCTGACATTGCGACCCCATTATCTTTTGTTGCGGCGGAGGCGCCATGGAGA
This sequence comes from Candidatus Brocadiia bacterium, assembly GCA_052139675.1. GTDB lineage: Bacteria > Planctomycetota > Brocadiia > CAIUPP01 > CAIUPP01 > JBEKCB01. Next base: position 7,780 of record JBKQWE010000112.1, read on the forward strand.
ACCATCTCTTCTCGGCCGGGAAACTCGCCGTCCTGAGAAACGTGGAGCATTGGCGGTTCGTCGCCTCCGGGCTTCCGGAGGAAGTGCCCGAGGCGCGCCACTGCAGGCATGACGCCTGGGCCCGGCGCCACGTTGACGTCCATCCGAACCGCGAGGTGCTCGTCGTCCTCGGCGGCGCCGGATATCAGAGCCTCCGCGGCCGAAGCTATCCCGCCCGGCCGGGGACGGTATTCTTCTTCGACGCGATGGAGCCGCACGACCTGCAGTACTCGCCGACCCATCCGTCCGCCGACCACCTCTGGTTTCACTTTATGCCCGACAGGTGCAGCGTCAGCTACTTGCGCGTGGGAAAGGGCCGGAGCCAATATCGGTCGGTGTGGCACCGCTGGTATACGCTGCCGGAGCTGGGGCTTTCGGCGGCGGACGTGCTGTTCCCCGGGAACGCGCCGTCGTCCCCGCCGGAGACGGTGCGGCGGCGCTGCGCCGCCGCCCTCGCGTTGCTCGTCACGAGCCTGGTCGAAAAGGGCTACGAGAAGCCGCAGTCGCACCCGAAGGAGGATTTCCATTCCAGCATCATTCAGACCATCGTCCGTCACATCCACGAGAGCCACGGCCGCGGCTGCCGCCTGGCGAGCCTGGCGCGCATCGCCGGCTACAGCAAGTATCATTTCTTGCGTTTGTTCCAGAAGCACACGGGTACGTCGCTGCAAACGTGCGTGAACAATTCGCGGGTCCAGGCGTTCCGGAAAATGGCCGCCGCCGGCGCGCCGTTGAGAGTCATGTCCTCCGATCTCGGCTTCGCTTTCCCCTCCGCCCTGTGCCGCTGGCGGCGCCGGCAAGGGATATGAGTCCGCATCGGGCGACCTTTTCTGTTCCCAATCGTAATCGTAATCGTAATCCTAATCGTAATCGGACTTTGTTCGGCCCAAACGAAATACGGCGATTACGATTACGAGTAAGATTCACTACTGTCCGGTTAAACTTCCGGCAGTTTGACACAAAGCGTTAATCGTGAGCGAGTTGCGACAGAAATCAGTCGTTTTCGATTTCAGCATCGAGCACTCTTTC
>JBKQWE010000113.1:0-23035 GCA_052139675.1 Candidatus Brocadiia bacterium
GCAGCTAATTAGGCTGCGAGAGAGTAGTGCGTTTCATCACTTAGTGTTTTTGCCGGGTGTATAACGAGGCATCCCGACAACCTCGACACGCCACTCCTGCGTCATATTGCCCGGTCGAAGCCTTTCGCCCCCGGACAATCAGCAGAGAATCCAATAGTCATTGTATAACGCGGCGATGCTTTTTGCAAAGACGCCGGCTTTCTTTAGGGAACACAGGCTTTTCCTGCGAGTTCCCGCGCTCTACCGGGCCGCTTTCACGCGCTGGTCCATGACTTCGACGGGACAGCCGGTGAAGATGTTGCCCTTCAGCGTGATCGCCTCGGCGACCGGGCTGATGCGGATGGCGACCTTCTGCTTTCCGTCCTTGCTGTTCTCGAAGCGGCAGTTGACGATGGTGAGTTCGCGCGTCTTTCCTCTGATGTCCACGCCGTACTCCCCATCCGCTCCGCCGTTGTCGCGAATCAAACAGCCTTCGATGCGGTTGCGGTCGCCCTGGCGGTTCTGGCCGGGCTCTTCGCGGAAAAGGACGCCCACTTCGCCATTGCGCTCGATGAGGCAATTGCGCATGACGTTGTCGGTGTCCCGATGGCCGAAGTTCGTGCCGAACTTGATGTTGTCGGACAAGGTGCAGTTCTCGGCCAGGCCGTCGCAGGCCGCCCAGCACCAGTAGAGACCTTGCGAGTTGCGCGTCGCGATGCAGTTCCTGAAGACCGGCCGCTGCGAGCCGCTGCCCGGATGGAAGCCCAGGTCCGCGTTGTTGAGTGCCTGGCATTTGTCGAAGTGCCAGTCGTCGCAGACCTGGAAACTGAATCCGTCGCCGTTGAAGTCGCGCGCGGTCACGTTTCGCAGCGTCCAGTGGTTGCAGTACACCCCGTAGCACGCGCCGCCGTAGTTGTCGTTCAGCCGCGCATTCTCGGCTCGGTTCCCGTCGAGGACGATGTCCTCGACCGTCACGTTATCCACGCTGCGCCCGTACAGGATGGAAAAGAGCGTCTCGACCTTCGCCCCTTCCTCCATCCAGAAATCCTTCTCGGTGCGCCGGTCGAGGTACAGGACGTTGTCCTGGATCGCCGTGACGGTGAAGAGCTGCACCTCGGTCACGTCATGATCCGAGTCCGCCTGCTTGTTCTGGACGGCGATGCCGCAGCCGACCGTGAACCCTTTCGGGTCGGCCACTTGGAGGCAGTACTCGAACCAGTCGGCCTCGCGGACGACCGGCGAAATGACGCTGGGCGCTTTTTTCAGGATGGTCTTGTCGCCGGACCCGCGCAGCGTCATGCCCGGATGGAGGAAGATGGAGTTGCGCATCGTGTACGTGCCGGGCAGGACATGGACCGTGCCGCCGCCGAGGCGGAAAACGTAGTCCATCGCCGCCTGGATCACCTTGTCGTCATTCCCCTGCAAGTCGCCTTCTCCCTGGCCGACCGTAATCTCCATTCGCTGCGGCTTGCGGATCGGGCGCATCGTATTGAAGTCAGCAGGTAGATTCGGGGGCATTTCCTTGGACTCCTTCATGTCGGCCGCCATCAGGCTCGCCTGCGCGCCGGCGCAGAGCAAAACAAGCGCCATCCATCCAATGCGCCTCGCGGCGATGCTCGATTTCATGGACTGCTTCCTCTCCAGCAAGTAATTTCAATTCGAGGCCGATTCCACTTCAGCCGGGAGTCTCCCGTTTGACCGTCCGGCGATCAGGGCGTCTCCGCCGGGGCCAGGACCGGGTTTTTAGACTGCGCGCCGTTCAGCCGTATGACCAGGGTGCCTTCCGCATTGGTCATCCGCATCCGGCCTTTTTGCACCGTGAACGTATACAGCGTCAAACCGTTTTCCCCGGGCTGGGCGGAAACCGCCACGTCGTAGCCGGTATTCGGCCGGAGTGAAAAGAGGCAGCAGGTGGTGTCGGTCTGGCCCGGCAGATCGAATTTCCTCGTCAGGGAATCGGCCTCGGCATCGCCATTGATGCAGAAAACGGCGGCCCGGCTGGCGGCGCCGCTGTCCACCACGGCGCCCATGGCGTTTTCGCCTCGGACAAGCCGTGAGGCGGGCGCGTCGGCCGCCACGCCGGGAAGCGCCGCGAGGACCGCCACGATCTGCTCTTCCTTGCCGGCGGCGAAAAGATTACTGATCGAAGCGGACACTTGTTTCGCAAACCAGCCGATCTCGGCATTTTCATACTTCAAGTTCGACGGGTAAAGAATTTTCGCATTCAGGACGGCGCTCGTGCCCGTGACTTTAATCACCTGGTTGGCGGAGTCAACGGTCGCGGTATAATCAGGATCATAGTCCAGGTGCCACTGGGTCGGCCGGTTGGCGGTGGAAGTCTCGGACACCCGCAGCTCATCGCCCACGATGAAGATGTTCGGCGGCAGGAACGCGAAGTGGCGGCGCCAGCGATCCAGATGGATGGACTCGGGATAACACGCCGTGGCATCGCCTACCAGGTACGTATATTCAGGCTGCCGGTCGGTCTTCAAGAGGTTCGCCTCATAGCGCGGGTTCCGCTGCTGGTGGGCGCCTTCGATGGTGAGCGTGCTGTGGAGGTTGCTCTCCACTTGGCCGTAGCTCGGCGGCGCGGCCAGGTCATTGCCGTTGCAGTAAATGTCGAAGCTGTTGGCCTGGGCATGGACGTGCCCATAGTTCGCCAGCAGCGCCGTGTTGCCGGCCAGGACGGCTTTCCGGGCGCCGTGCCCGCCCACGGGCGCGCAGGTGAAGGCGCAGACCACGTCCGATTTCTTCCAGCCGGTCCGCATGATATAGAGTCCCTGATTGGCGAAACAGCGGTACCCCGGCAGGTCGTCCGGCGGCGTGGGCGCCACAGTCGGATCGTACCACAGAAAATTCCAGCCCACGCAGTGCAGCATCGGCACCATTGAATTCTTGCTGACGGCCCAGTCGCTCTTGATGGTCTTGTTCTGGGTCAGGAGGCTGAGGTCCAGGATCTCCTCCTGGTCGGCCAGCCACTGGGCGTGGCCGTCTTTCTGCTCATGGGCCTGCTTGTGGAGAAGCTGGGACGAGGCGCCGCCCATCACGTTATACCGGCCGTCGCGAAACGAATCGTGGTGGGCGATATAGGTATTGTCCGGCAGCCAGTTGTACATGCGGTAAGCGATGGCGTTCTTCGCCATCGGCGTCTGGAACAGGTCCTCTCCGGTCACCCTCTTGTTCACGTCGAACAGCACATAGGTCTGGCACATGGCGTAGACCCAGTTCGACGCGCCCTCGGTCCAGGCCCCGTCCTCACCGACGATCCTCATATCATTTTTCATCATGTTCACGAAAAAGCTGAGCCACTTCGGACCCGACTCGTTTTCATAATAGAGTGCGGCCGCCCCGACGCCGAGTCCGGCGACCGGCATCCAATGGTCGTGGCTGAGGGATATGCCGCCCCACCAGTCCGTGGTCGTACCCTTGATGCCCCGTTGGACAATCGCGGCGAGATGCTGGCTGAGTTGGCTCCGCTGCGCGGGCGTCAGGTCGTTGTAGAGGATATCGTAGCCGCTGGCCACCGCCAACGCGTACGCGCCGATGCAATAGTTGCCGTTGATGTCCGCAGGATAGTCGCCGAAGGCCAGCAGCCATTTTTTCGCCGCCTGCAGATAGGCGGCGTCGCCGGTCAGCTGGTAGGTCAGCGACATGTCGAAGATGTACGACGCGCTGTTTTCGCAGTAGACCTGCATCGTGTCAATGTTCCCGGGCAAGGAAGTCGGCGGAAGCGGATCGAAACCGACGAACTTGTCCGCCCATTTTTTCAGGTTGTCGAAATACGCCTTGTGCGTGGTCGCGGCAGCCTGCCGCATCTTCGGGACATCCGCCTGGGTGAAATAGAGATACGGATGAGTTTGATTCCCCTCGACCGCCGCATTCGCCTGCATTCCCCGAGACTGAAACGCGAAAAGAGATACTGCCGCTAAGCAGAGCATCCATTTCCCTCTCATGTCATCTCCCAGTTATCCAGTGTTCAACAGCGTTCAAATACGATCATGCAGCATTGTACGCTCAACGCGGCTGGTGTCAACCGGTGAGCTGCAACCTATCGTCCTCGTTCGCGTCGTCGTCCTCGTCCTCGGTCGTTCAGATGAGCAGGTCGAGGACGCCGACGAGGACGAGGACGATGCGATTCCAGTGCGGCAGTTGATGCCTTTATCCTGGCGCGGCGCTACTTCGACGGCTTAACGCGCTGATCCAGGACCTCGACGGGGCATCCGGTGAAGCTGTTGCCTTCCAGCGTGATTCGTTCCGCCTCGGGGCTGATGCGGATGGCGACTTTTTGCTTTCCGTCCTTGCTGTTCGCGAAGCGGCAGTTGACGATGGCGATCTCGCACGTCCTTCCCTGAATATCCACGCCGCAGTCGCCCAGCGCGCCGCCGTTGTCGCTGATCACGCAGCCTTCGAGGCGGTTGCGGTCGCCCTGGCGATTCTCGCCGGCCTCGATGCGGAAATTGACGCCCGATTTGCCGTTGCGCTCGATGACGCAATTGCGGAGGACGTTGTCGGTGTCGCGGTGGCCGAAATTCGTGCCGTACCGGATATTGTCGGACAACGTGCAGTCCTCGGCCAGGCCGTCGCAGACCGACCAGCACCAGTAGAGTCCCTCGTAGTTGCCCTTCGCGACACAGCTCTTGAAAGTCGGCCGCTGCGATCCGCTGCCCGGATGGAAACCCAGGACTGCGTTGTTGAGCGACCGGCAATTCTCGAAGCGGAAGTCGTTGCTGCCCTGGAAGCTGAACCCGTCGCCGTTGAAGTCGTGCGCGAGCACGTTGCGGAAGCTCCAGCGATTGCAGTTCTGCGCGAAAGCGGCGCAGCCGTAGTTGTCGTCCAGTTTCGCATTCTCGGCGCGGTTTCCGTCGAGGGCGATCTCCTCGACCGATGCGTCATCCACGTTGTGTCCGCACACGATGGAGAAGAGCGTCTGGACCTTGGCCTCGGTCTCCACCCAGTAATCCTTCTCGGCGGGCCGGTCGAGATACAGCACATTCCCCTCGATCGCCGTGACGGTGTAGAAGGCGATCTCCGTGATGTCATGCTCCGCGGCCGACGGCTTGTTCTGGACGGAAATCCCGCAGCCGACCGTGAACCCTTTCGGGTCGGCCACCTGGAGACAGTACTCGAACGCGTCGGCGTCGCGGACGAGCGACGTGCTGACGCTGGGCGCTTTCTTGAGGACGCTCTTTTCGCCGGAGCCGCGCAGGGTGATGCCCGGCCGCAGGAAGATGGAGTTGCGCATCGTGTACGTGCCGGGCAGCACGCGGACCGCGCCGCCGCCCAGGCGGAAAACGTAGTCCACCGCCGCCTGGACGACCATGTCGTCATTTCCCTGCAAGTCCCCTTCACCCTGGCCGACTGTGATCTCCATTCGCTGCGGCTTGCGGATCGGGCGCATGGTGCTGAAATCTGCGGGCGGATTCTGTGACATCCCTTTGGGCTCCTTCATATCGGCCGCCATTGCGTTCACCGGCGCGCCGGCGCACACGAACGCAAGCGCCAGCCATCCAATGTGTCGCGCGGCAATGCTCGATTTCATGGACCGCTTCCTCTCCGCACTTCAGCCGCGATTTCCCGTCCGGCCGTCCTTCAAAGCCCGGCCGCCTTTGGAACGCGAGATTACAGAGTCGAATTACCGCTGTCAAGCAGCTTCCCGTCAGCCGACCGCTTCCCCCGTCATTCCCGCGAAGGCGGGAATCCAAGCGTTCGTCAGTGCGCTTCGCAGTGGTTTTAGTGCGATTTCTTCGGCGAGCCAGGCTTGACAAGCCATAATTGCTGAATGCGGGGTGATGAGTCAGACCAAGGCTGCGAACTCATCCACCGTCATACCGGCGGCGCGGATGAGCGCGCGCAATGTGCCCGGGGCAACCTCGCGGTGTTGGGGGACAGACAGACTTGCGATATGCCCGGCCTTCAGGAGGATAACATGACTGCCGCGCTGTCGGTCCACGCGCCAGCCGCCTCGCTCAAATGCGCGCACCGCCTGCGCCCCGGAAATTACAGGCAGCCGCGCCATTACACCGGCACCTCGATCTCTCGCACGGCAACCGTCACCGGCATCCCATTTGCAACGCGCGCCTCAACGCACGCCGCAATCGCCTCCCGGATGTTTTCGAGGGCCTCTTCCTCCGTCTTACCCTGCGACACGCATCCGGGAATGGCCGGGCACTCCGCTACCATCATGCCCGTTTCATCCCGCTCCAACGTGACGATCAGCTTCATGGCATCCCTCCTTTTCTCCCGAGTATCATTATAGCGCCACGAAAGCGGATTGCCAACGTTGTCGGGTCATTGAAGCATTAAGATGCGTCGTGTGTTACTTGGAACAGGCAACCTGCGCTTGACAGGGCTGCGCGGAGCCGTGGCCGAAGAATCGCTTGACAATTTTCGAAATTGCGCTACGATACACGTCAGCTCGGTCGTAAAACAGCGCGGGCAGTGGAAAAGCACACGCGCCCAGTGCGGGAAACCGCTGGCGCGCATTGCGCCGCTGGAGTAAAGAATGATAATGCACGTCAAAGAAGCGAAGTATCTGCATGACTATGTCATCTGGGTCCGTTTCAGCGACGGCGCTGAAGGCGAAGTGGACCTCGCCGGCGAACTGGAGGGCGAAGTTTTCGGCCCGCTCCGGGACCTGAAGGCGTTCAGGTCCTTCCTCGTTGACCCGGAATTGCAGACCGTCGTGTGGTCAAACGGCGCCGACTTGGCTCCGGAATTCCTGTACGAGAACATGAAATTGCCTACCTGATAGGAAATGCCCTGAAACAGGGCTTCTGCCCATTGAGCCGAGCAGCGCAAGAGCGGCCATGGATCGCGACCGACGCGACCGTATCACTATGCTACTGAGCCACAAGCCATCGCTGTAAGTGGTCGCGCCAGAGCATGTTGAGGTTATGCCTACATTTAAGGGCATGCTTTTTCTGCAGGCATTGTAAAAGAAATGCTTCGCTTATAGCTAGGATGATAATCTTCCTTCCACCCTCGTTAAATCGGCTTCGTTGGTATTCAAGGATTTTTCCAGACGGTTCCCTTTTTGATCCTCTGTAAGCGAGGAAGGACACAGAGAGGCTAAGCGCTGCCATGTCTCTCACCAGTTTCGAGAAATCGGCATCTGTCGGCTCTTCGGTGTTCTTGCATTCAACGAGTAGTCGGTGAGTTCTGTATTTATCTTTTATTTCTTGCCATGGAGGTTCATCGCTATATATATCGAAAATCATTTCGAAGCGTTTCTCGCCACTGGCAACGCGAATCTGAGCCTCTGAGTCGGTAAGATCCGCTGAAAAACACGCATCAATCGTTGAACGCACCCACGCTTCCCATCTTTGGTAATGGGGCTGCCCCCTTTCAATTGCCGCTAATTCGGCGATCAAGTCACTCCTCCTTCTTACTTTCTTTACCTCCATTGGCTCCAAATCGGCTAAGTTATCCTTTGAAGGAAGATAGTCCGGTGGATAAGTCACGATGGCCGGCGCTGGCTCCATCGGCGCTGCAGTCGGCTCGGAGGACAAGTCATCTGTCCCCTTGTAACGGTACACTGGATGTATTGCGAGCCACTCAACGTTTTCCCAGAGAGACTGAACCCGGCTTTCACTAAATTCATGGACAAATCGCAAAGTATGCGACGATTTGTCGTAGCAACCTATTACACCAATTGAAATGAGAATCCGTGCGAGTGTAAGCGGTTGCCCGTAGTGAGCAATAAGGTCCGGAGCCTCAGCTCTAAATGATGACGAAGCAACTACGCGTGATAGGCTTGTTATAAGTGCATCCTTGGCAAATACATCTTCGAGATGACCGAGGCCCGCGATACACTTTGATATTCCCGGGTAGGTAAATCCAAATTCATTCTCCAAGTCCACCAATCTGTTCGCACAGTACTGTGACAGAGTATCCTTTACATGACCTTCGCCAGCCCTCGGCTCTCTTCCGCAACGTACCTGTAGCATTCTGAAAAAGTTGATGTAGTCCCTCGGCCGGTTTAGGAGGTGCCTTGAAAGGTACTCGTCGATGGCAATGCCATCGATGTCCTCAGGGAGAAGTTCCCGAAGGGCATAGACTGCCTCTTCTTTCTTCATTCTCGGAGCCACGCGCGCTGCAATAAGTTCAAAGAGAGATCGCGGGCTCCATTGAAGGTTGATAATGAGAGATTCGAGTTTATCGTATTCGACGCTTTTGGTATCGACCAAGGCACGAAATATGCTGTCCCTCAGACAAACCACAAATTGTACATGCGGCCCGAACTTGGCAGCCAGTTGCTTGGTGATCGAAAGAAGTTGGGCAAGGAAGAACAACGAGGCGCTTGAGACGTCCCAATGGTCGTCAAGACCGTCGACAGCGATTACGAGAGTTCGAGGGAAGTGCACGTTTGCCTCGAACTCGCTACGTAGAGCTTTAATTAGGGATGACCAGTTGTATGGCTCAAGCATATGCCGAAGGTCGACCAATTCCAGTGCGTTTATCTTCTTTGCCGCGGCCCGCACATACTTGACTATCACTTCAGTTAGTGCGTCATCTATGGCTTCAGCATAGAAGCTGCAGTAACGTCGAAACTCGTTGATTCGATCTGTGAGCTCTGCGGAAAGCCCGTTGAGTCCGTAGAACCCAGGATGTGCCGAAAGATGCTGCACTATCTGTCCAAGGATGATGCCTTCCCATACCTTGCCATAAATATACTGCCAAGATACGGACTCGTTGACGAGGGACGTGAGGAGAGCGCGAATTTCTACGTGGCGAAAGTTTGCTGGTACGATTCGGAGAAAACCGGATCCCCCGTTCGCTTCCGCCTCGATCTCCAACCTCGTTGCGATGGCGGATTTTCCCGCGCCTTTCCGGCCCACGACAAATGGCAGCTGGTGAACTGCTATTACTCGGCGCCAACTATCGCCTTCGTAGAATGCAGTCCGAAGCGCGGCGCGGTCATTTTCGGCTTCTGGCTGGCCAAAGTCGACAGCCGGGAGAAGTATCCGCTGCTGCATATTGTTCCCTCGGGTAGGCCCTCGAAGCAATTTTTCAATCCCAGAAGCAACTCCCTTAACAGCCGCGCTGACTTTATCCACGAAAACATGCGTTGTCAAGCGGCGTCGAGGGTAATCGGGGAACAAAAGATGGAACCGCCGATGAACGCGGATAAACCCCGATGCGGAAGAATCTATGCGCCGCTACGTATATCGGCGTTCATCTGCGTCCATCGGCGGTTGCAAGACGTTCGTGAAGCCGGCCTTCACCCGCCCGCCGCGCTCGACGACTCCCGGCGAAGGACCTGCTTGAGGAACTGGCCGGTGTAGGAACGCGCGTTGGCGGCGATCTGCTCGGGGGAGCCGGTGGCGACGATCTCGCCGCCGGCGGCGCCGCCTTCGGGGCCCAGGTCTATGATGTAGTCGGCGGTCTTGATGACGTCCAGGTTGTGCTCGATGACGACGACGGTGTTGCCCATGTCCACCAGGCGGTTGAGGACGTCGAGCAGCCGGTTGATGTCGGCGAAGTGCAGGCCGGTGGTCGGCTCGTCGAGGATGTAGAGCGTGCTGCCGGTGGAGCGCTTGCCGAGTTCCGCGGCGAGCTTGATGCGCTGCGCCTCGCCGCCGGAGAGCGTGGTGCTGGACTGCCCGAGCGCGACGTAGCCGAGCCCGACGTCCGCCAGCGTCTGGACCACGCGCTTGATCGCGGGAAAGTTGGCGAAGATCTCGAGCGCCTCGTCCACGCGCAGGTCGAGCACCTCCGCGATGTTCAGCCCCTTGAACCGGATCTCCAGCGTCTCCTGGTTGTAGCGGCGGCCCTTGCATTCCTCGCAGGTCACGAACACGTCGGGCAGGAAGTGCATCTCGATCATCTTGGTCCCCTGCCCCTGGCACGCCTCGCAGCGGCCGCCCTTGACGTTGAAGGAGAACCGGCCGGCCTGGTAGCCGCGGATTTTCGCTTCCTTGGTCAGGGCGAAGACCTGCCGGACGAAGTCGAAGACCTTGGTGTACGTCGCCGGGTTGGAGCGCGGCGTGCGGCCGATGGGCGACTGGTCAATCTGGATGATTTTGTCCACGCGGTTCGCGCCGATGAGCTTGTCGTGCTGGCCGGGGCGCTCGCGGCCGTGGTAAAGCCGGCGCGCCAGCGCGGGATAGAGAATCTGCGTGACGAGCGTGCTCTTCCCGGAGCCGCTGACGCCGGTGACGCAGACGAGGCAGCCGAGCGGGAACGCGGCATCTATGGACTTCAGATTATTCTCGCGCGCGCCGCGGACCTGGACGGATTCCCTGAGGTCGGGCGTCCGGCGGTGCTCCGGCACGGGGATGCTCAAGCGGCCGGAAAGGTACGCGCCGGTGAGCGACGCGGGCGAGGCGAGGATGTCCGCCAGCGAGCCCTGGGCGACGATCTCGCCGCCGTGCGCGCCCGCGCCGGGGCCGAGGTCAATGATCTCGTCGGCGGTGCGGATGGCCATCTCGTCGTGCTCGACGATGATGACCGTGTTGCCGATGTCGCGCAGGCGCACGAGCGTGTTGAGCAGCCGCTGGTTGTCGCGCTGGTGCAGGCCGATGGTCGGCTCGTCAAGGACGTAGCAGACGCCGACCAGCCCGCTGCCGACCTGCGTGGCCAGGCGGATGCGCTGTGCCTCGCCGCCGGCGAGCGTGGAGCTCATCCGGTCGAGCGTCAGGTATCCGATGCCGACGTCCACCATGAACGCCAACCGCTGCCGGATTTCCTTGAGGATCTGCGCGGCGATGCGCGCCTTCTCGCCGCCGAGGTCCGCGGCATTGAAGAAGTCGAGCGCCTCGGTGATGGACATGCTCGCGACTTCGTGGATGGCCTTTCCGCCGACGCGCACGGCGAGCGATTCAGGCCGCAGCCGCGCGCCGTTGCAGGCCGGGCAGGGCAACTCGCTCATGTATTCGAGCAGGCGGCTCTTGACGAACTCGCTGCTGGTCTTGTGGAAGCGGCGGTTGCAGTTCGGGATGACGCCTTCGAACTCCTGGGCGGCGTTCTCGGGCGTGCCGTGGAGGAGCGTGTCGCGGGTCTCCTTCGGCAGTTCGCGGTACGGCTTTTCCGGGTCCACGTTGAAGTCGCGGCAGAACTCCTGCAAGACGTAATGGAAGTAGATCGCCATGCGCCGGCCGCCGCGCCGCCAGACGTCCACGGCGCCCTCGCGCAGGCTCAGGTCCTTGTCCGGGATGATGAGGTCCGGGTCGAACTCCAGCCGCGTGCCGAGCCCGTCGCACGTCGGGCAGGCGCCGTACGGGCTGTTGAACGAGAACATGTTCGGCTGGAGTTCCTCGTAGCTGATGCCGCAATGCGGGCAGGCGAAGCGCTCGCTGTAGAGCGTGTCGGACCAGCCCTTGTCGGTCTCGCGGCTGACGACAAGCGTGCCGTCGGCGAGCTTCAGCGCGGTCTCGACGGAGTCGTTCAGCCGCGATTCGACCCCGGCCTGCAGCGCGAGCCGGTCCACGACCACGTCAATGTCGTGCTTCTTGTTCTTCGAGAGCGTGGAGACGCCGGAGAGGTCCACGACCATGCCGTCCACGCGCACGCGCACGAAGCCCTCGGACTTGATCCGCCGGAAGATGTCGGCATGCTCGCCCTTGCGGCCGCGGACCATCGGCGCGAGGAGCATGATCCTTCCGCCCTTGCCCGAGCCGCCTTCGAGGACCGTGCGCACGATCTGCTCGGCGGACTGCTGCGCGATCGGCCGGCCGCACTGGTAGCAATACGGCGTGCCGCAGCGCGCGTAGAGCAGCCGCAGGAAGTCGTAGATCTCCGTCGTCGTCGCGACGGTCGAGCGCGGGCTCGCGGACCCAGAGCGCTGCTCGATGGCGATGGTCGGCGGCAGGCCCTCGATGGACTCGACGGCCGGCTTCTGCATCTGCTCGAGGAATTGCCGCGCGTAGGCGGAGAGGCTCTCGACGTACCGGCGCTGGCCCTCGGCGAAGATCGTGTCGAACGCCAGCGAGGATTTCCCGGAGCCGCTCAGGCCGGTGAAGACGACGAGCTTGTCGCGCGGGATGGCGACGGTGAGGTTCTTGAGGTTGTGCTCCTTCGCGCCGCGGATGACGATCTGGCGGAGGCGCTCGGCGGGCGCGGCGGCGGAGGAGTTGTCCGGTCGGGGCGCGTTCACGGGAACGGCTCCTCCTCGACCGGCGCGGCGTTCGCCAGTCGCAGGCGGGCCTCGCGGACGTCGGCGGCGATGCGCTCGGCCAGCGACTCGGCCGACGGGAAAATCTCCTCGGCGCGGATGCGGTCCACGAACTGGACCTCGATATCCTGACCGTAAAGGTCGCCGGAGAAATCCAGGATGTGCGTCTCCACGATGATCCGCTCGGAGAGATACGCCGGGCCGGTCGGCTTCAGCGTCGGCGGCGGGCCGATGTTCGTCACGGAATCGCGCCACGAGCCGCCGATGAGGCAGCGCGTGGCATAGACGCCCGGCGGCGGCCGCACCTCGTGGTGCAGGTCCAGGTTGATCGTCGGGAAGCCGATCCGCCGGCCGCGGCCCAGGCCGGCGACGACCGTGCCGAAGACGCTCACGCGGCGGCCGAGCAGGCGCTCGGCCAGGCGCAGGTCGCCGGCGCGGATGGCCTCGCGCAGGCGCGTGCTGCTGACCGGCGCGCCGTCGAGCTCCACCACCGGGACTGAGCGCGCCTCGAAATGGAATTGCTCCGCCAGCCGGCGCATCAGCTCGAAGTCTCCGCGCCCGTCGCGCCCGAAGCGCGTATCGTGCCCGAGCAGCACGCCTTCCGCCTTCAGCCGGTCCACGAGCAGGTCCTTCACGAATTCCTCCGGTTCGAGCGCCGCGAGCGGCGGGTCGAACGTCAGCACGACCGTCGCGTCGAGGCCGAGCCGCTCGAAGAGCATCAGGCGGTGGTCCAGCGAAAGGATTTGTCCCCAGGAAGCGCCGCTCGGCAGGCGGGCCTTGCCCGTCAGGGCCGCACGCGGCGGGCGGTCGAACGTGACGACCACGGCTTCGCCGCCGGTTTCGCGCGCCCAGGCGAGCAGGCGCCGCAGCACGCTGAGGTGCCCGCGGTGCACGCCGTCAAAAGTGCCGAGGGTTACCCTGGCCTTCGTGAACGGGCCGACCGCGGATGTGAGGCCGTGGAACGTTTTCACATGTCACCGGACGCAAGTGCCTCGCTGCGCCAGATCGTACAGGCATGAATCGTCGCGGACGCCCTGCGCCGGGCCGTGTTCTTCCCGCTGTTGCTCAGCGTCATTGCATCTGCGTGCCGAGGTAGTTCATCACTTCCTGCGACGGCTGCGCGGCGCGGCGCACGTCGGCGAGCCAGGTCTGGTTGACCGTTTCGCGTTTGCGGAGGAGAAGGTCCTCGGTGATGCCCGCGATGTTCTTCTCGAACTCCGCGCGGTCGGCGGGCTTCACGGCGATCCGCTTCAGGAGGAAAACGGCGCGCGCGCCGGCCGGCTCCAGCGCCTTGCCGACTTCATTGTCCTTGAGCGCAAACGCCTCGTCGGCGAAATTGCTGTAGTCGTAGTCGCCGGGCAGACCGATCCTCATCGCGAACCGGTATCCCATGTATTCCTTCGGACGGGCGAAGAAGTCGCTCTTCCCGCGCTGCACGAAGTCCCTGGCGTCCTTCTTGATCTCGTCCTTCGTGGAGGCAAGCGCCTTCAACCGTTCGGCGACCGCGGCCAGGATTTTCGCCGCGGCGGCGTCGAGGCTCGACGGGTTATCCTTCATCGCCTGATCGGCCAGTTCCTGGGCCAGCTCGTATCCCTTCTCCGTGCGATAGTCCTTCTCGACCTGCTTGCGGATGGCCTCGAACGGCGCGGGGCGCGGGTCCTGGATCTTCACGATCTGAAAGATGTACTTGCCGTCCCGCGCCTCGAGCGTCACGCTGGGCCGGCGGATGTTCGAGACCGACTGGCCGAAGGCCTTGGACCCGAGATCGTTCGCGCCCGGCAGTATGAGGCCCGCCTTGTCGGCCGGGAACAGCGGGGTGATCTGGTGGACCAGGTTGAACTTCTTCGCGATGCCCGCGAAATCGGCGGCGCGGACTTCTTCCGATCCGAAAGGCACCTCGGTCTGCGTGGCGATCTCGTCGTTGACCTCCTTCATGTCCTCGTCCACGACGCGCATTGCCTCTTCCTTGCGCAGGTCGGCCTCGATCTGCGGCGCCACCTCGGAGAGCGGCTTGAACTTGGCCGGCTCATCCGGCTTGGCCTCTTGCGGCGGCACGCGGACGCGGTACTCGTCCTTGTGCGCGTCGTAGTAGGCGTTCACCTGCCGCTGCGTGACGACGACGCTGTCGAGGTACCGCGAGAAGGGACACAGCACGTACTCGATGCTGACCTCCTCCGGTTCCAGGTAGCCGACGTCGTTCGCGTCGCGCTCCGGCGGGGTGTTCTTGTGTTCCTCGTAGAATTCCTGCACCGACTTATCGTCCGCGACGACCAGCGGCGCGAGTGTCTCGGCGCGGAGGGCGATGTAATCCGCCATGACGCGCTCGTTGTCCCGCGCGTACCAGAGCCAGGCTTCGTCTTCGGGGAGCGTGACCGCCATCACCACCGTCCGACTCAGGGTGGAGGCGGCCAGAACGGTCTTCACCGAGCTTTCGAACGTCTGTTCGGTCAGGCGGGCCTGCTCCAGGAACGCCGCGTATTCTCTAGCGTTGTAGCCCATGCCGCTCTCGGCGGGGAAGCGCGCCTTGAGGAGTTCGGCGACCTCGTCGTCGCCGGCGATAATGCCGTACCGTTTCGCCTCTTCCGCGAGGATGAGCATCTTCCAGGCCTGCGCGCGGGCCTGCTCGACGGACGGCCGCGGCTGGCGCAGCGAACTGATCGTCATAGCCAGCGCGTCCACCTCCTGCGCCGGCACCACCTTGCCGAAGATTTTCCCCTGCGGGCCGGGGGACTTCTGGAACAGATAGTTCCACGGCACGAGCCAGGTTATCATAATGACCACGCAGATGACGACGAGCAAAACCCCGGCTTTTTCTCGCATCCATTTGTTCATGTCGGCCATGTGCATAGAACGCGCTCCTCCTGTAAGCAGTTCATCGCAAGGCGCTGACTCGAAACGCTGCATTATAATCCGATCCGCCCGCGGCTTCAAGGCATCCGCGGCCGCGGCGGAACGCGGAGCTTCTTGACACGCCCGCCGCGCGGTGCGATAATCCCGCCGGTTGTTGCAACGCTCACAGGCGCCCGCAAGGGCGTGAAGGGAAGACGGTGCAATTCCGTCGCGGTCCCGCCGCTGTGATCGGGGACGAAAGCCGCACATCGCGCGCAGGACACTGCGCGCTCTTGGCCACTGTCCGGGGCGATCTCCGGATGGGAAGGCGCGGCGAGTAGGATGATCCGAGAGCCAGAAGACCTGCCTGTGCGCGCTTCGCTTCATGTCGCATGGCCCGCTCGCCGAGCGGGACGTGCAAAGGCTCCGAGGCTGGGCTGATGAAGAGGCGGCTGGGCGGCCACACCGATTGCTCCTCTGCGCCTCCGCGACGAGGGGTACATTGTTGTTCCATCCCGCGCGCTCCATCCCTCGACCTCCGCCTCGTGAAGTAACCCCGTCCGCGGCCTCCGGAAGAGAGTCCGCCATGGAAAGGAGAGGGACGTGAGCAGTCAGCGGCTTCCTCGTCGTGCAGTGAGGTCGTGCAGTTCGGAGTCGGCGTTCGGGCCGGGCGCGTTCACGCTGATCGAGATGCTGGCCGTCATCGCCATCATCGGGATCCTGGCGGGGCTGCTTCTGCCCGCGATCACCGCCGCGCGCGAGCGCGGGCGCGAGGCCGCGTGCAACAGCAACCTGCGCCAGCTTTTCATGGCCACGGAGATGTACTGCAACCATTTCGACGAGTACTACCTGCCCGCCGCCCGCGACGTCAACACCACCAACCTCGAGCGCTGGCACGGCATCCGCCAGCAGACCGGCACCGACCCGGCGACCGGCAGCCCGATCTACACGCCGTTCGACCCGAGCCTGGGCAAGCTGGCGCCGTACCTCTACATCAATACCGTCGTCAACACCGCCGGCACCACCGGTAACACCGGCACCGTCGAAGCGCAAATCAAGCAGTGCCCCACTTTCGCCGGCAAGTGGATCGGCTCGGGCGCTTACGAGATCGGCTGCGGCGGCTACGGCATGAGCCACCTGTACGTCGGCAGCCATGAATACAAGACGCCGGTCTACTATACGAACGACGTGGTCAGCACACCGAGCACGTTCGACGACCTGACCGCCGTCGAGTGCGGCTCCAACCGGCACGAAGTGCGCGTGCCGGAGCAGACGCTCCTCTTCGCCGACGCCGCCGCGCCGGACGCCAATTTCTCCGGCAAGGTCATCGAGTACTCCTTCGCCGAGCCGAACTACTTCACCAACTCCGGCCGCTGGGACCCGACGCTGGCGCCCTGGGGCGACTTCCATCCCGATCCGAACTATCCGCTCGACACGGTGGACCTCTCGCACTCGGACAACCCGTCGCTCCATTTCCGGCACACCGGCAACGCCAACGTCCTCTGGTGCGACGGGCACGTCAGCAGCGAAGGGCCGCTGTATTCGCGGACGCTGAGCGCGACCATCTTCTCGACCGGGGCGCAGGTGTCGGTGGACTACTCGACGTACGGGCTCGGATGGTTCGGCCCGGACGACAACTCGGCCTTCCGGCTCGAGAAGAATGCCGCGCAATGCGTGCAGATCCCCATTCCACCGGCGGAATAAATGGCTGATTACCTCTACCTGGTCAGGCATGGCAGCACCGGGCCGGCGCGCGACGGCCGATATCTCGGCCGCACCGATCTGCCGTTGGACGCCGCCGGCCGGTCGCAGGTCGAAACGCTGGCGGAGTTGCTCGGCGCCAGGCGCCGATGCGGGCGATGCCTCTGCAGCCCGCTCCAGCGCGCCGCTCAGACGGCCGAGATCCTCCGCTCCGCGACCGGTTGCGCACCCGAAACCGACCCGGACCTGCGCGAGATTGACTTCGGCCAGTGGGAGGGCAAGATGTTCAGCGAAATCCGCGATTCCAGCCCCGAGGATGTCGAGCGATGGGCGCGATTCGCGGTGGATTTCGCCTTTCCGGGCGGCGAAAGTATCCGCGATTTCCTCGAACGCGTCGGCCGCGCGGCGGACCGGCTCGTCGCCGACGAAGCGGAGACCGTCCTGGCGGTCACGCACGGCGGCGTCATCAAGATCATGCTCTGCCACCTGCTCGGGCTCGAGGCGCGCCGCTACGCCGCGTTCGAGATCGCGACCGCTTCGCTGACGGTCGTGCGCCTGTTCGAAGGGAAAGGCGTCCTGTCGGAAATGATCCGCGTCGAGCGCCCGGAGCCGAAATGACATGGCGCACATCATCCTGGTGACCGGCGGCAGCCGCAGCGGGAAGAGCGCGCACGCGCTGGAGATCGCGCAGCGGCTCGGCGGACCCCGCGCCTTCATCGCCACCTGCCCGGCGCTCGACGACGAAATGCGGGCGCGCATCCGCATGCACCGGAACGCCCGGCAGCAGCTTGCCCTGAGCGAAGTCGAAGGGGCCGGATGGCGGACGATCGAGGAGACCGACGACCTCGCCGGCGCGCTCGCGCGGACCGCGCATTGCCGCGTGGCGCTGGTGGATTGCCTGACGCTGTGGATCAACAACCTGCTCTACCATGCGGAGCAGGCCGGCCGCGCGATGGAGGAGAGCGACATTCAGAAACACTGCGAGGCGGTGCTCAGCGCCTGCGCGCCGCTCGCCGGAACGGTTCTCTTCGTGACGAACGAGGTCGGCTGGGGAATCATCCCCGAGAACGCCTCGGCGCGCCGGTTCCGCGATCTCAGCGGCCGCTGCAATACCGTCATGGCCGCCGGCGCGGACGAAGTCGTCCTGGTCGTCTGCGGTCTGCCCATCCATTTGAAGAAAGGAGACTGAAGTGGCGAACGTCCTGGAAGAAAGGCTCAACGGCATTCGCGAGCAGGATGCCGAGTGGCGGGCGAAGGCCCATGCGCGGCTGGAGCAGCTCACCATGCCGCACTGGGCGCTCGGCCGACTGATGGACCTCGCCGAGGACCTGGCCGGCATGACGCGCTCCATGAACCCGCCCGTCGCCCGCAAGACCATCGTGACGATGGCCGGCGACCACGGCGTCGCGGCCGAAGGCGTCAGCAAGTACCCGCAGGTCGTCACGCTGGAGATGGTGCACAACTTCGTCGCCGGCGGCGCGGGGATCAACGCCCTGGCGCGCGTCGTCGGGGCGCGCGTGGTCGTGGTGGACATGGGCACCGCGGGCGACCTGTCGGAGCTGGCGCAGAGCGGGAAGATCCTCTCGCGTCGCGTCGGATCGGGCACGCAGAACATCGCGCGCGGCCCGGCCATGAGCCGCGCCGACGCCATCCGCTGCATCGAAAACGGCATGGAGCTCGCGCTGCAACTGGGCGATTCCACCGACGTCTTCGGCTGCGGCGACATGGGCATCGGCAACACGACGCCCAGTTCCGCCATCGCGGCGGCGATCACCGGCTGCACGCCGCTGGCGGCCACCGGGCGCGGGACCGGGATTGATTCGGAGCAGCTCCGGCACAAGGTCGGCGTCGTCGAGCGCGCGCTGGAGGTGAACAAGCCCGACCCGACCGACGGGCTCGACGTGCTCGCGAAGGTCGGCGGCTTCGAGATCGGCGGCATTGCCGGGCTGATCCTCGGCGCGGCCTTCCTGCGCAAGCCGGTGATCGTGGACGGCTTCATCTCGACCGCCGGCGCGCTGATCGCGCAGACGCTTTCGCCGGAGGCGGCCGACTACATGATCGCCGCCCATCGCAGCGAGGAATCCGGGCACTCGATGATGCTCCAGCACTTGAAGAAAAAGCCGCTGCTCGACCTGGGGCTGCGGCTCGGCGAGGGAACCGGCGGCGCGCTCGCCATGAACCTGGTCGAGGCGGCCGCGGCGATCCTGACGCGGGTCAGGACGTTCGATGAGGCCTCGGTCTCCAAGGCGAACGAATGAGACGCTTCGTCGCGGCGCTTAGATTTCTGACGGCGATCCCGTTCCCCGGCACCTGGGGCGCGGACGAAGCCTCGCTCGCCGGCAGCACGGTTTTCTTTCCCGCCGTCGGCCTGCTGATCGGGCTCGGCGCGGCGGGGATCGCGGCCTGCGCCGTCCGCTGGCTGCCGGCCGGCCTGGCCGCCGCGCTCATCGTCGTGGCCCTGCTGGCCGTCTCCGGCGGGCTGCACATGGACGGCCTGTCGGACACGGCCGACGGGCTGCTCAGCGCCCGGCCGCGCGAGCGCGCGCTGGAGATCATGCGCGACAGCCACGTCGGCGCGATGGGCGTCATCGCCATCGTCTGCGCGCTGCTGCTTAAATTCGCGGCCGTCGCGTCCCTGCCGTCGGCGGAGCTCTGGCGCACCGCCCTGCTCATGCCGGTCGCCGGCCGGGCCGCGCTCGTCGTCACGATCGCGCTGCTGCCCTATGCGCGGCCGGAAGGCGGCCTGGCCGCGCCGTTCTATCGCAACCGCTCGATGCCCGCCGCCCTGGCGGCTGAATTCATCCTGCTCGCGACGGCGTGGCTCGTCCTCGACATGGCCGGCCTCATCGCCGCGTGCGCGTCGCTGGCGGCGGTGCTGATCTTCGCGGTCTATACCTATCGCCGGATCGGCGGCGCGACCGGGGACACGCTCGGCGCGGCGTGCGAGATCGCCGAGCTGGTCCCGGCCGTGGCCATGGCGGCCTGGTATTTTCAGGTGGGAGGCCATCCTTGAACCGCGCGCGATATTGGACCGCGGCCGCTGCGGCCCTGTTTCTTTCGCTGGGTGCGCGCGCCGCGCCGGCTGCCGGAGAGCCCGCCCGCAAGCCCCCGCAGCGAATCGTCTCGCTCGCGCCCAGCGTCGCGGAGATGCTCTTCGCGCTCGGCCTGGGAGACCGCATCGTCGGCGCGACCGACCACTGCGATTTTCCGCCGGAGGCCAAAAAGATCCCGCGCGTCGGCGGGCTCGGCCGGCCGAATGTCGAGAAGCTGCTTTCGCTGGCGCCGGATATCGTGATCGCGACCGACCTGGAGCGCAAGGACCTCGCCGAGGCGCTGCGCCGCGAGGGAATCCAGGTGCTGGAGCTGAAGATCGGCAATTTCGCCGAACTCTTCGACGCCGAGCGCAAGATCGGCGATGCCGTCGGCGAGCCGCAGAAGGCGGCCCGGCAAGTCCGCGAAATGCAGGCGGAACTCGACGCGGCGGCTGAGCTCTCCGCGGGCATCCCGCGCGACCGGCTGCCCAAGGTCTTCATCGAGGTCTGGTCCGATCCGCTCATCACCGCCGGCGGGAGGTCCTTCCTCGACGACGTCGTCGCGCGCGCCGGCGGAGTGAACGTCGCGCACGATCTCTCGCAGGATTATCCGACGATCAATCCCGAAAGGGTTGTCCGGTGGGACCCGGACGTAATCCTGCTCTGCTACATGACCGAAACGAAGGACGCCGCGGCGCAGGTCGCCGGGCGGATCGGCTGGGGCGGAATCAAGGCCGTGCGCGAAGGACGGATCATCGCCGACATTTCGCCCGACGTGCTGCTGCGTCCGGGGCCGCGCCTCGTCGCAGGAGTGCTCCAGCTCGCCGAGCGGCTGCATCCGCCTCATGCCACACAGCCCGCCCAGGCGGGCAAGCCCGCGCCGCAAAACCCGCCGGAGAAATGAACTCGCCATGAATGTGCGACGCGGTTGGGGCATGTTCGTCATCCTCCTCGCGCTTCTGGCCGGAGCGTGCGCGTTATCGCTCCTGGCCGGCCCGTCGTGGGTTCCGCTTTCGGAGATGCCTGAGTCAAACATCGTCCGCATGCGGATCGCGCGTATCCTGCTGGGCATCATCGCCGGCGCGGGGCTTTCGGTCTCCGGGGTTATCTTCCAGGCGCTGCTGCGCAACCCGCTCGCGGAGCCTTACGTGCTGGGCGTCTCGTCCGGGGCAGGCCTCGGCGCGGCGGTGGCCATCGTGCTGGGCCTGGCCGGCGCGGGCGTCTGGGGCGTGCCGGTGCTGGCCTTCGCCGGCGCGCTGTTCACGATCCTGCTGGTCTATGGCCTCGCGCGCACCTCCTCGGGCGCGGTCCCGGTGCCGACCCTGCTGCTCTCCGGCGTCATCGTCGGCGCGGTCCTGAGCAGCATCCTCATGTTCATCGTGTCCACCTCCGAAGGCGAGAAACTGCACACCGTCATGTGGTGGCTCCTCGGCAGCCTCCAGGCGCTGGACTGGCGGCCGCTGGAGTTTTCGGCCCCGCCGGTCGTGGCCGGGCTGCTGCTGGCCATGCTGCTTTCGCGCGACCTCAACCTGATGACGCTCGGCGAGGAGCCCGCCGCGCACCTGGGGCTGAACGTGGAGCAGACGAAGAAGCTGTTCTTCCTGGTGGCATCGCTCATGACCGGCGCCACGGTGGCGGCGTGCGGGCTGATCGGCTTCGTCGGGCTGATTGTGCCGCATATCGTACGCCTGATCATGGGGCCGGACCACCGGCGGCTGGTGCCCGCCTCGGCGCTGGCCGGGGCGACGTTCCTGGTCCTGGCCGACAGCTTCGCGCGGAGCGTGCTGCCGGTGGAGATCCCCATCGGCGTGGTCACCGCGTTCCTCGGCGGGCCGTTCTTCCTGTTCATCCTGCGGCGCAGGACATCGCCCTACTGGAGGTAGCCGTGCTCTCGGTCAAGAACGTCAGCGCCGGATACGGCCGGAAGATCGTGGTGCGCGACGTGACGATGCGCGTGGCCGAAGGCGAGTTCGTCGGCCTGATCGGCCCGAACGGCTCCGGCAAGACCACCCTGCTGCGCGTCATCAGCGGCGTGCTGGCGCCGTCCGAGGGAGAAGTGCTGCTGCGCGACGCCCCGCTCAGGACGATCGGCAAGCGCCGGCTGGCGCAGATGATGGCCTGCCTGCCGCAGGAGCTGGCCTCGGACCTGGCGTTCACGGTGCGGGAGATCGTGCTGATGGGACGCTCGCCGCACCTTTCGAGGATCGGCCGCGAGACGCGGCAGGATTCCGAGGCGGCGGAGAAGGCGATGGCGCTGGCGGACATCGCGGACATCGCGGACCGTTTCATGACCGAGATCAGCGGCGGCGAGCGCCAGCGCGCGTTCATCGCGATGTGCCTGGCGCAGGAGCCGCAGATCCTGCTGCTCGACGAGCCGACAAGCCACCTGGACGTCGGCCACCAGTTGTCGCTGCTCGACCTGGTCAAGCGGCTGAACCGCCGGACCGGGATGACCGTCGTCGCGGTCTTCCACGACCTGAACCTCGCCTCCGAGTACTGCGACCGGCTGCTGCTGCTGCACCAGGGCCGCGCCGAGGCGCTCGGCTCGCCGCAGGAAGTCCTCACCGCGGAGATCATTCGCCGCGTCTACCAGGCCAAAGTCCTCACCGAGCCGAACCTCGTCTCCGGCAAGCCGCACATCGTCATCTCCGCAGGGAAAGACTAGAGTTGGTTTAGGTCTCATTCAGCGGTCGTTTCGTCCGCTTGCCGCGCGTTGAAGCATATGATATTCTCAGTATGGTTGATCGGAGGAAAGCTCCCGATGAAATACAAAGTGGTCATTCGCAAGGCTGAGGAAGGCGGATATTGGGCGGAAGTGCCGGCGGTGCCGGGATGCTTGTCGCAGGGCGAGACGGTTGAAGAACTGATGGAGAACATCCACAAGGCGCTGGCGGCCTGCCTGAAGACCCTTGCCGAGATGGGCCATCCGGTCACCGAGGATGTCGAGGTCCGCGAGGTGGCTGTTTGAAATGATTATTTCGTGACACGATACAAGTATTCACGGCAAAAGAGCAATTGACGGAAAATAGGGACAGGCCCCGTTTTCGGCAAGCGCAGAAACGGGGCCTGTCCCTAATAAACTAAACCTCGTTTCCGGGAAGCCGCACATCGTCATCTCCGCCGGGAAAGACTAGAACCGGTTTCATAACTGCCTCAGCGTGATCATGAGGCATGCGACGTGAAAGAATCCACTATAGATTGTGAGACTGCGATCCCAGCGAACGACCAAACGGCGAAAGTTTCCCAGCCAGGCGTAGGTGCGTTCCACCTTCCAGCGGCGTCGGTATCGGCGCAGTTTGCGTCCATCCTGCGTCTTTCGCTTTCGATTGCTCCGGTTCGGGCAGACCAAGTCGATGCCGCGATGCTTCAGACGCTTGCGCAG
>JBKQWE010000114.1:0-9892 GCA_052139675.1 Candidatus Brocadiia bacterium
CGCGTGAGCGGCGCACGGGGTGTGAGATTCCTCGCTACGCTCGGAATGACGCTCGCCACTTCAGTGGCTCTTTCCGCGACTTTCAGTCGCGACTCAACCTACCGCCTTTAGGCGGTAGTGGTTTAGATGAGTCGCGCGGCGCATGGTACAATCCAGCGGAGCGGCGCGGCAGCAAATGGAGATGCGGCAAGCGTCCGAGTGGGCCTGCCTCGACGTGCGCGCCGCATAACGCAGGTCAGATTGCGCCTGTCGCTGGTGGAGGCGCAGGATGAGGGAGCGATAGTCGGTTCAGGGAAAGGTGGGGCAATAATGGTTGAGGCGCGGGTGGCGCCGTACGGATCGTGGAAGTCCCCGATTACAAGCGATCTGATTGTGGCGGGCACCGTCGGGCTGGGCTATATCCGGTCGTGCTCGGAGAGCCTGTTCTGGATCGAACTGCGGCCGACGGAGAAGGGGCGGCAGGTATTGGTGCGCCGGACCACGGACGGGCGCGTGGACGACCTGACGCCGATGCCGTTCAACGCGCGGACGCGCGCGCATGAGTACGGCGGCTGCCCCTACCTGGTCACGCCGCGCGCCGTCTATTTCTCGAACTTCGCCGATCAGCGGCTGTACGTGCTGGAGGAGGACGCGCCGCCGCGGCCGATCACGCCGGAGGCGGACATCCGCTATGCCGACTGTATGTGGGACGCCGCGCGGGAACGGATCGTCTGCGTGCGCGAGGACCACACGCACCCGCGCGACCCGCTGGGCGTGACGACGATTGTGAGCCTCGATCCGCACGGCCGGCAGGACGCGCGCGTGCTGGTGGAAGGCAGCGACTTCTACTCCTCGCCGCGGCTCAGCCCCGATGGCTCACGCCTGGCTTGGCTGACGTGGAATCACCCCAACATGCCGTGGGACGGGACGGAGCTGTGGCTGGCGGAGATGGCCGGCGACGGGGGCCTGGCGCGCCCGCAGCGCATCGCCGGCGGACCGGACGAGTCCATCTTCCAGCCGGAATGGTCGCCGGACGGCATCCTGCACTTCGTGTCGGACCGAACGGACTGGTGGAACCTGTACCGCTGGCGCGACGGGGCGATAAAGCCGCTCTGCCCGATGGAGGCGGAGTTTGGCGTTCCGACCTGGGTATTCGGCCAATCCACGTATGCCTTTGAGTCGGCGCGACGCCTGATCTGCGCGTACAGCCTGAAGGGGGTGTCGCGCCTGGCGGTGCTGGATACCGACACGAAGAAGCTGGAGCCGATCTCCGTTCCATACACCGCAATCGGGGATGTCCACGCGCAACCCGGCGAGGTGCAGTTCCTGGGCGGCTCGCCCACGGACGCGCCGGCAATCGTGCGGACCTGCATTCCCAGCGGCCGGACCGAGATCCTGCGCCGGTCGAGCACGATCACCGTGGACCCTGGCTATCTCTCCGCGCCGGAAGCGGTCGAATTCCCGACGGAAGGCGGTCGGACGGCGCATGCCTTTTTTTGTCCTCCGCGCAACCGCGATTACATGGCGCCGGCCGGAGAGCGCCCGCCGTTGCTCGTGATGATTCACGGCGGGCCGACCTCCAGTGCCTCGACTGCGCTGAACCTGCGCACGCAGTACTGGACCAGCCGCGGCGTGGCGGTCCTCGACGTGAATTACGGCGGCAGCAGCGGCTATGGCCGCCAATATCGCCGGCGCTTGAACGGGCAGTGGGGCGTGGTGGACGTGGACGACTGCGTCAACGGCGCGCGGTATCTGGTGGACAAAGGTCTGGTGGACGGGAACCGGCTGGCGATCACCGGCGGCAGCGCAGGCGGCTACACGACCCTCGCGGCGCTGACGTTCCGGGACACGTTCAAGGCCGGCGCCAGCCACTTCGGCGTCAGCGACCTGGAGGCGCTCGTTCGCGACACGCACAAGTTCGAGTCGCGCTACCTCGACCGGCTCATCGGACCGTACCCTGAGCGGAAAGACCTGTACGTCGCCCGCTCGCCTATCCATTTCCTCGACCGTCTGAACTCCCCGATCATCCTCTTCCAGGGCCTGGAAGACAAGATCGTGCCGCCCAACCAGGCGCAAATGATCTTCGACGCCGCGCGGACTCGCGGCCTGCCTGTGGCCTATCTGCCGTTCGAGGGCGAGCAGCACGGCTTCCGCCGCGCCGAGAACATCAAGCGCGCGCTGGAGGCGGAGTTCTATTTCTATGCCCGCGTCTTCGGCTATACGCCCGCCGACGCCATCGAACCGGTGAAGATCGAGAATCTGGGGAGCGGTCCTGCTGAGTCCCGCGGTGGCCGGAGCTTGGAATGAGCCATGAAGCGCACGTTCGCCGGATAGCCAAGGCGCTGGCGATTTCGGAGAAACAGGTCCAGGCCACGGCCGCGCTGCTCGAGAAGGGCGGTACGGTGCCGTTCATTGCGCGTTACCGTAAGGAGGCCACCGGCGCGCTGGACGAGGTTGCGATCACCACGATCCGCGACCGGTTAACGCAACTGGCCGAACTCGATAAGCGCCGCGAGGCGATCCTCAAGTCCATTGAGGAGCAGGGCAAGCTCACCGATGAGCTGAAGGAGAAGATCGCGGCCGCCGAGACGCTGGCCGAGCTGGAGGACATCTATCTGCCCTTCCGTCCGAAGCGCCGCACGCGCGCGACGATCGCGCGGGAAAAGGGGCTCGAACCGCTTGCTCAAAAGTTATTCGAGCAGGGCGACATGGACCCGGCTGCGGAGGCGGCGGGTTTCGTCAGTGAAGAGAAGGGCGTGGAATCGGTCGAGGCGGCCCTCGCCGGCGCGCGCGACATTATCGCCGAGTGGGTGAACGAGGCCCCGAACGCCCGCGCCCGGATGCGCGACCTTTTCATGAACCAGGCGCTCTTGCAGTCCAAGGTGGTGGAGGAGAAGCGGACCGAGGCGCTGAAGTTCAAGGACTACTTCGATTGGGAAGAACCCATCGCCGCCGCGCCGTCGCACCGCGTGCTGGCCATGCGCCGCGGCGAAAGCGAGGGATTTCTGATCCTGCACATTCGCCCGCCGGAGCCGGCGGCGCTCGCTTTGCTCGAGGCGCTCTTCATCAAGCGGCGCGGCGCCGCCGCCGAACAGGTGCGCCTGGCGGTGCAGGACAGTTACAAGCGCCTGCTCTCTCTCTCGATGGAAACCGAGATCCGCCTGGCCGCCAAGCAGCGCGCCGACGAAGTCGCCATCGCCGTCTTTACCGACAACCTCCGCCACCTGCTCCTGGCGCCGCCGCTGGGACAGAAGAGCGTCATGGGCATGGACCCGGGATTTCGCACCGGCTGCAAAATCGTCTGCCTCGACCGGCAAGGCAAGCTGCTGGACCACGCCGCGATCTTCCCGCACGAGCCGCAGTGCCAGAAGACCAAAGCAGCCGAGGTGGTCCGGCGCCTCTGCGGGGAGCACCAGATCGAAGTGATTGCCATCGGCAACGGAACGGCGGGCCGCGAGACGGAGGGGTTCGTCCGCTCGCTCGACCTGCCGAAAGAGATCCTGGTCGTCATGGTCAACGAGTCCGGGGCGTCGGTCTACTCCGCCTCGGAGGCGGCGCGCGAGGAATTCCCCGAACACGACATCACCGTGCGCGGCGCGGTCTCGATCGGGCGCCGGCTCATGGACCCGCTCGCCGAGCTGGTCAAGATAGACCCCAAGGCGATCGGCGTCGGCCAGTACCAGCACGACGTGGACCCGACACGGCTCAAGGACTCCCTCGACGACGTGGTCGTTAGCTGTGTGAACAATGTGGGAGTCGAAGTGAACACCGCCAGCAAACAACTCCTGACCTACGTCGCCGGGTTGGGCGCGGCGCTGGCCGGCAACGTGGTCGCGTACCGAAACCAGAACGGCCCGTTTCGCTCGCGCCAGGAATTGCGCAAGGTCCCGCGCCTGGGACCGAAGGCCTTCGAGCAGGCCGCCGGCTTCCTGCGGGTCCGCGGCTCGGAAAACCCGCTGGACGCCAGCGCCGTCCATCCCGAGTCCTATGGCATCGTGGATCGCATGGCGTCGGACCTGGGTTGCACGGTGCACGACCTGATGCGCGACGAGGCGTTGCGCCGGAAAATCAAGTTGGAGAAGTATGTCACCGATGCCATCGGTCTGCCGACCCTCAACGACATTCTGAGCGAACTGGCCAAGCCGGGGCGCGACCCGCGCCAGAAGTTCGAGGTCTTTCGTTTCGCCGAGGGCGTCTCCAGAATCGAGGACCTCAAGCCGGGAATGAAGCTGCCCGGGATCGTGACGAACGTCGCTGCCTTCGGCGCCTTTGTGGACGTGGGCGTTCACCAGGACGGCCTGGTGCACGTCAGCCAAATGGCCGACACCTTCGTGAAGAACCCCGCCGAGGTCGTGAAGGTGCAGCAGCACGTCACGGTGACTGTCCTGAGTGTGGACCTGGAGCGTCAGCGGATCGCACTGAGCATGAAGCGCGGCTGAAGAGACGGTCAGCCTGGTCCTGATCTCCCGTGGCGGCCCGCGTCAAGGATGGATCGAACGTTCCCGGAACTCTTTCAATAGTCCCCCTGTCCCCGTTGACCCGGCGTCCTATTGGATCAGGGGCGGTTTCCACAGCCGCAGGGCGATGGCGTGGAACCATAGCGCGTAGTTATGGTCCGGCTGATCGCGGCGGGCGGTCAGCTTGAGGCGGAAAGTGTGGGCGCCGGCTTTGAGTTCCACCTTGTCCAGCGTCGCCAGGCCCTCTGTAGCTCCGGGGATGCTTGTAACGGCCGGCGGCGCCTTCTCGACGGCATGCTCCGCGCCCCCATCAATCTGCCATACGAAGGGTGAGAGGGAGCGCGGCGGATTCAGGCGCGTGAGACTGTTGCCCGAGAACAGGACCTCGTAGCTCCCGTCCGCAGGAACGGTGAGAGTGACCTCGACCCAGTAGCCCGCCGACCCCGGCTCGTCTTTGGTCCAGATGTCGGCGGTGCGTCCCCCGGAGAAGCCCTCGTGGGGAGTCACCTGCCACCCTGGCCCCAGGCGGCCCGCCGCGGCCTCAGCGACCATTACGCCGGCGCTCGGCCCGCCTGCGGAGCCCCTGAGAATCTTGAGGCTGCGCGCACCGTTCAGCAAGCAAGTGTCCTTGAGGTTGATCGTGGCCTGGCCGTCTTTGATCTGCACCTCAGTGGAGCGGCCCAGCAGGTCCGTCAGGGTCACGGGCCGGCCTGCCTGCAGCGGCTTGACCGCGAGAGTAGCCGTTGCCATGACGCAGAAGAGATTCCCGCGGTTGTCAAAGGCTGCGACGATCTCCTCGCCGCGCCGGAAGAAGTGCGTCTCATAGCCGGGGATCGCGTCGCTCGCGCCGGTGTGTTTAGCCAGGCCGAGGCAGTGGGCGCCCACCGAGTAGGCCAGCCCCGCGGGGCGGGCGGTGAGGTCCCGGTTGACCAGCGGGCGGTAGTCTGCGTAACCGGTGAAGACGTGAAGGAACTTGAAGGACCGCTCGATGGGACTCGCCAGGTTGCGCAGGGGGATCTCCGAGCGCTCCTCGGAGTTCCACAGGGGCAGTTCGAGATGGTGCTGCTTGAGCAGCGCCTCCCAGCCGTCAATAGCGCTCGGGGTATCGTCGGTGTAATGGACCGTGAGGATATCGAGGTCTTTCCCGACGCCGAGCTGGAAGAGACGGTCGGCGAAGGTCCGACCGCCATCGTCGAAGCCGGTCAACCCGGGCCCTGCGATGCGCGCCTCGGGATTGCCCCGGCGCAGAGCGGCGGCAGTGTGATGGACCAATTCGGCGAAGTCATCCACCGTGCCGGTCCAGTACAGGTTCGTCAGGTTGGGCTCGTTCCAGATCTCCCAGACCTTGATGTCCTCGCGGAAGTCGGCCGCCAGCTTCGTCATCAGTTGGTCCCAGAGCGCGTAGTCTGCGGGCTTTACCCGGTTATAGACGGGGCCGGCGTCCCCCATGACCGCCGTGTCGTTGGGACGGGAGGACAGCTCGCGGGGACACTGGGCAACCTCGCCCATGACGCAGAGGCCCTGCTGGCGCAGGGCTCGCACCATCGCCTTAGCTCTCGACCAGTCGGCATCCACCGAAGGCGGGGCGCCGGGCGTGATAGTAACCTTGCCGAAGGTCGCTGCCCAGAAGTTGAAGCGGACCCACGAGGCGCCCAGCAAGCGCTGGCTCAGGGCCAGGTCCGCAGCCTCTTGCTCCAGGGGCCTCTCGTCGAGAGGGATGTAGAAGATCCCCCAGGGCGAGGCCGCGTCGGGAGGATCGGGCGTGAAAACGACGGCGACGGAGGTGGCGGCCGTCGCTTTCGTCTGGCCGCAGACCAGGTTCAGCGAGAGCGGATACAGCCCGCGGCGCCCCCGTATCTCAAGGGGCAAACGCACTTCTCCGGCGCCACCCGCGGACTCTGCGATGGGAACCTCGCCTCGCTGCACCAGAGCGCCCTCACTATCGGTCAACTGGTACTGCAGGCAGGCCGGTCCGGTCAACCCGGAGACCTTCGCCCGCATGGCGATCGGCTCGCTGTCGGTGAACACGAATCCGGCGCGGGGTGAAGTGGGGGTGACGCTGAGCGCTTTTGAGTTCTGCGCCAGCGCGCTGCCAACGCACAGGCCTGCGGCGAACAGCAGGCCGAGGGTGATGAGTACCGATTGCCGCCGCGAGTTGGTAACCCCCCTGATGATCTGCACGACGCCGACCTCCAAATTATCCGGAATTTCTCAGACGGCCGCCCTCCGCTCGGCCTGCCACACAGGGGGCAGGCAAGTCGGTGGGCAAGCCATCCACAGGACGGGCAGACACCAAATGTCGCATTCTGATCCTCGTGGCGGCTCGGCGCCTGCGAACGTCCGTCGGAGGAGGCCGGCCTCCTGCCGGATCATACACTTACTCGGCCACGTTGATTGTGAACCGCTGCGTGTCGCTGCCCACGCGCTCGGTGCTGGTGCTGATGACCCGTTCCGCGCCCCAACCGGCACTGCCCGGGTCGAGGTTGCGCACCTCACGGTCGGTGGTCACGGTGACGACCACCTCCGCCTTACCCGCCGCGTCCGGCGTGCCGGATAGGAGCCCCGTCGCGGCGTCCATCTTGAGCCACGCCGGCCCCTTCTCCAGCACGCACGCGGGGTGCTCGACGTCCCAGTAGCTGGCCACGTAGTCGCCGCGCTCCAGGCGGTCCCTCAGATCGCCGATGGAACGGACGACGCCGACCTGATAACGGTACGCTTCGCCGACCCGGGCCGTCGTCGCCGGGGCGCTGTAGATGACGGGACGCGGCGCGGAGGCATAATCGGAGGGGCCGCTCCGCTTCCCCTGGGCGTCAACCGCCACCACGCGGTAATAGGCCTTGTTGGCCGTCGGCAGGCTGACACCAGGATCCAGGAGGGGCAGCTCGGTCGCCGTGGTCTCTGAGATGAAGTTCGCGGGGAAGGGCGATCTCACTTCCTTGCTCGCGCCCACCTGCACGACGCAGGGCGCGTCGCTGACCGAGAAGCCCTTCTCATCGCTCCCGTAAACGCGGTACTTCACGGACGGACGCCCCACGGGGTTCGGCTTCCAATTCAGGACGCCCCGGCGCGCGGCCGCATCGTAAGCCACCGTCACGTCCAGCGGATAGGCCGGCCCCTCTGCCGTGAAGCTCCACGTCCTGCTCCAGGGGCCCCAGACGCCCTCCGCGTCCTTGGCCCGCACGTGCCAGTAGCAGGTCGTGCCCGGCGTCAGCAGGCCGGCGGACCGCAGCGTGTATTGCGCCTTGCCATTGTCGCCGGTGCGCGAGATCAGTCGGTAGAAGTTGGTCGAGAGCGGCCAGCGGATGTCCGCGTACCTGGACAGTACGAACTCGTAGTCCGTGATGGCATACCCGTCCGGATCGGTGGCAGGCTGCCAGCGAAAGACGATGTCCGTGCCGTCCGACTGGCCCCCGTCGGCGGGGTAAACAGCCGCGGCGGACGCCAGCGGGGGCTTGGAGGAAGAACGCTCCACCCACACGTGCGTTATGCCCACGCGGCGGCCGTTCGGGGAATCGTCGGTGTAGAGGAACTTGTTCTCTCCGACGCCCATTTCGGGCATGGCCAGCGGCGCCATCTCCAGGTCGTTGACGATGCGCAGCGCCTTGAGCCGGGCATCGCCTGGCAGTTGACAGCGCACGCGGTATTCATACCACGGTCCTCCTCCGCATGGTAACACGGCGTCGAGGATACCGTTCGAGACGTCTGTCCATCTCCGGTTATCCGTGGAGAATTCGAACTTGGCGCCCGAGCCTTCGGCCTCGAAGTGGCCGCCCACAAAGGGGTACGGGCTGCGCATCAGCCAGACGATCGTGCCGGTCTTGCCCGGCTCGGCGGCCAAGCCCTCCGGCGTAGTCTGCACGGCGTCGGCGCTCTCCGCGCCCCGGCGCCAGATATTCTTCGTGAAGTCCGGCTGGTATTCCCATAACCCGTTGCAGAGGGTGTTCGGGTAGCGGAGGCTGGAAGAGCCGTGGTACCTGGGCGGGCTGAGATGGCCCCAGCGCCAGGTGAGGGATTCCCCGGGGCGCAGCACCATGTCCATCGTCGTCCCGTGCTTCCCGTCGCGCGGGCCGCTGACCACGCCTTCGTGGGCGTAGCAGGCGGCCCAGTTCTCGTCAATCTGCCGGTAATCGCCGAGCAATATGCCCCCCGTGTGCGCGCGCTTCACCAGGTCATGGTCGCGCACCAGGTCCTGGTCGTTGGCCACCGTCGCGTTGTCGCGCAGCAGGAAGACGCAGTGCTGGTCGCCGTCCAGGTAGCGCCAGCCGCCGTCGAAGAAGACGCGCGAGGTCGTGTGGCTGAGCGTCCCGGCCGAGGGGGCGACCTTCAGGCCGGCCTCGCGCCAGAGCGCGGCCAGCTCGGTGGCGTTCGCCCCGCACTCGTAGCAGCCGTAGACGTTGTAGATCCGCACGGGGTCCATGCTGTCGTCGCCCTGGGTCTCGCCGTGGTAGTGGTGGCGGCAGTCCTGCCACCAGATGGCCATTGCCTTCTCGGCGTCGGTCATGCCGGGCTTGACGGCCGACCCGACGATCTCCTTCGCCCTGCGGAAGTCGTCGTGCCCGTTGGAGAGCCAGGGGTTGATCACGTTCGTATCGCCGAGGTTCTCTATGCGCACGGCCCGGTTCGACTCCCACGTCTGTTCCAGAGCGCCCTCCATGTTCATGCCCACGCCCATGGGCGAGCGGCAGCTCCGGCCGTCTATCGTGCCGCTCTGCACGACGGTATAGGTGTGGCGTCCGTCGGTGATCAGTTCCACATGGTCCTTGACCGCGTCGCCGGGCTTTGCCGTGCTCGCCCAGGGTGCTTGGGCCGCAGCCCAGGGCGCGCGGGCCGGGTCAACGTTCTCGCTCCCCCGGCCGGCGCCGGCCATTGCCGCCAACGCCAGCAGAGCACATGCGCTCAGGACCCGCCGGTTCGCGTTCATGGCTCCTCGCTCGATATAACAGAAGGCAGTCGTCTCATGAGACGCCGCCAAGCGGTTGTCAATCGCCGGCGGCATGGCCGCCTGGCCTGATAGCGCACCGGGGGTAGACGTGGCCTGGCCCCGGCATGTCCTGCTTCAATTGTCGACGATTAAAAGCTTTGCCTTCGGCAGCCACAAGGAATACACGGCTGCCAGCTTCGCAGGATCAACTTCGGAGCAGTGCCCGTATATTCTCTCGGAAATGTCCTTGATGTCTTCCTGCATTATTATGACTTGGCCGCCTTTGTAGGTCTCAACGACAAGGTGAGTAGTATCACGCAAATTCAAGTCAAGCTCCGCTACAACAGTATCCTCCCGATAATGGCAGGGCTTTCTTTGCGACAACTCTCGCTCGAGCTCAGCGATCTCACTAGAGCCGGTTTCACAACCGAATTTGTCTTAAACCGTTAATTGCCACGGCTTTATATGACCTAACTGTTAATTTTCACTCAGTTATGTTAAATCGTGCCATGGAAAGGAGACCTTTTCATGGCAC
>JBKQWE010000115.1:0-2569 GCA_052139675.1 Candidatus Brocadiia bacterium
CTGAACCGGATGTCGTCGGTGTTGAACGACACCTCTTGCCTGAGCAGCGGCCCTTCCTGCGATTCGAGGAAGGCGATCTCCATCCCGACCACCGGGTCGCTCAGCTGCGCGAGCACGTACCAGGCGGTCGCGCTGACGTCATCCAGACGGCTGCTGAAGCAATGGACGAGCTTGTTCGCGTAGGGGTTCATGCGCTGGAACGCCTCGGCCGCCGGGTCCCACGTGCTGTGGATGACCTGCTCGGTGATGACCTTCAGGCCGGCTGGCGTCAGGATGATTCCGGGCGTCAGTTCCAGGCGCGCCGTCCCGGCAGGGCCTTTCTGCCGGAGCAGCAGCGTCTCGCACGCGCCGACCGTGGCCACGGACGGGACGCCGACGTTGCCCGCGCCGCTGACCAGGTTGTTGTGTGCTGTGGAGAAGAGCGGCTGGCCGTCGGCCATCGTCTGGTTCGTCAGGATCGGCGCGAACGCTACGTCGTCTTCCTTCCGGCGCGCGGCGGTCGCCATGAGCAGCGGGATGCGATTGAACGCCTGAAGGTCGTCGTTGATGAACGCCTTCCAGGTGATCGAGGCCCTGCGCCGGAAGGCGGCCAGCGAGTAGGTCTCCTTCCCGTCGCTAAGCTGCGCGTCCTTCGTCTCGGCCGCCTCGTTCTCCTCCAGCAGGTCCGGGAATTCCGACATGGCGATGGAGTAGATGTTCTTGAAGTCGCGCGCGGTGTTCTTCTTGCAGAACGCCGGCCACTTGATCGGCACGTCGAGGTACGCCTGGCGCATGTTCTTGTTGATCGCGTCGAGGAGCAGCGCCGGGAAGTCGCTCGTGCCCTCCGCGCCAGCCAGCGCGACCGTGTCGCCGTAGCGCCTTCGGATGAGCGTCGAGCCGCCGATCATCAAGTCGGCGCAGTCGGCCTGGCTCAAGTACATGGCGTCGGGAATGCCGATGCCGTCGGCCCACCGCCGAAACATCTCGACGGTGCTCAACCCCTTGAACCGGTTGGCGACCTCGGCGGCCTGGCAGGCGACCAGGTCTTCCTTCTTCGGCTCTTCGACTTTGGAGCCGGAGCGCAGGCGCACCGCCCGGCTGACCCCGTCGCAGAGCGCCATGAGTTTGTCGCGACTGCCGTCGCGCGTCACCGCCGCCAGGGGCACGGTCTGCATCGCTTTGGCTGCGGCGACCAGTTCCCGCGCCTGCGAAAGCGGAACGTTCCGATCGTGAAGACCCGCCGCCCACGTCTCGTCCTGGATGCCTTGCTCCCTGGCGAGCGCGACGAGGTCTTTGCGATGCCGCCGATCCCGCGCAATGGCCTGCTCGGCAGTCTCCGCCGGCGGCGTCTCCGGCTTCGCAGGGGCCGGGGGCGGCGCGGAGAGCGCGACCAGCACCGGTTCCTTGCCGGCCTTGATCGCGGCCATGACGCCGTCCGCGCCGGCCTTCTGGTCTCCCGTCAGCCCGGCGAGACAGACCTCGGCTTCCGCCTCGGTCGCGTCCTTCTTCAGCCCGATCTTCTCGAGGTACGCGCGCAGCTTGGGGTCCATAGGATTCTCCTTTCCCCCGTTGCGAAAAATGCCGGACTTTTTGGAAGCGGCGCCCGGACCCGCTGACCCCGCAGCAGAGCCGCAAGCGGCACACTGCGGGGCTGAAAGCAAACCGTCGTTCGTGGAGCCCGCCTCGCCGACGAAGTCCACGGACTTGACCTTCGCAATTCGAAGAGCGCCGGCGCGGCGGGACGCCGCCCGGTCGGGGCTGAAGATTGCGGACAGACCGAGCGACTTCGGGTCGTCATCCGCGCGCGTCAGCAGGTAGGTCCGAAGGTCGCCGTTCGGCGACACCGCCGCAGCGCGCGAGAGATGAACGTCGCCCTTCGCGGAATCCCCCTCGATGCGCGCGTTGCGGATGCGCCCGACCCAGGTGAACAGCGTGTCCTTGAGGGTGCCCGGAATCGCTTCGAGAAAGGCGTGGGTCACGTGGCACTTGACGCCTTCGGCGGTCGCGTTGATGCCTTTGCAGAGCTGCGCGAGGGTGACGTTGTCGGCCGCGCGAGCGTCATCGTCCACACCGCCGTCTGCGGCAGGCCGGACGCGGCCCTGGGTCATCAGCGTCACGCCGTAGATGACGCCCTGATCGAAATCCACCCGGAGTTTCGCCCCGGGCTGCGGCGTCGAGAGTACGACGTCGCCGGACTCCATCTGCTGGGCCTGAGCCCCGTCCCCCTCCTTCGCCAAGGCTTCGGAGGGCAAGCCCGCCCCGGCGGGCGAGCCGGCGTCGAAATTGTCCACCCAGGGCAATGGCGCGCCGATCGCTCTCGCATGCGCTTCGAGATGGTCGCGCGCCGGAGACTCCAGATGCATCATGTCGGCGTGGCCGAGTTGCTTTGCGAGAAGGCCCTTGTGGAGATAGAGCCTTCCGTCCGTCAGGTTGCCCATCTCGTCCTTTTGCGTCCCGCCCTTCACGAAGTGGTGCGGGTATCCCCAGGTCGTGCGGTTCCCGTCCTGGCCGAATTCGGCAAATGCGATTCTGGGCAGCGACAGTTCGTCCACGGCCCCCGCATCCGGTTCCTGGGGATCGACCTCATCGT
>JBKQWE010000116.1:0-46941 GCA_052139675.1 Candidatus Brocadiia bacterium
CGCATCTTGGCCGGCGAGATGAGCGGCCCGTGGTTGTAGCAGATGTCCTCTCCGAAAAAAAGCTCGTCGAACGTCACGTGCTGCTGATGGCGGGCGGTGACGGCGTCCGCCAGGGCCAGCCACGTCCGCATGCAGTCATGGATGAGGTCTGGCGCGTCGTGGACCATGTAGAGCAGGTCCACCGGGCCGATGAGGCTGCGGAGATACATGTAGCCGCCGATGACCTGCTGGCTGATGATCAGCCCCTTCGACGCGGCCTCGCGCGCCTCTTCCATGCGCGCGTCGAGGTCCGCCCAGCGGGCGGGCGTGGAGGCGTCGAGGCGCCACTTGCACGATTCCTCCCACGTCTTCAGGTCTTTCACCGGGTGCGCGACGTACTCCGGCATGAACCCGTTGCGCCGGCCCTTGAAGTACAGGACATGGCGGCCGGCGACGTCCTGCGCCAATTCATGCTCGCCGCGATCCTCGAGAACGCGCTCTTCGAAGGCGGGGCTGAACGCCGCTTCGCACCAGCCCAGGCCGCCCAGGTGATGGTTGCCGGGCGGGTCGTAGCCGAAGAGCTTTTCCATCGGCACGTCCTGCGGCATCCCCTGCTCCTTCCATCGCTCCAGGCAGAAGAACCCGAACTCGCGCTGAAGGAACGGGGCGTCCGGCTTGCGCGCGTACGTATCGCGGAGCTTGCGCGCGCTGAGGGACATCCTCACGCGCGGAAGCAAGGAAGAGACGCCGTCGGAAACGGAAGTGGGCACAGTGTTCAGGCTTTCAATCAGGCGCCACGGACGCGCCGCTGTTTTTCCATGCATCAATCATGACGTAGAAATTGTGAATCGCCTTTTCATCCTTAGCCAGAATGGAATCCCCGGGCGCCAGGATGAACCCTTCAGGCCCCAGTTTCTCCACCGCGTCCTGAACCGCGCGCTGCACCTGGTCGTCGGTCCCGCGCTCGAGAATCAGGTTGTTGTTCACCCCGCCGCAGAGCGTTATCCTGCCGCCGACTTTCGTCTTGATGGCTTCGAGATCCATGTGCGGCGTCATGGGATCTATATTGGAGTAGATGTCGAACCCCAGGTCATTGAAATCATCCAGCAGCGGCATGGCGCCTGAATTCATCACGTAAGTGAACAGCGCCCCGGCCTGGTGGGCCAATTCGATGTCGCCCTTCAAGGGCACGCGCAGGTATCGGCGGAACAAGGTCGGGGACCAGAAATCCGTGCTCTCGTACCAGCCGCGCCGCACAATGATGTCCGCGCCGGTCGCCAGCAAGAGGGCCAGCCGCGCGCGGTTCCACTTGGCGATGATGGCGACATAGCGTTCCATGAAGCCGGGATCGTCGAACGAAGCCGTGACGCTGCGCGCCACGCCGGACAACCAGATCAACGGATCTCCCACTCCGGCCAGATACCCGGACAGAAAGATCCCATGCGCATCGCAGAACGCCTTGGAGGCTTTGGCGTCTTCGCGGAATCCCCGCAGCTCTTCGTCATCCGGCGTGCGCAGCAGGTATTCCAGGGCGTCGAGGTTCTCCTCCGATTCCACGAGGTAGGTCATGGAGCGCGATGCCGGCACATTGTGATCGGCGAAAAGCCTTACATCGTTCCCGTAATCTTCAGTCTTTCGCACCACCTGCTTGAGCGTTCCCCTCGGCGTCCGGTATTCCTTGTGCAGCACCGGATACCGTTCACCCGGCGGGTCCTCGCGCCATGCTTTGATCTCGAGTCCCTTGAGCGAATGAGCCGGCGCCGTGATGGTGACTCCTGCGTCAACCCCCAGGTTCATCAGGAACTCCGCCTGCTTGATCGGGTCCGGCAGTCGCTCATACAGGAACCCGATCACGCCGTGGCAGATCGCCGTGAAACAGAGCGGCAGGTGGTCTGTGGGTTCACGCCGCACCACGGCCCGAATGCGTTCTCTCGTGGTCATAGCGTTTTTCCAGGTCTTCATGGCCCTTCCTTTCCTCCGCCGGTTAATCGCGTAATCATGGCGGACAGTGTGCATGCAATGCGGTCATATTGTGAGGACTGATCTCGACGCAGTCAAGCGTCCTCGGTTCGCTTCGCTCCCTCATGCTCTTCTTCGCCCGCCGACTCTTCTCCGCCCGCCGAAGCAGCGGGGCTGCGAAGAGCGGGAGTGGCGGAGCTGCGAAGAGCGGGGTCCTCCGCGAGTCGGCGGGCGACGCGAGTTTACCCTGGGCCTGTCGAAGAATTCCATTTTACGGCAGATCCGGCGAAGACCGAGGCGACCGTCGAGAGTCTGGTCACTCCGGTTTACCAATTAATTGCCGAGGGGCGCTTGAAGCGCACCGGCCGTTCGTTGGGCAGGCGCGGGCTTAACCCCGGCGAAGTCGCGCAGGAAAGGACCGTCGAATTCCCAGGCATATAACTCTTCGATCGTGGTTTGCGCGTCGGCGAGGGTGCCCTGGGCGAGCCGAAGAAAATCGAGCGTGCCGTCGAACCAGCGGCCAGTCGGGCTGCCCGCGACGTAAAGATCGCCATCGTTGGCGAGCGACACGGAGGCAGCGATGCCACGGGCGCTGGCGTCTTTTCGGCCGTCGAGATAAATAGTCAGTTGGGGGATGGCGCGGTCCAGTTCGGCGATGACGTGATGCCATTTTTCATCGGTGACGCTTGCGCGGCTCTCAACTGCAGCGGAAGCCCCGGGCCCTTGAACGCTGAAACGAATCCGGCCGGCGCTGCTTAGGGCCAGGCTGTAGCCGGCGCCCTGAAGCTTCTCGATCAGCACGCCGCCCGTGTGCTCGGGCGCGGCTTTGAAATGGACTTCAATCAGCAGATTGCCCGTGTAGATCTGCGGGTTCTTCAAGGTTTCACCCTCGACCGTACAGTCCTCGGGCTGCGCCTTTTCGTGCCGGCTTTTTTTCAGGTCGCGAAACGAGAACGGTTTCATGATCTCAGCATTGGCGAGGACGGCATATTGCTTCCTGGCAGCGGAGAAGTTGAGGGCGCCGGCGGTCCAATCTTCCAGCGGGCCGTTGGTGTAATCGGCGGCGGTGATATGAACCCCCTTCAGCGCGTACATGGGGCGCTCGCGGTAGGTGTCGCGCGAGACGAAGTAGTCCGTCATGTACCAGTGCTCGTCCATCAGGTTGGCGGGGTCACCTCCGGGGCGGCAGAAGTTCCATTCGCCGACGACGCCGAAGAGGGACCACGGGACGAACACCTTGGCGCCGCGCGTGACGTCCGGCGCGGGGCGGAAGTCGCCGTGGGCGGGATCGCGCAAAGGCGGCTGGCGAGCGACGGCGCCGAGATCGGTCAGGAGCGCGCCGTTCGCAACGAGGCTCGACTTAAAGTCATCGAAGGAATGGAGCCAGCGACCGGAGGGTTCAAGAACGCCCATTTCGGCGAAGTCGTAGAACACGTTGCCGCCATAGGCGTTGGAGGCGAGATCGAAGCGGTCTCGCGAAGGGCGCGCGGCTTGGGCTTCGCCTTCAGCGGCGGTTTTGGCCGGGTCGGCGTGGCGGAAGACAAACTGGCCGATCCCGCACCAGATATTGCCGAGGTACTTGTTGCGGCCGGCCTGGGGTTCCTGGCGGCGCGAGCCGGTGTAGTAATTGTAAACGGTGTTGTTAAAAAAAGTGTTCTGATAACTGATGATTTCCTGGAAGGCGGAGCAATTCACAACGGGACTCTCGACGTCCTTCGCTTTGCCCCAGGCGATGTTGTTGAAGTGGTAATTTTTGAAAGCGCCGTCGAGGTAATAGGCGTGACCGAACCCAGCGCTATCATGGCTGTACCGCGCCCAGTTCTGGTAGCCGAGCGCGTTATAGGAAATGTTGTCGAAGACGTAGAATGGGCCGCCTTGCCAAGTCTCGATCCCGCCGAAATCGTTGCAGTTGAGCATCGATTCCCAGACTTTGTTGTGGTGGATCAGCAGGCGCGTGAACGGCACATCGCCCCAGCACCCGTTGACTTTCGAGCCGTGAACGTCGATCCCCTGCCCGTAACTGCGTTCGATGATATTGCCGGCGATCTCGAGGGTGCGCGCGCCGGCGACTTCCATGCCCGTTCCGGTGCTGTAGCGGGCCGGCCGGCGGCCGGTTTCGAGGGAGTGATTTCGATAGATGCGCACGTCGCCCAGCCGGCCGCGAAGCTGGGCGTAGCCCCAGCCCGAGCCGTCGGAAACCGACAGGATGCCATCGTCGGTGTAGCGGAAATCGTTGTCCTCGATGTGGACATCGTCTACGCGCTGGCCGGCGAGGATGGAGCGGATGCGAATGGGGAAAAAGACGTGTTCGAAGAGACAGTTGGCGATGCGGATATCTTTGCCTTCGCCCCAGACGCGGACAGCGCCGGGAAAGGCTTCGGGGCGGAAGGTCCAGGGTTCCGTATTGAAATTCCAGGGAGCCGAGGTGATGTCCCAGGCGGGCTGTGTGAAACGAAAAGTGAGGCCGGTGATCTCGAGGTGTTCAACCTTTTCGCCGTCAACCAGATTCATTCGGCGGCCGGCTTCGATCTGCATCGTGTTCGGGTCTGCATCACCGGGGGGACGCAGGTAAAGACGGCCGCCGGCGCCCTTCTTCTCGAACCAATACTCGCCTTCCGAATCGTCGAGGTATTGCGGCTTGTCTTCGAGGTAGTAGCGCATGTTTCGCATGACGACGTCGCCGGTACCGCCGCCCGTCCAGCCGGCGAAGCCCAGCCCGTGATGCTCGAGGTCAACCACCTCGACTTCGGTCGGGTAAGGGGCGCTCATGACCCAGCCGTATTCGGGCCAAATTAAAGCCCCTTTGAAATAGCTCGCCGGCTTGTCTTTGATGTGCTGCGTATCAATGCCCAGATGCATTTCGTTGCCGCGGTCATCCTTGATCGTATTGCCGAACGGCTTGCCCGGATTGTCCCACACCCACCATTCGCTTTTGACATCGTCGGGGTTGGAGACTTTCCACTTGGGTATCCGCGCGAGCGGCAGGCGGAGGATTTTGCCGTCCCGGCTGACGCTCCAAACACAGCGTGGGGCAAAATCCAGGTCCGCCCACCAGACGAGTTGCGGCTCGGGAATGTCCGGGTGCGTTGCGCCCCGTTTCCAGTTCAGGACGCGTTCCGAACCGCAGAGCACGGCTTCGCCCTTGCCCCACGACGGATCGCTCGTGAGGCGAACCGGCGCGCCGGAAACTCCGCTCTCCTTCACGCGGAGGGCGCCGCGGTAGGTGGCCCCGCGTTTGAAAATAAACGTCCGAATGCCGGAAGCAGAGGCGGCGTTCGCGGTGGCATTCGGGTCCCAGGGATGATGTTTCCATGGCCTGGCCGGGGCGTCGCCGGCGTTGGCATCGCTGCC
The DNA here is from genome assembly GCA_052139675.1 of Candidatus Brocadiia bacterium. Taxonomy (GTDB): domain Bacteria; phylum Planctomycetota; class Brocadiia; order CAIUPP01; family CAIUPP01; genus JBEKCB01. The sequence continues at coordinate 5,290 of JBKQWE010000116.1, forward strand.
GCCCTCGAAGTCAATGTAGCGAACCGGGTCGCTCTTCTGAAATACAAATGGGCGCGGCGCCCACGTCAGGTCGCCTTTTGGATCCACGGCCGCATAGCTGTCCTGCCAGCTCCAGTGATACTGGTTTGCTGACGGCGAGGCTTCCGAGAATCCACAATTGGGGATCAGGGCCAGGACCAAAAGCAGACCCAAAGACACGCTCTTCATCGAAGCGATTCCAGTCCTGGACCGTTGCCGGGCCAATCCGGAGAAACTGAAAGATTGGGCAATCGCCATTTCTCCCCTTCGCCCGGCCGGTCCGGGTTCGGACTTTCCCATTTGACCGTCCCGCCGAGAACGGCCGTCCACCACAGGTGGGATTCTACCCGCCAAATGGCCGTATTCTCAAGCCATGTCCGACAGCTTTTCGATTCAGGAGGTCCCGCCCCGGCCTCGGTCGTGCCCGATTTGCGTTAACAGGAGCCTGCCAAATCGCGTTTTGCCGGCATGCAGGCACGCCTTCCGCAGGCTCATCGAGCTTCACTATCGCGGCGCTCGGCCTCGCCAGCCGTAGCCCCCGCTCTTCGCAGCTCCGCCGCTACGGCGGGCTGAAAAGAGTCGGGCTGGGAAACGTCTGCTTGTCGTGCGACCGACGCTTCGCCCATGCGCGCCCCTCGCGCGCACGATTGGAAAGAGGAGCCGGCGTGCTTAGTCGTAGGTAATGGAAGGCCAAGATCATTTTCCCGTCGGACATGGCCGATGAGGTCGCTCCGACGGGAGCCATAGATAAGTCGTGCGTGCCGGAAGTCCCGGAACTCCTCGCGAATACCGACCTGGCCTCACCGGTTCAAGTCCGGTCGGAACCGATCGTCTTCGTAAGGCGTCTTTGAGAAATTCTTTGTAATAGCGCTTGACAATGCAGAAAACTTCTGTTATACTGCGGCCCTAGTGGAGCCTGGTCAGGGCCCACCGAGCCTACGGGGCTCGAAGGGGTCGTTTGCAGACAAGACGGTCACGCAAAATCGAAAGGAAATGGGCACAGAAATGTCAATATTCAAGTCGTCGGGAAATCCCCGATCGTTGTTCAAGCCGAAAACGGACAGCAGATCATTGTTCAAGGAGCGATATCACAGTATTCTCTTCTTTGACGGGCAACCCACGCCGCATACCCCTTCCCTGTTTTCGGACAAACTTACCTCGACTTCCTCGTTATTCCCACAGAGCCTTCCCGCCGGTCAGGATTGCTGGTTCAAAGAAGAAGGCTGGTCGCTGGCGTCTCTGACTGGCGGGCCTGATGAGAATCTTCAGGACAAGGTATGCACTTCTAACCCGTACGGATTCCAGTGTAAGTTCAAGTCCGGCACCCTCCGCCGTCAGACAGCAGAATTGTTCACATTCGGTTTCCATGGAACAGCGGTCAACATCTACCCGGATAAGGCAGCGCTTGTCGCCATCAAGTGCTGGTGGGATGCTACGACTAACTCATTTTGGGAAGAGGATGTTCTTCTTCAGCCACTTTACACCGTCGAGTTCTACCGCTTCAAGACAAAGACGGCCATAAAGATTGATGCGATCGGATACGTGCTTCCAGGAGAGCATGCTGACTCGGGGCGGAAGCAAATTATGGACGCGCTCGAGAATTGGGCTGAAGGTGAGGCTGAAGAGGCGTTGTTGGGACACATGGGCGGCCCCATCGGTGACATAGCACACCTTGTAGTTGATGTGGCTAAGAATCTTACGTTTAAGGTCTCCAGCCCATGGATAGTTACTGAGGATCCGGAACTGCTCAAAGGCGCAATTAAGTCGGAGACGCCGTTCGGTTATTGCCGTGGAGGATCCCCCAATCGGTTCAAGCTTGACCAGCTCCCTAACTGGTGGCAAACTAATTGGCCGCTCGGTACGTGGAATGGCATCCCTTCCGGCTACGGCATCACCGATCCCGAGAATCTGCCTACTTCTGAAGAAATTGCAGCAAAGACCCCTGGTTTCGACCCTACAGGACATTGGGAACGACTGCCTGCGCCTCCCAAGGCAATAATGGTACCATAGGATGAAAGAAAGCAAACTTCCTTGCATGAGGAGAAACGCGTGCAACAGATACTTGCAGCCTGCATCCTCTCTCTCTGCTGCGGGGCTACCGATCAGCCCTCTGTGGGCATTGTGAGGGTGAAACCATGGATTGAGGGGCCGGGAACATATCTTCAACTGATCTCTCGGTTGAGCAAGCTTGAGGACAATCTGCCGGATAAGTCGTCGAAAAGCGAGAAGCTGGATTGCAAAGCGCAGGATGAATTAGCAGCGGCGTTGTCAATGCTGAAAGAGGACAAGTTTTATAACAACGTGAGGCTGGACGCGCCGGCGCTGAAGAAGGCGCTCGACGGACTGAAGACGGTGGAAGATCACCTCGATTCCGATTGCATGACGCGCGCGGCCAGAGCGAAGGCCATTGTTTATGCCTATTGGATAGTGAAGATCTCGGCGATTGAGGAGTCTCTGGGGGCGCAGGTGGACGACTGCCTGGGTCAAGCCTCGAAGCTCGAGAAGAAGCGCGATTATGAAGGGGCGATGTTCCGGCTTTTCCGGGCGCTGTGCTTCAGGCGGAAGATGAATGAGGTGAAATCGCGCATCGGCGAGGTCATCCAAGCGTACGAAGCGGTGAAGGAAGGAGGACCGCCGAACGGCGGCACGGGAAGCGCGGCGACGCCCGCGGAGAGCGCGGCCGATCTGACGCCGGAGTTGCGGTCGCTGGCGCTGGAGGCTCTGCACAAGGGGCTCAGTTCGGAGCTGGGCCAGGCGACGGACCAAGAGATCGATTTCTACTGGCGGAAAGAGCTTGGGATTTCCGCTGATACGTTCAATTTAAGGCTGATTTCGCTCGGTTACGAGACGGTTCAGCTGCCCAGCCCGCACATGGCTTACGCCAATTTCGCGCCTGCGGCCGAACTTCTGTTGAAGTACCTTGCGGTAAGCGCGAGGAATGATTGGTCTGAGAAGAGTTTTGTCTGGCTGCTTCGTGCGGAAGAAGAGGAAACGGCGTTTCGCGTAACGAAGTTGTTCGAGGAGATGCAGGGATCGCTGGACGCCGTGCGAGAGGCGGCGAGGGAAACGTTGAATATGGCGCGGAAATACAGGGATGAGCCGGACCAGCCGGACTGGCGGGCGGCGAAGGAGGCGTTTCGGCGGTACGACGACCGGGTGCGCGACTGCATCGGTTGTCCGGGCTACGATCCGAAAGCCGACCAGGAGGAGATCGAGCGGGCGCTGAAGGAGATTGACGAGCGGATCGTGAAGGAATGACCAACGGCCTGACTCGGCAGTCGAAGTAGTATTCCCGTGACATTAGAATTCCCGTAGAATTCCCGTGACATAATACCTCAATTGCTCTTCTTCCTGGGCCGGCCCTTCGGCCATCCGCCTTTGAGCGGGATCAGCGACCGTTTCAGGCGCTTCTCCAAACGACTCATGAAAGGCTCGCCGGCCCAGGGGCGCCCCGTCGAAAGCCGCCGTTCAAGAGCACGCGCCTCTTCTACTTCTGGTCTCGACGCAATCAAGCGTCCTCGAGTGGTGCTTCAGGCAGGGTCCGGCTTGCGCGTCCGGTTCACAGGTCGCCCTGGGGCATCGTCTCCAGTTGCTCGGCCGTGAAAACCGGGCCGTCTTTGCAGACGTACATCGGCCCGACGTTGCATCGCCCGCACTTGCCGACGCCGCATTTCATGCGGTTCTCCAGGGTGGTGTAGATGTCGGCCGTGGAAAAGCCGCGCTCCTTGAGAACGGGAAGCGACAGCTTGATCATGATCGGCGGGCCGCAGACGACCGCGACGGAGTTCTCGGCGGCGGGAAGCGCCTTCAGAAGATTCGGCACGAAGTCCACCTTGCCCTTCCACTCCGGCGTCTGCCCGCCCGGGTCAACGGTCAGGACGAGGTTGACGTCCGGCCGCGCGCCCCACTGCTCCAGCTCGCCTTTGTAGACCAGGTCCGCCGCGGTGCGCGCGCCGTAGACGATGGTGACGGCGCCGAAGTCCTCCCGCCGGTCCAGCACGTTCCAAATGACGCTGCGCACGGGCGGCAGCGCGATGCCGCCGGCGACGAAGAGAATGTTCTTCCCGCGCCAGGAGTCCGTGGGGAAACAATTCCCGTACGGCCCGCGGAACGTGATGTTCTGCCCAACCTCGCGGTCCTGCAGCGCCTGGGTGACCCGGCCGTTCCTGCGGAAGGTGCACTCGATGAACTCCTGCCGCGTCGGCGGGCTGGCCACGCAGAAGGTGCTCTCGCCGGCGCCGGGCACGCCGTAAAGCCCGAACTGCCCGACTTTGTACCGGCTGAAAAAACCGGCGCGGGCCGCGGTCTCCAGGAACTCCAGCTTGAACGTCCGCACGTCCGGCGCCTCTTCGCGCACGTCCAGCAGGCGCATCACGGCGGGCTTGTAGATGTTCATCACTTTCCCCCTTCGTGTTTGGCTTCGCACAGCCGGGCGATTTTCTCGCAGGTCTCCGAGATCGCGAGCCCGTTCGGGCACAGCCGCGAGCAGCGGCCGCAGCCCATGCACGCCGTGAGGTTGAACCGCTGCGGCATGTAGCTCAGCTTGTGCATCACGCGCTGCCGCCAGCGCGCCGTCTGCGTCGAGCGCGGGTTGTGCCCGCTCGTGTGCAGCGTGAAGAGCGCCAGCCCGCAGGTGTCCCAGTTGCGATAGCGCACGCTTTCCTTGCGGTTCGATTCGTCCTGCATGTCGAAGCAGTGGCAGGAAGGGCAGGCGTATGCGCACGCGCCGCAGCCGAGGCAGGCCGATGCGAATTCCTGCCACAGCGGAGAATCGAAGTTGGCGGCGAGCCATTCCCGGACGGCCTTCAGGTCGAAGCGCCGGGGGATTTCCGCGGCCGGGTCGGCCGCGGCCTGGCCTTCCGCCAGGACGCCGCCGGCCGCCTCCGCCAGCGCGCGGCCTTTGGGCGTCAGCGGCTCGAGGATGAGCTGCGCTCCGCCGCCGGCCGGGCGCAGGACGACGTCGGCGCCTTCGGTGCTTCCGGGATTTCCGCCCACGCTCGTGCAGAAGCAGTGCTGATCGGCGCGGACGCAAGTCAGCGCGACGACGGTGCAGGCCTCGCGGCGCGCGTTGTAGAACGCGTCGTTGGAGTCCCAGTTGAAGACGGTGTCCAGCACGTTCACGGACTCCGCGTCGCACGGGCGCACGGCCAGCACGGCGGTCTTGATCCCGACGGGCGGGACTTCCTGCTGGACGAAGTCGCCGCCGTTGAGCGAATAGCGGTCAATGATTTCGCTCCGCGGGAACAGGAAGTCCTTGACGGAGTTGGCCGAAATGCCGTCCGTCTCGATCGTCGCGCCCGGATGCCACTCCGCCAGGCGCACGATGCGCCCCTGCCGGATCGGCGCGACGATCCGGTAACCCTGCGCGGCCAGCGCCGCCGCCAGTTCAGCCAGCTTGTCTGCGCGAAGTAACTTCATCGCTTCCTCACGTTGCATTACCGGACGAAGCCGTCGTCGTCCTCGGTGCGCCACGAGCCGATCAGCGGTTTCTCCGCCAGGTCGTAGCCGGTCTTGTGGCCGAATTCCTTCTCCACGCACTCCGCCACGTGGGCGTTGAGCAGCATCAGCGGCAGGCCCTGCGGACAGGCGGCCTCGCAGGCGCCGCAGAGCGTGCATCGTCCGGCGTGATGGAACGCGCGGGTGACGTTCCAGGCGTACGTGCCGTGCGGAAGGTCGGCGGTGGAAATCCACTGCGGCACGTTCCGCTTGGAGATGCACCACTGGCAGTAGCAGCCGGGGCAGGCGGAGCGGCAGGCGTAGCAGCGCGTGCACTTGGAGAACTGCTCGGTCCAGAACGCGGCGCGCTCCTCTTCGCTCATCGCGGCGATTTCCCTGATCCGGCGCAGCAGCTCTTCGGGCAGCGCCAGGTCCGCGTATTTCTCGCGGAGCAACTGGACCGTGGCCGGCAGGTCCAGCGCGCCGTGATATTCATTCTCGCCCACCGCCAGGACCGTCACCGCGTCGGCGGCGATCTGGGATTCCGCCGCGAGCATCACCAGGCTCCGCATCGCCGGCGGCGCCGCCACGACGCCCACGGGGAAATGCTGGCGCACCTCCGGCTTCCTCAGATAGGCCGCCAGGTTCTGCCGGCATTCCGCGTCATAAACGAGTTGGTCCGCGCCCGCCGCGTCGGTGAGCAGGATCGGCGCGCGCCGGCCCTGCCGGTTCCGGTATCCCAGGACCATCTTGGCCCGCCCCGTCTGAAGCAGGTCAGCCGCGTCCGCGCGGATGGAATCCACGATGCTCACGCTCGCCTCCTTGCCGGGTTGATCCGGTCGAAGGGACCGGCCGCATGGACTTCCTTCGTGATCGAGTTGATCAGGTCGGCGAATTTCTGTCCCTCGGCGGCGGAGACCCAACTGAAATAGAGCCGGCGCCCGTCAATCCCGGCGAAGGCCAGCAGTTTGCTGAAAACTGCCCAGCGGCGGCGGGCGTGGTAGTTGCCGCTGGTGTAATGACAGTCGCCGGGGTGGCAGCCGCTGACGAGCACGGCGTCGGCCCCGCCCTGGAAGGCCTTGAGGACGAGCAGCGGGTCTATCCGCCCGGTGCACGGCAGCTTGATGATGCGGACATTCGGCGCGTACTGCAGCCGGCTGGTGCCGGCCAGGTCCGCGCCGGCGTACGTGCACCAGTTGCAGACGAACGCGATGATGTGCGGTTCGAATCCCGCGCGAGCGTTTTCGGTTATCGTTTCCGTTTTTTCCATGGTCTCAACCGATGATCGGCGGCAGGCGCCGCATGTTGTCAGGACGAAACCTGGGCCTTCACTTCGGATTCCAGCGGCTCCAGCGCGGCGATCTGCAGGTAGACCTGCTCGTCGGTGAAGCCGTCGAGATCAATGCTCTTCGAGCGGCAGACCGACACGCACGTGCCGCAGCCCTGGCAGAGCCCCTCGTTGACATTGGAGACGGTGCGAAGGACTTTGCCGCTCCGGTCCAGGATGTTGAAGTCCTCGATGGCCTTATAGGGGCAGGCGTTGATGCACGCCCGGCAGTGCGCGCAGGTGATGCGGTTCACGTGGCTGACGATCGGCTCGCGCTCGAGTTTCGGCCGGGCGAAGAGGCCGAGCACCTTCGCGGCGGCGGCGGAGGCCTGCGCGACCGACTCCGGGATGTCCTTCGGCGCCTGGCACGCGCCGGCGAGATAGACGCCGGCGACGGCGGTCTCCACCGGGCGGAGCTTCGGGTGCGCCTCGCTGAAGAACCCGTCGCCGTCGTAGGCCACGCCGAGCATCCGCGCGAGTTTCTGCGCGTCCGCGCGCGGCGTCACCGCGTCGGCGAGCACCACCATGTCCGCCTCGACGGTTACCGGCGTCCCGGCCAGCGTGTCCGTCCCGCGGACCGTGATCTTGCCGTCGGCGCGCCGATAGATTTTGCTCACGCGCCCGCGAACGTACTCCGCGCCGTCCTTCTCGATCGCGCGGCGCACGAACTCGTCATAGCCCTTGCCCGCCGACCGGACGTCCATATAGAAGACGACGGCGCGCCCGCCGTGGACCTTGTGCGCGTAGAGCATGGCGTGCTTCGCGGTGTACATGCAGCAGATCTTGGAGCAGTATTTCACGCCGACCTTTTCGTCGCGGCTGCCGCAGCACTGCACGAAGACGACCGTCTTCGGCTCGGCGCCGTCGCTGGGCCGGCGGATTTCGCCCGCGGTGGGGCCGCTGGCCGAGGCGAGCCGCTCGAACGCGAAACCGTCAATCACGTCGGCGATCCGCCCGGCGCCGTATTCGCCGTACGCCGAGTGGTCCCACAGCTCGAAGCCGGTGGCCAGGACGATGGCGCCGGCCTTCACCTTGACGAGTTCGTCGGCGTCCTTGAAGTTAATGGCGCCGCGCGGGCAGACCTTGGCGCAGACCCCGCAGCGTCCCTTCGTGAGCATCAGGCAGTGCTGCGCGTCAATCACCGGCTGGTTGGGCACGGCCTGCGGCGAGGCGCGGTAGATCGCCGTCCGGCGGCTGAGGCCCGCGTCGAATTCGCTGGGGATGTTCTTGCTCGGGCACTTGCTCCAGCATTCGCCGCAGCCGGTGCACTTGGCCGGATCCACGTAGCGCGCCTTCCGGCGGACGGTGACCTCGAAGTTGCCGACGAATCCGCCGACGGACTCGACCTCGCTGGAGGTCATCAGGGTGATGTTCGGGTGGTTCGCGGCCTCGACCATGCGCGGCGTGAGAATGCACTGGCTGCAGTCGAGCGTCGGGAAGGTCTCGCTCAGCCGGGCCATGTGGCCGCCGAGGGACGGGCTCTTCTCGATGAGCACGACCTGTTTTCCGCCGGCGGCGATGTCGAGCGCGGCCTGGATCCCGGCGATGCCGCCGCCGATGACCACGGCGGTGGGCTCGACGGGGACGGTGATCGTCTTGAGGCTGCGGTTGCGCTTGACCTTCTCCACCATGACGCGGATCAGGTCAATCGCCTTCGCCGTGGCCGCGGCCCGGTCGCTGTGCACCCAGGCGCAGTGCTCGCGGACGTTCGCCATTTCGAGGAGGAACGGGTTCATCCCGGCAGCGGCGGCGGCGCGGCGGAACGTGTTCTCGTGCATCCGCGGGCTGCACGCGGCGACCACCGCGCCGGTCAGCTTGTGGTCCGCAATGGCCTTGCGGATCAACTGCTGGCCCGGGTCGGAGCACATGTACTTGTAGTCCACGCTGTAGACTACGCCGGGGAACTTGGCGGCGGCGGCCGCTGCGGCCGCGACGTCCACCGTCCTCGCAATGTTTTCGCCGCAATGACAGATGAATACGCCGACGCGCGCCATCTCAGGCACTCCTTCCGGCAACGGACATGGCATCAGTGAAGTGGCGGTCGAGGCCGATCGCCTTCGGGGCGATCCCCGCAGCCAGGCCCAGAAGTTCGCTCAGGTAAAGGACCGGCATGGAACTCGTCCGGCGGCCGGCGGCGCTCATCGCGCGCTGCCGCATGTCCAGGTTGCTGTGGCACATCGGGCAGCCGGTCACAATCATCTGCGCGCCGGCCTGCTCGGCGTCGCCCAGGATCGCGGCTGAAAGCTCCACCACCGCTTCGGGCTTGGCCAGGCTGAACGCGCCGCCGCAGCACTCCGTCGCGAAATTCCAGGGAACGACTTCGCATCCGGCGGCGCGGATCGCCGCTTCCATCCCGGTGGGGTTCTCGGCGTCGTCGCCCTCGACGATGTCCTCGCCCCGGCTGAGCAGGCATCCATAATATGCGGCGACCTTGACGCCTTTGAGCGGCGCGGTGAATTTCCCGGCCAAGCCGTCCTTGAGGAGGCGGTTCAGGTATTCCAGGACATTCACCACCGCGACGGAGCTTTTGCACGGCTGCCCGGTGAGCGCGGCCATCCGCTCGAGCATTTCCGGGTTCCGGCGCAAGCGGACGAGGGTGCCCTTCAGGCGCGAGAAACAGGAGGCGCAGGGTGCCAGGATCTCGGCCCGGCCCTGCGCTTCGGCCAGCGCCAGGACGCGGTACGGAAGCGCCACGGCCAGCTCATGACCGGTGCTGTGCGCGGACGAGGCGCCGCAGCAATTCCAGTCGGCGATCTCGCACAACTCGACTCCCGCGATCCGGGAAAGCTCGCGGATGGAGAGGTCCAATTCGATCCCGCTGCACGCCAGGGCGCAGCCGGGATAGTAGCCGATGCTCTTCATCGGCCGCCTCCCTTGCGGCACGCCGCGAAGATCTTGCCGACTTCCTTCCGGCCCGGCGTCTTGTGCGCGGCGAATTTCAACTTTCCGCGCGCGAACATCGCCGGCGCAAGCGCCACGTCGCTCATGAAGTCGCGGCTGGCCATTTTGTACCGGCGGACGAGGGAGAACTCGGACATGCGGCCGTCGCTCTCGACGGTTTTCAGAAATGCCCGGTGGAACGCCAGCACCTTTTTCTGCTCCGGAGAGGTCTTGCCCCGCTCGTAGGAAATCTGGCGGAGGACGTCCATGACCGCGGCCGCGTCGAGTTCCTTCGGGCAGCGCTGCGTGCAGGTCAGGCAGCCGGCGCAGCTCCAGAGGGCCGCGCAGGCGAGGAGCTTCTCCTCGGCCGCCGCATTTCCGATCTGGACCAGGCGCATGACCTGGTGAGGCATCAGGTCCATGAACCTGGCCATCGGGCAGCCGGCGGTGCATTTGCCGCACTGGTAACAGCGGGCGACGTCCACGCCGGTGGCCTCGAGAATGGATCGAGCCAGAGTCGTCGGCTGAGCAGCGTTCACGGCGTTCTCTCCCAACTACCATGCCTCGGGGATTGTGCGACATCAGGCCGGGTTTTCGTCTGGACCGCGCGCCCTGTGCGCATATTCCAAGTATACCACACCGTGGCACTGATGTAAAGCGCGGATTGCGAGGGAACAGTCGGCTTGACTACCGTTTTCGGATGATGCTACTATAGATTGAATGTATACCACACTGTGGTACAAGATGGCGAGGCTTTTCCTGCCGGCGGCGGCGCTGGCGGCGGGGATATTTCTGGCTTCGTCCTTCGCGGCCGAGGAGAACACGCGGCCCCCGGCGCCGCCTGCCGTGGACGCCAAACAGGCCGGCGAGTACCCGGTCCCTCCGCCGCCTTTCTCCAAGGGCATCTACCCGTGCACGGAATGCCACAACAAGGACATGCCCGTCAACCGGACCCGGCGCAAGCTGGAGGCGGCGCACGACGACATCCAACTGCACCACGATGAAGAGCATCGGTGGTGCCTCGACTGCCACGATGCGGACAACCGCGACGTGCTGCGAAGCGCCTCCGGCGAGCCGATCAAGTTCGAGGAATCGTACAAGCTCTGCGGCCAATGCCACGGCGACAAGTACCGCGACTGGAAGGTGGGCGTTCACGGCAAGAGGTCCGGCGAGTGGAACGGCCGCAAGACCTACCTGCTCTGCGTGAATTGCCACGATCCGCACTCTCCGAAGTACAAGAGCATAGCGCCGATGCCGCCGCCGGTCAGACCCGAGAACATCAGGTGAAGCGACGCGCGATATGAACGACAGCAAAACCCCGATCGTGAAAGCGAACGAAACGCCGGGCCCGGAGCCGCGCGGCGGTTTGACGCGGCGCCAGTTCCTGGCGCTGTCCGCGGCCGGGGCCATTTCGGTATTCCTGGCCGGCTGCACCAAGTCCGCGCGCGAGGCCTTCTTCCAGAGCCGGTTCAAGGAGCTCACCGGCAAGGACATTGACCAGGTGATCGCGCGGCTGGAGAAGGAGTACAGCGAAAAGTACGGCCAGGCGGTCAGCGTCAGCGCGGCCCGCGCCGCCGAGGGCGTGCTGTTCGGATACGGCCTCGATCTCTCCCGCTGCATCGGCTGCCGGCGGTGCGTCTACGCCTGCGTGGAGGAGAACAACCTCTCGCGCGACCCGCAGATTCAATGGATCCGCGTCCTGCGGATGAACAAGGAGCGCGGAGTGGACATCATGGAATCGGACGCCTATTACAACCCGGCCAAGGTGCCGGAGCCGGACGCGTTCTACATGCCGACGGCGTGCCAGCAGTGCCGCCACCCGCCCTGCGTCAAGGCCTGCCCGGCGAAGGCCACCTGGCAGGAGCCGGACGGGATCGTGGTGATTGACTACGACTGGTGCATCGGCTGCCGCTGCTGCATGGCGGCCTGCCCCTACGGCGCGCGGCACTTCAACTGGGGCCCGCCGAGCGTCCCGAAGGACCACCTGAACCCGCACATGCACTACTTCGGCAACCGGCCGCGCCCGCGCGGCGTGGTGGAGAAGTGCACGTTCTGCATCCAGCGCGTGCGCGAGCCGAACGGCCATTACCCCGCCTGCGTCGAGGCGTGCCCCGTCGGCGCCCGCAAGTTCGGCAACCTCCTCGACGAGCAGAGCGAGATTCGATACATCCTGCGCGAGAAGCGGGTGTTCATCTTCAAAGAGGAGCTGAACACGCAACCGAAATTCTATTATTTTTATGCGACCTAGGGAGTTCTCGTGACCTTCCTCCGGTTTCTGAGCGGCGCCGGCAAGCTCATCCTCAAGGGCAACAAGACGTATTACGCCTGGTGCGCGTTCCTGCTGGCGCTGATCGGCGCGGGCGCCGCCGCCTACGTGCATCAGATGCAGACGGGGCTGATCGTCACCCACATGCGCGACAGCGTCTCGTGGGCGTACTACATCGGCAATTTCACCTTCCTCGTCGGCGTCGCCGCCGCGGCCATCATGCTCGTCATCCCCGCGTACATCTATCACTGGCAGCCGATCAAGGAACTCGTGATCCTCGGCGAGCTGCTGGCCATCAGCGCCTGCATCATGTGCCTGATGTTCGTCACGGTGGACATGGGGCACCCGGAGCGGTTCTGGCATCTCATCCCGTTCATCGGCGCGCTGAATTTTCCCCGCGCGCTGCTCGCCTGGGACGTGCTGGTGCTCAACCTGTACCTGGCGCTGAACCTGACGATTGTCGGCTACCTGCTCTACAGCGCCTTCGTGGACCGCCCGCCGAACCAGTCGTTCGTCTGGCCGCTGGTCATCTTCTCCATCCCGTTCGCGGTGAGCATCCATACCGTCACCGCGTTCATCTATAACGGCATGGTCGCCCGGCCTTACTGGAACGCCTCGATCCTCGCGCCGAAGTTCCTGGCCTCGGCGTTCTGTTCCGGGCCGGCGGTGCTGCTGATCCTCCTGCAGGTGCTCCGGCGCACGACGCGGCTGAAGATCCAGGACGCGGCCATCTGGAAAATCGCGGAGCTGATGGCCTACGCGATGGCCGTCAATCTCTTCCTCACCGGCGCGGAGATCTACAAGGAGTTCTACTCCGCCAGCGAGCACATGGTCTACACGAAGTACTACTTCATCGGCATCGGCGACCACCAGGCGATTGTGCCGTTCGCCTGGATGTCGCTCATCTTCGACTTCGTCGCCTTCCTGCTGTTCCTGATCCCGCGGGCGAGAAAGAACGTCCTGCTGCTCAACGTCGGCTGCGTGCTCATCTACGCGGGCGTGTACATCGAAAAGGGGATCGGCCTGCTGATCCCCGGCTTCACGCCGGACACCCTCGGAGAAATCTACGAGTACATCCCGTCGTCCACCGAAATCCTCGTCAGCGCCGGAATCTTCTCCGCCGGGTTCCTGATTTACACCCTCATGCTGAAAGTCGCGGTCCCGGTGATGCTCGGCGAATTCAAGCTGAGCCAACTGAGCCGCGAACAATGATTCACCACGAGCCGTCGTTGCATTGGATAGGCGGATATCAATAGGATAAACGACATGGTCAGACCCATCGCAGTGGCGTTCTCGGTCATGCTGATGCTGCGGCTCATGCCCGCCGCCTCCGGGGCGGACAACGCGGCGGAGCTCCCGCGCATCGTCACCAAGTCCGGGTGCGTCGCCTGTCACGCGAAGGCCGGGAGCGGCGGCGTCGTGTTCCAGGCGTACATCCAGTGGGCCTCCTCGCCGCACGCGGCGAAGAGCATCGCCTGCGAGGCCTGCCACGGCGGCGACGCCTCCACCGACGACAAGGACAAGGCGCACGCCGGCATGCTGCCGGCCTCGAACCCGGAGAGCCCCATCAATCCGAAGAACGTCCCGGCCATGTGCGGGCAGTGCCACGAAACCGAATACCGGCACTACACCGAAAGCAAGCATTACCGCCAATTGAAGGACAACGGCCGCGGCGCCAACTGCGTGACCTGCCACGGCTCCAAGGCCGGCAACATCCTGACCGCCGCAACGGTCGCGCGGACGTGCGAGACGTGCCACAACGCGGAGCGGCAGATCAACCCCGCCGTCCCGAACGAGGCTTTCCGCGCCCTCTTACAGCTCACCGAGGCCCGCGGGCAACTGGACCTGGCCCAGGCCGCCGTCCTGACCGCCAAGGAGCAGAAGAGGGACAGCGACGTGCTGGAGCGCGGAATCGCCCGCTCCAGGAAGAGCCTCGACGAGGCGGTCACCGAATGGCACACCTTCAATCTGCCCCTCATCGAAGCGGACACCACGGATGCGCACGATTTCGCCCTGCAGACCAAGGTCCAGGCCGAGCAGGGCGTCGTGGGGACGGTGCTGCTTCAGGGGAAAGGCATCTTCTGGCAGGCGCTGACGCTGGCGCTGATCGCCGCCGCGCTGCTGTCGAACCTGTTGATCCTGCTCAAGGTGAGCCGCAGGCCGCACGGCGAATGACGCGGGACCGCGCAGCCGCATCCGCCGGCGGCGGCGGGATATGCATCGTGAACAGGGCCGGTTCGTGACGCCGAGACCGGGAGGAATGGACGATGGAGATGTCCGATACGGCCAAAATCCTCTGGGAGAGCGGCGGCATCGGCGCCGCGTCCTCGGTGGTCGTCGGGTTGCTGCTCTACTCCGTGATCCGCTTCCTGAAGTTCGGGAGCGTCTCCCTCGTCCGCAGCGTCCTCACTTCGCTCGGCTGCTCCGCCGTCATCATCCTGGGATTCGTGGTGCCGGCCGTGACGTGCAGCTACGTGGCGGGAATCCTCTCGCTCCTCGGCGTGATCGTCGGGATCGTCCTGACGTTTCCGATCCAGTTCGTGATTTTCAGGCTCTCGGTCCGGGACTCTCTCGTCGTCTGGGTGGCCTACCTCTTCATTACGCCCTTCGTGGCCTGCATCACCGCGGTCGTATTGATCGCCGCGTGACCGGCGCGGTCACGGGGCGTTCTTCGAGCGCTCGCCCGCGGCGCCCGCGCGCTGCAGCAGGGCCGACACCTTGTTCACCAGCACGTCGAGGTCCACCGGCTTCTCCACGAAGTCGGTGACCGGCAGCCAGTCCGCGTCAATGTCCCGCGCTGAGAAACCGGTCGGGAACTTCGAGTTCACGGCGGTCAGCATGAGGATGGGGATTTCGCCGAGCTTCCCGCGGCCCTTCCGCATGTCGCGGGCCAGCTCGAAGCCGGCGGAACTGTTCTCGGGAAACATGACGTCCAGGATCACCAGGTCGGGCGCCTTCCGGTTCATCCGTTCCAGGGCGCGGGCCGTCTCCCCTTCGATCGCCACCTCGTGGCGCGCGTCCTTCAGCACCTTGGCGAACGCCTGGGCCAGGTCCTCGTCATCGTCCACGATCAGAATGTACGCCATAGACCACCTCCTTTTTTCCCCTGGGGCGCGTCACGCGGAACCTTCGGCGGAGGAGAATCCCAGAATGAACTTCGTTCCCACGCCCGCCTCGCTCTCGACCCGAACCTGTATTCCATGCGTCTCCGCCACGCGGCGGACGATGGCCAATCCGAGGCCGGTGGACTCCCGGTTGTGCCGCACCGCCTCGGCCGTCCGATAATATTCCTCGAAAATCCGCGGCAGTTTCTCGGGCGGGATGCCGATGCCCTGGTCCTCGATCGTCACGATCGGCCCGTTCCCGGCGCCGGGCAGACAGCGCACGTGCACCTTGCCGCCGCGGTTCGAGTAAATGACCGCGTTGGAGAGCAGGTTCAGGAGCATCATCTTCACGTGGTCCTCGACGCCGCTGGTCCGCGCGGCGCGGAGGTCGTGCTCCACCGTGACCTGGCGCTCCTCGGCCAGCGGCTGGACCTCCGCCAGCGACCACCGGACCGCCTCGGTCAGGTCCAGGTCCGCCCAGCGCGAGTTCATCTCCTCGGGCGTCTCGATGTTCGCCAACTGGAGCATCTCCTGGATCTGGGCGGCCAGCCGGCGGCAGCGTCCGGCGATCCGGTTGAGCGCGTCGGTCGCATCCGTCGGGAGCGGCCCGCAATGCCCGTGGAGCAGCAGGTGCACGTTGGCGTGGATGGCCGCAAACGGGGCCTTCAGCTCGTGCGCGGTGAGGAGCATGTGGCGGCTCTTCTCCCGCTGCGCTTCCACCAGGCGGCGGTTCGTCTCGTCCAGCCGGCTGTCGCGCTCGCGGACCATGGTCGAGAGGTGCGAGGCGAAGTGCCAGACGACCAGCCACACCACGAGCGCCGACGCCGCGCTCAACAGGACCACGCCGGGCGTGCGCTCGATTTGCCCCCGCAGCGAGGAGTCGGCGTAAAGGCCCGCGCGCGGAAGCACGCCGGCGACCTCCAGCCCCACGCAGGCGAGGTAGAACACGGAGGCCATGGCCGCAACGCCGAACGATTCCAGGCGCGAGAAGAAGATGCAGGCGAGCACGATGTGGAAGAGATAGGCGAACGCGATGTAGGTTTCCAGGCTGCCCACGTAGTGGACGACGGCCGTCAGCGCGGCCAGGTCCACGATGATCTGCGTCCAGAGGTTCACCCGCGCGCCGGAAGGCGATCCCGACCTGGCCAGCCACCGGGCGTGGGCCAGGAAGCCCAGGTTCGCCAGCGCCAGGACCGCCGAGATGACGATGGGCCAATGGAGGTGCGCCCGCAGGCCCAGGACGCGCTCGAACTGCGGGAACAGCCCCATGATCCCGAACAACGCCAGCAGCGCCACGACGATCCAGCGGACCCGGCAGAACCAGAGGACGTTCTGGAGCAGCAGCGGTTCGGGCAGCGCCGCCCGCGCGAGAGGCACGCTGGAGGCCGGCAACGCGTCGCCGGGTGAAAGCGGCAGCTCATAGGAGGCGCGCGGCGTCGAACTGTCCGAAGCCATCGAAAGTTGTCCCCGGGTGTTTAGTTGCGCAAATTGGCGTACCCATTTGCGCAACTCAACACGGTCCAACGGAACACGTAACTCACTAACGTGACCGCGCTCAGCGCGGCCATGCTTCCTTGCGGAAATAGGCGTCCTATTTCCGCAAGGAAGCACAGGTGTTGACTGTTTCAGGCGGCGCTCACGGAGTCTTCCGGGAGCGCGCCGGCGGCGGGCTTTCCTCCAACGCGCCGGCCACGCGCTCCAGCATCACGTTGATCTCGAAAGGCTTTTCCAGCCGCCCGCGGATGTTCGAGGGCGGCTTCTCCATGGACACGCCGTGCGTCTCGCCGATGTCCTGCCCGAAGGCGGTCATCACCAGCACCGGCACGTTCCGCAGGCTGGCGATGCTCTGCAGGTCGGTGCAGACGTCGAAGCCGGTCTTCAGCGGCATCATGAAATCCAGCAGGATGAGGTCCGGCGGCTCCTGCTCGGCCAGGCGGATGCCCTCCTCTCCGTCGGCGGCGGAACGGACCCTGTAGCCCTCGGCCTGGAGCAGGCGCACGAGCGCGCCGGTGAGCGCCTCGTCGTCGTCAATGACCAGGATCCGCTTTGGCGCCGTTGCCGGGCTCATGTCAGGCCTCCTCTTTCTCCTCGTACTGGCGCTTGAGTCCCTCGACGATCGCGGCGTCGGCCAGGGTGGTGGTGTCGCCGAGGATTTTGCCCTCGCCGATGTCGCGCAGCAGGCGGCGCATGATCTTGCCGCTGCGCGTCTTGGGCAGGTCGGCGCTGAAGACGATCCGCGCCGGCCGCGCGATGGCGCCGATTTTCCGCACGACCTGTTCCTTCAGGTCGGCTTCCATCTGAGCGGAAAACGCCTGTCCGGTCTTGAGGGTTACGAACGCCACGAGCACCTGTCCCTTCAGCTCGTCGGCGATGCCCACGACGGCGGCCTCGGCCACGGCCGGATGAGAGACCAGCGCGCTCTCGACCTCCATGGTGCCGATGCGGTGGCCCGCCACGTTCAGCACGTCGTCAATGCGCCCGAGAAGCGTCAGGTAGCCGTCGTCCGAGCGCTTGGCGCCGTCGGCGGTGAAATACGTGCCCGCGTCCCATTTCGACCAATACGTCTGACGGTAGCGCTCCGGGTCTCCCCAGATTCCGCGCAGCATCGCCGGCCAGGGATGCGTGATCGCCAGGAACCCGCCGCCGGTCCGGATCGGCTCCTTCGCCGCCGTATAGACCGCCGCGCGGATCCCCGGCATCGGGACGCCCGCGCTGCCCGGCTTCATGTAGTCAATTCCCGGAAGCGTGCTGACCATGATCATGCCCGTCTCGGTCTGCCACCAGGTGTCCACGATCGGGCATCGGCCCCTGCCGATGTTCTGATAGTACCACATCCAGGCTTCCGGATTAATCGGCTCGCCGACGCTGCCCAGGAGCCGCAGCGAGGACAAGTCGTGCTTCGCCGGCCACTCCGTTCCCCACTTCATGAACGCGCGGATTGCCGTCGGCGCGGTGTAGAGGATGCTGACGGCGTGCTTCTGGACGACTTCCCAGACGCGGTCGCGGTCGGGCCAGTCCGGCGCGCCCTCGTACATGACGCACGTCGCGCCCGCCGCCAGCGGGCCGTAGACCAGGTACGAATGGCCGGTCACCCAGCCGATGTCCGCCGTGCACCAGTAGACGTCGTCGTGCCGCAGGTCGAAGACGTACTTGGAGGTCGTGTACGCGCCCACCAGGTATCCGCCGGTGGTGTGGACGATGCCCTTCGGCTTGCCGGTGGTGCCGGAGGTGTACAGGATGTAGAGAATATCCTCGCTGTCGCACGGTTCCGGCTCGCAGTAGGTCGCGGCGTCCTGGATCAAGCGGTGGTACCAGTGGTCCCGCCCTTCCTTGACGCGGAGCGGGAAATTGCCGCGCTTGACGATGACGATGTGCTCGACGCAGGGCGCGTCCTTGACGGCGTAGTCGGCATCGTGCTTGAGCGGAATCGTCTGCCCGCGGCGGAAGCTGCCGTCGGCGGTGATCAGCACTTTGGCCCCGGCGTCGTTGATGCGGTCGCGGAGCGCCTCGGCGCTGAACCCGGCGAACACCACCGCGTGGACCGCGCCGATCCGGGCGCAGGCCAGCATGGCGATCACCGCCTCCGGGATCATCGGCAGGTAGATGGCCACGCGGTCGCCCTTGCGGACGCCGAGCGATTTCAGGGCGTTGCCGAACAGGTTGACCTCGCGGTACAGGTCCCCGTACGTCAGCACGCGGCTGTCGCCCGGCTCGCCCTCCCAGAGCAGCGCGGCCTTGTTGCGCTGGCCCGCCTTGATGTGGCGGTCCACGCAATTGTAGCAGGCGTTGATCTGCCCGCCGACGAACCACTTGGCGTCCGGCGGGTTCCACTCGAGCACCCGGCTCCAGGGCCGGAACCAGTGCAGCCCCTGGGCCGCTTTGGCCCAGAACGCTTCCGGATCGGCCCAGGACTGATCACGGATCTTCGGCGTGCGCATGTACGCCAGCCGCTGGAATTCCGCCGACGGCTCGAACCGGCGCTCCTCGGTCAGCAGATCGGAGAGCTCGGCGCCCGCGCCCTCTTTCCCGCTCGTCATCGGTCTCTCTCCTTGCACTGGAACGAGTCCCGTCCGGACCGCATCCGGCGTCCCCGGCCCGGCGCGGAAGGCGCAGCGGGCCGCGCGCGGAGTATACCACACCGTGGGATAGCCGTACAGGCAAACCGCGCGCCGGAACACGGCGCGGCGGCCGGCGGTTTCATAGGGCGGCCCTCATGCACTCGCCCAGGCTCTGGTCGAACTGGGCGAAGACCGGTTGAAGGTCCTGCTGGAAGAACTGCAGGAGGGCGGCGCGCACCGGCGGCCACGCGTGCACGTCGTCCAGAATGCCGTCCCGCAGCGCCTGGATTCGCTCGCGGGCCCTGGCCGGGCCTTTCTGCGCCATCTGCGGCACGGTGAACTTCCGCTGTTTCGCGTCGGTCCCCAGCGTCTTTCCGGCCGCGGGGCCGCCGACGACGTCGAGAAGGTCGTCCGCCATTTGATAGAGCGTGCCCACCCGGTAGCCCGCCTCCTCGAGAGCGGCGCGCAGGTCGGGCTGCGCTCCGCCGCAGGCATAGCCCAGGAAAGCGAAAAACGGGCCGCTCTTGCCGCGCGCCAGCCGCAGGCAGGCGGCTTCCTCGAGCACCTTCCCGCGCGAGCCGAAGTCCTGCTCCAGCTCCGCCGCGCAGACTTCCCGGAGCTTGACGGTGAACGGCTCGACCAAGCCGCCGTTCTCGATGCTCACCAGCACGTCCATCGCTTCGCACAGGAGCAGGTCGCCGACCAGGATGGCCGCCGTGGAGCCCATGACGCGCCACAGCGTGGGATGCTGGCGGCGCAGGAAACCGCCGTCAATGACGTCGTCGTGGCAGAGGCTTGCCGTGTGCGCCAGCTCGATTGCCGCGCAGGCGCGCATGATCGTATCGGGCGCGACGCGCAACTCGCCGGACTCCGCCAGGCGCGCGGCCCAGCGCGTGCGAAGCATCTTGCCGGGCATGAACTGCGTCCATCGCATGGGCAATCCCGATCCGGACACCAGCTTCTTCAGCCGGTCCCTGACCAGACATTGCGTACCCGAAATCACGTCCGCCGAAATGCCCGCGGCGCCCGCCGCGCGGCGACCTCCGTTGATGATTCTCGCTGTGCTCAAGGCTGCTCCTTGACCGGGTTATCGCGGTCGTAAGCTTTCGGAACGTGGCATCCGGGGGCGCAGCCGCCTCCGGTCTTCGTCTCCTGGAAACGGATCGGCAACGGCCATTGCGACGGCCCGAACGGGACGGCGGCGCGGATCAGGTGAGGCAGCGCGGCGCCGTGGGGCGCGTGGCACGCGCGGCAGGTGCGCCCTTTCACCTTGTCGTTGACGTGGACGGCGTGCAGGTTCCGCGTCCCGTTGCGGAATGCCGTGGCGCCCTTCGTATCGAGTTCGGTCGCCAGGGACGGGTCATGACATTGGAAGCAAAGCGCATAGGCGTCGGTCGTGAACGGCGCGTAGAACGTGGCCGGATACGCCGCCGCGAGCAGGGCGATCTGGGCCGAGGCGTGAGGCTGGTGACACGCCCCGCAGTCTTCGTCCCGGATGGGCCCGTGGACGGACTTGGCGCCGGTGATTTCGTTCTTCACGCTCGGAATCGTGCGCCCCTTCTGGGCGATCGGCTTGTCGTGGCAGCCCAGGCAGGTGGCCATCGGCTTGGCGAGGAGCAGGTGCTCGAAGTCGCTGGTGTGCGGGTTGTGGCAGGCGAGGCAGGCTTTTCCCTCGAGCGCGATGGAGTGGCTGGACTTGCCCTTGGCGATCTGGCCTGCGACGTCGTGGCAGTTCGAGCAGAGGTCCGGAACCGCGGCGACCAGGAAGTCCTTGTTCTCGCTGCCGTGGGGGCTGTGGCAGGTGAGGCAGTCCTCGCCCACCGGCTTGTGAAGGACTTTCTTTTTGTCCAGGGGATCGTGGCAAGCGGCGCAAAGCGCGGGGCCCTGCGCGGCCAGGCTGAACTGGTGGAGGTTCCCCTTCGGGTTATGGCACGCCGTGCAATTATTGGCGGCGGCGGGCGCGTGGATGTTCTTCAGTTTCAGAATGTCCGCATGGCACGCCGAGGTGGCGCACGCGGCGTCGGGCTTGATTTCCTTCGGCGCCTCGGCGGCATACGAGCCGGCGCTCATCGCGACGGCCAGAATCGCCGCGAGAAGCGCCTCAGCCAGACGCCGGCCTTGCCGCACTGCTCGGTCACCGCCGCGCGAAATTCTCATTCTTCCTGATTCTCGTTTTCAAGAATCGTGATCGTAATCAATAACGCTTGTTCACGTGATCCACGCCGTGACACAGCAGGTTGCACTGCCCATGCTGCATGCCCAGGGTCTGGTAGTTCAGCAGGCCATGGCTGTTGCCGAGGACGATTCTGGCATTGAAAAAGATCAAGTGCGGATACTGCGTCGAGCCGTGGCTGTTGTGACAGTCGTAGCAGGTCAACCTCTGCTGGCTGACGTGCATCGAGTGCAGGCTCCAACTGGCGGGGCTGAGCACCGTGTTGCGGTTGTGGCAGAGGTAGCAGAGGCCGTACTGGAACGCGCTCTCGGCCTGGCCGTCGGTGATCGTATAATTCGCCTTCAGGATCGGGGAGAACGCCGAACCGTGCGGTCCCCGGACGCCCTCCTGATCGCTTCCGTGGCAGCTCGTGCAGTTGACGTAGCTCTGCGCCGTGTAGGGCTGGATGAGGCTCGGCACGAACGGGTTTCGGCCCAGGGTCATCAAGGGATGATACGAGCTGTTGCTGGAAGTGATGAGCTGCTGGATGTTCACCGCGGCTCCCGCGCCGTGGCAGGTGATGCAGACCGTGTAGGCCGGCTTCCGGTTGCCGCGCGAGTCGGAGATTTGCCTGGCCTGGGTCGTGTCCGGCGCGCCGGAGCGCTTGGTCTTGACCATGTAATGCGGATCGTGGCAGTCCGAGCAATGGGCGGTGTTCGCCACCTCGGGCGTGACCGTCAAGCTCCTCGCAAAAGTGGACGAGACGGTGGACGGAAGCGCGTAACCCGGCAGCGGGTGATGCGAAGCCTTGTTGAACTCCGCGGCGATGTTCGCCACAGGACCGGTCCCGTTGAGCACGCCCTTGGCCTTCGCGGTGGACTGCCAGGCGGCGCCCCCGTGGCAGGTGAGGCAGGTGGTCTCCTGCGAAGCGATGAACATTTTCGTCTGCGGCGTGCCATGGCCGACGTGGCAGCCGCCGCAGCCCATCGGCAGCACGGTCAGGTCGCCGTGCGCGCTCCCGCTGAACGCGCCGGCCCAGGCGGCGCCGGCCGCGGACAGGCAGCCCAGGACGACCAGCGCCGCCGCCGAACGGCGGCCGGCTAATCGTGACAGGATAAACACGTTTCGCTCCACGTGGGCTTCACATAAAAATGCGGCACCGCGCCGGGCCGGTAATTGCTGTCGTCGTGCGGATCATGGCAAGAGGTGCATTGCATCTTCTTCTGCGCGTCCAGCTTGACGTCCGGGTCCGTTCGGGTGGAAGGCAGGATCAAAGGCATGCCGCCGCCTGCATTGTGCGCCACCGCCAGCGCGTTGTCATAGACGAAGGAGATCGGGTGGCTTCCGGAGAGATCGGTGCCGAGATATCCCGGCGCGGTGGTCGGCATGGTCGGCCCGCCGCTCACCGCGATCGGCGTCGTGCGGCCGCCCACCGCGCCCAGCGCAATCGTGCCGTCGTGGCAGCTCAGGCAAAGCTTGGAGGCTCCGTCCGGCTGCGGCGCGGCGCCCGCGGAAGGATACGCCTTCATCGTCGAGCTCCAGTACATCTTGTAGTTCGATACCGCGCTCAGGCTGTGGTTCCACAGCGGCGCGTTGGGGTTCGCGTTGTGCGGGCTGTGGCAGAAGACGCAGATCTGCGTTTCCGTCGGCGATTTGATGGCGCCCGGCCCGGTGACCGAAAGGTTGTGCACCGTGTCGGCCACGCCGCCGAACGCGGCGGCCGCAGCGGCCATGACGACCAGCGCGCCCGCGGCGATCTTACGGCTTTTGCTCGCGCACATATTGATATACCTGAACACGTGAATTCCCCGAATCGGCCACGTAGATACGGTCCTGCGCGTCCATACAGGCCCCGGTCGGAAGCCACAGTTCCCCGTCGTCGCTGCCGGTCCCTGCGAAGGAGAGCAGGAACCGCCCGCTCTCGTCGAAGATCTGCACGACGTCGAAAAGCGAATCCACGACGTAGATATGCCCCTGCGAATCCACCGCGACGCCCTTCGCCGTGCCGAAGTCGCCCGTGCCGTCGCCCGGCCGGCCGAAGGACTGGAGGCTCGCCCCGTCCGGCGTGAAGACCTGGACGCGGAAATTGAGCGAGTCGGTCACGTACAGGTTGCCGTTCGCCGCCAGCGAAAGATGCGTGGGAAAATTGAAGGCGCCCCGCTCCTCGCCGCGGCCTCCGAGCCGCCGCAGGAGCGAATAGCCGCCGGCCCCCGCTTGAAAAGTCAGCACCGCGTGCGCCGGAGTATCCACGACATAAAGCCGGCGGCGGGCCACGTCGTAAGCCAGTCCCGTCGGCCGCTGGAAATCGCCGGTCACTTCGTCCACCAGGCGGCCGCGGCGGGAAAGGTGGAACACGCGGCGCAGGACCGCGTCGCCGACGAACACTCCGCCGTCTCCGTCGGCCGCCACGCCGATGGGGCACTGGAGCCGCGTCTCGCCCACGCTCTCGACGGACCGGTAGTCGCCGTTCGTCAGGTCCAGCAGGTGGACCACCGCGGTGCCCGAGTCGGCCAGGGCCAGGGTTTTCCCGTCCGCGGAAATCCCGTGAGGCGTCATGAGCTTGACCTCCGGCGGCCCGGCGATAAACCGGAGGACCGCCGAAAAGCCGTGGCCGGCGGCCCTGTCCCGGATCGTATCGGCCGTGATCGTCCCTTCATAGCGGACTCTCGGCGCGTCCGGCGGGAGCGGCCAGATCAGTTCTTTTTCCGTCGGCTTCCAGAATTGGCCGGAAGTCCGGGAGCAGCCGGACAATGCCGCCGCCGACAGAATGACCAGGGCCAGAATTCGCAATGCATTCCCCATGAATCGGTTGTGCGCCCCTGCTCGACCTGAGCCGCGTAAATTATTATAGCACGAGGCGGTTTCACTTTTTAGCATTTTTCGCCATTCCCGCCTGTCCTTTGACGAAGGCCCGGCCGCGCCGCGCATCCCGGCCGGCGCGCGGCGTGCATTTTCTATTGATGCACCAGCCGCGCAGTCGTTGGCGCGGCTAATGTGCTCAGAACAACCGCCTGCGAATCGAGAAAAAGGCGTACTGCGAAAGTTCCTTCGCGGTCGGGGCATTCTGGTTATTGACCTGATATTGCAGCGATAATATCGTCCCGCGGATGTGGTATTCCACCGCCACGTTCGCGAACAGGTACTCGTTGGCGATCCCCTGGTCGTTGCTCCACTCGTATCCGGCCGTCACGTTGAACGAAGGCCAGTCTTTGGGCGTCGCCTGGTACGTCAGCCCCAGGGTGCGCAGAGTCAGGGCGCCGTCGCCGGTGAACGTGACGTGGCGGTAGGTCGCGTTCCCGCCGAGGCGCTGGGTGACGCCGATCGGCTCGGCGACATCGAGAGACACCATGTTCGAGATGTAGGGCACCAGGGAGCTGTCGTAGATCTCGTGCTCGGCCGTGACCGTCACCGGCGCCCAGCGGACGATCGTGCCGAAGAGCGTCTCTTCCAGGTTCTGCAATTGCCCCATGTTGGTGCCGGAGAGCACGGTGTTTTCCGTGGACTGCCGGTTGACGTACAGCGTCAGATGGTTGAAAAGGTCCAGGGTCACCCGCCCGTGAAGGTCCGTCGTCCCGTACTTGATCGGCAGATTGCTCTGGAACTGATAACTCACCAGCACGGTCGAGGGATTGGGGATGGCGCCGGTGGGCAGGCGCTGGACCTCGGTCAGGATCCCGTGCGGGATGAGCTGGTAGTCCACGTTGAGAAGATACGTGATGGCCCCGGAGAGGTTCCTGACCACCACGCTGCTGAGGACCACGTTCGGGTTGTTCAGAAACGTGGTGATTGTGTCGGCCAGCGTCTGACTTTCGTTCACGACCGTGTTCAGGCCCGGCTGCGTGTTGTCGTCGGTGACCGAATATCCGGCGCCCGCGTCCACCGTCAGCGTCCCCCACGGAATGCGCTTGCGGTAGTTCTCCGCCAGGGCGGCCCCTTCAATATCTTCGGTCCCCAGGTCGGAGCTCTGGTGAGAGCCGTAAACGCGGGCGGTGGACAAAAGGCTCTCGTAGAGCTGGTGCGACAGGCTCGCCTGCGCCGCCGTCAGCTCGGTGGTCTCCCCGCCGACGCTGACCTGCGAGTAGTCCAGGCCGTACTGGCTGGAAAGGTGATCGGTGTGCTTGAGGAGGAGCGACTCGTCCTCCGTCAGCTCCTTCCAGGGAAAGGTGCCCGTCTCGTCCTGGTAGGCCGCCCTGGAATTGAGGGTGGCCCAGTTCCCGTCGCCGAGCAGCAGCGTGTTGTTGAACGTCGCGGTCTGCACCTGGCGGACCGTGCTGAATTTGGTGGTGACGCTGGAAACTTCCTCGTCCTCCTCGGTCCCGTCCAGGTACTTGTAGATGAACGAGGAATTGGAATGCGCAATGTCGTGGTTGACGGTGAGCTGGGCCCAGGAATCCTCCAGGTCCCGGTTCTCGCCGATGCCCATCTGCGTCTGGTTGCTCGTCTCGTGCGCGACGCTGAACTGGGTCGGCAGCGGTCCGCGGTTGAGCGACAGCGTCCCCAACTGGTTGCTGTCGTCAACCTTCGTGACCTCGCCGAAGGGAGGGTTGACGGTGCTCTGGGCCTGGTTGAACGAAAAATCCAGCGAGACGATATTCTGCGGCAGCAGGTTGCCCGAGATCGCGTACTCCGGAGCGACCCCGTTCAGCGAGGACCGCGTGTTCCCCGCCGGGCTTTCAACGCTCGAGGATCCCTGCGTCAGGTCCAGCCCGATGGCCGCCTTATAGGTCAGGAAACGGGGATGGTACAGGGCCCCGTCGAAGCTGAGCGTCATGATCTCGTCGAACTCCTGCTGGACCGTCGTCGTCGTCACGCCGAGGGTTTTGTCGCGAAGGGAGTCTCCATCGTAATCATAGCGCAGTTCCACGTCGCCGTGGAAGTTATGCAGCGAGAAGAACTCCGGCTCGGGCTCCGTTTGCCCGAAAGCGGCGGCGCAGAGAAGCCACGCGAGCGCCGCCGCCGTCGCAACTCGCGCCATGATCACCGGGCCTCCGGCGCAACATCAGGCGCCGCGGGCTGGCCGCCTTGGACTTCGCTCGGCCGGGCGACCAGGAAAAAGCGCGCCGCGCCGCCGTGAGGATTGTGGCAATCCGTGCAGCGCGCGTCGTCCGAGGGCCGGGCGCAGGGGCCGGGTTTCGCGCCGTCGGGCGTTCGGTCGTGGCATTGGAAACACAACTTCGGCGGGTCCGTCCGCAGCAAGTGCGGCAGCGGCGACCGGTGCGGGTCGTGGCATTCCGCGCAGGCGCCCGCGGCGGCCGGGCCGTGCATGAACGGGAACTGGCGGGTCTTGTCCGCGTGGCAGGTGACGCAGAGCTCGTCCTTCGGTTTCAGGAGCGCGAACGACGCCTGGCGGTTATGGCAGTTGCCGCAGCCGGCCTCATCGCGCGCGGGTTCGTGCACGGACCCCGCGAAGGCGGGCGCCTGGGTCGTCGCGGCGGCGGCGCCCGCTGTCTTGGGCCCCGATTTCTTCTGCTCCGGCGCATTGAGCGGCGGGACGCCGTCGAAGAAAAAGACCAGAGTGCTGTGGCGCTTCTCCGCGGTACACGAGAAAACCCCGGCCAGCGCCGCCGCCAAGATGGCTTTACTGAGGAGGGCCCTCGCCCGTCTTCGATTCACTCTTCGTACCCTGCGTTTCCGTGGGGACACGGCCGCGGTACGTCCCAAGGCCGTAGACGGAGACCTTGGCCGGGCCGAGCTGACTGGTGACGAAAATCAGGCATTCCACGTCGAACTCCGGCGCCGCGTACGCCGCGAAGAGGGCGACCCCGTCGTAGCTCAAGGCGACCTTGGCCGGCAGAGACAGGTCGCCCGGACCCGCACCCGGCCCGCCCAGCATCAGGAGCAGCCGCCCGGTCGAATCGTAAATCTGCACCGAGTCGGTCGCCGCGTCCGCCACGTACAGCCGCCCGTCGCGGTCCACGGCAATGCCCTTGGGCCGGACCATCCCGCCCAGCTCCTCGCCCAGAGACCCGATGACCTGCAGGAGGCGGCCCTCGCGGTCCAGTTTCTGCACGCGCGCGTTCAACGTGTCGCTCACGTACAGGCTTCCATCGGGCCCGAAGGCCAGGTTCGTCGGCTGGTGGAATTCCCCCGGCTGATCGCCTCCCTTCCCGATCCGGCGCAGCAGCCGCCCGCTCTCCGGGTCGAAGACCAGGACCGCGTCGCTCTTGAGATCGGCCACGTACAGGGCGCCATCATACCACAAGGCGTCGCACGGCTTCATGCCTTCGGGGAGCGAGATCGAGCGGACCGCCTGGTCGGCGGAATCGAAGACGAGCACCGCGCCCAGGCCGGTGTCGGCGACGTACTTTTCACCCTGGGCGCCCAGGCTGATGTTGATCGGCAGCGCCAGCCGGTGCGGACCCCGGTCGCCGAAGGTCCGGAACCCCCGCCCGGCGAAATCGAACACGGCGCAGCGCCCCGCGCCGGAGTCGCACACGTAAAGCTTTCCGTCGCGCCAGACCACGCCGTAGGGCCGGTTGATCTGGCCCGCCTGGCTCTGCGCCTCCGGCCCGAGCACGAACTGCGCGAAGGAGCTCGGCTTCGGCCGCACGTCCTCCGGCGACGAAAGCGCGCGCAGGAACTGGATCCGCGGCCGGTCCGGAAGAGGCGGGTAGAACACTGCGGGCGGCGGCGGCGATGGCGGCGGAGAACTGCACCCGGCAAACCCGAGGAAAAGCGCCGCGAGGGCGGCCGCCGGTCCTGGAAAATCAAGCGCTCGAGACGCGCGGATCAGGCGCTCCAGCCCGATTGGCGAACGATGGCCCATCTTTCCCTCCGCGAAACCGCACCGGTGCGTTTTCCCCCTTCGGAGGAACCGGCAGTGTAAGCTCCGCGAGAGATTCGCGCAACCGCTCCCGCCGCCCCTGCCCGGCAGAGGCGCGCGGCGCCGCGGCTTCCGCCGTCACTTATTGTGGCACGTCAGGCAGAGGGCGCTTCCGTTCTTGCTGATGCGCAAGAGCGAAGCGTTGTTTTGCGTATTGTGGACGTCGTGACAGGACGCGCACTCCAGGTTGCCGGTCCCGAAGAGCAAGTCGTGGTTGATCGTGCCGCCCAGCGGCGTGGACTTGGTGCCGGGGTTGTAGAGCTTCGGGTCGGCGTTCGAGAGGGCGGTGTCGTAGATCAGCCCGATCGGGTGCGTTCCCCGCAGGTCGGTCCCGACGCGGTTGGCCGAATCCATGAACGTCGTCCCCGTAGTCCCGCCGAAACTGTCCAGCGCCACGGTGCCGTCATGGCAGCTCAGGCAAAGCTTGGAGCCGTAATGCGCCGGCTGCGAAAGCGTGGCTTTGAGCGTCGGACTCGAGTATAGGGTGTAAGTGGCCGTGGTGACCTTGTGGTTCCACGCCGGCGCGTTGGGCACGGTCTTATCGGGGTGGTGCGGCGTATGGCAGGTCGCGCACAGCGCGCCGTGCGACCAGCCCTTGGCGGTGAAATCGTGCGGGGAACCGGAGAGCGCGCCGAACGTCGCCGCCGGCAGCGCCAGCAGGGCGGCCAGCACCGCTGAAAATAGAGCATTTCGCCTCATGCATTCACTCCTGGGTCTTGGCGTCGCCGGCGGGGCCTGTACCACGCTGTGGTACTCTCCGCTGCGGCGTACTCAAGGACTGCTTGTTCGAAACACATCGGGAATCCGCCACTATGGCTTCTCGGAAGACTGCGTTTGAGCTGGCGCAGGCCCCGCCTCGGGCGCCGGCTTGGCCGCCTCCGGCGCTGGCTTGCCCGCCTCCGGCGCTGGCTTGGCCGCCTCCGGCGCGGGATTGGGCGTCGTCTCGGTCGCCGGCTTGAGCGCCTCGGGCGCCGCCTGCGTCGCCGGATTAGGCGCCGTCTCGGCCGTCGGCTTGCCCGCCTCCGGCGTCGGCTTGGGCTTCTCCTCGGGGACCGGCAGCGGCGGAATCTCCGCCCCGGGCTTCAAGTGGCCGAAGGCGTAAACGCCCAGCCGCGCCTCGCCGACCTGGCTCGTCACGAACAGGAGATACTCCGCCTCGAACCTCGGGTCCACGTACTTGGCGAAATACTTCATGCAGGACTTGTCCACGGCGATGGACGCCGGAAGCAGCAGGAAGCCGGGCGCGCCCGTGAAGTTCCCGAAAGCCATCAGCACGTTGCCCTGCTGGTTGAACATCTGCACCACGTTGTAGACCGATTCGACGACGTAGATGACGCCGTCCGGGCCGACCGCGATTCCCCGCGGGCGGGCGAATTTGCCGTACGTGTCGCCGGCGCCGCCGACCGAGATCAGGGATTTGTCGCTGCGATCCACCTTCTGGAACCGGAAGTTCATATGGTCGCTGACGTACAAGTTGTCCTGCGCGTCGGCGGCGATGGCGTTCGGCATCAGGAACTGCCCCGGCCCCTGGCCTTTGCCTCCGAGCGTGCGGAGCAGCTTCCCCGTGCCGCGGTCCAGCACCAGGATGCGGTCATTGGTGACGTCCGTCACGAACAACTCGCCTCCGACCGCGGCAACGCCGCCGGGCCGGCCATCCTTGACCTTGAACGTCGTGACGTAATTGTCGTCCGGGTCGAAGACCTGGATCAACGCCGGCATGGATTCCACGACGAACTTGTACCCGTCGTCGGAGACGCAGAGGTTCGTCGGAGCGGTGGTGGGCGGCGTGTCGCCGCCGAGGACGTAGAACTTATTACGCTCCAGGTCGAAGACTTTGACCACGTGCGCGCCAAAGTCGCACACGTAAATCCTTCCGCGCCAGACGGCCACTCCATAGGGCTTGCCCAGCGTGGCCTGCTGAGACTCAAGGATGTCAGGCGGCGCGCCCACGATCAGGTCAAGGAACCTCCAGCCCCGTTTCGAAGTAATGACGTCGCGCGCGGTGTCGATCGCCGTCAGGAACTGCACGCGCGGCGGGTCCGGCGGGAAGGGATAGAAAATCGCCTTTGCCGGCGGAGGAGGCGTCTCGACGGTCTTGCATCCGGCCAATGCCGCGGCCAGCAACGACGCGATCAGCAAGGCGCCCCAAGCGCCACGGCGCAAATTCCGCATCTCATCGCTCTCGCAACAGGGTATTCAGTTCACAAAAAACCGGCGCGCGGGGCAATCGTCTTTCCGAATGCCCCGCGCGCCGAACTGGTCGCCAAGAACGCAGACTACTTAATGTGACAAGTGAGGCAAAGCGCGCTCTTCGCGTTCGACGTCACGAGGAACGGCGGCGCGGTCGTATCGTCGTGCGGATTGTGGCAGGTGGTGCATCCGACGGTGTCGCCGACAGTCGACGTGGAGCCAGTTTCCAGAGACAGAGCCCCGCTTCCACTACCCACCGTCCACTGCGTTACCCCGCCGTAGCCGCTCGCGGAAGTGGCGGTGTTAAAGCCGCTGTTGACTGTGCCGAGTGCGGGGTACTTGCTGCCGACCGGATGAACATAGGTCAAATCCAGGCCGATATCATTCGGAAACACGGTTGCGCCGGCTTTATTGACAAAGCTCCGTGCCCACGACACGCTTTGAATCGGGTTCGTGGTATCGTTTACGGTAATATGGGTGTTCACGACGTTGAAGTCGCCGACTGCCGTCACGCCGTCATGGCAACCCATGCAGAGCAGCGTGCTTGAGTACAGCGTTTTTGCCGATCCGCTCTTCGTGAAACCGCCGGCCGTCGGGCCAACGAAGGTCGAGGCCGTCCCGTTCCCCTGGGTCAAGGCGTGGTTCCACAGCGGGCCGTACGCGGCATTCGGCGCGCCGTGCGGCGCATGGCAGGAAAGGCAAATCTCGCCCGTGCCAAGCCGGACGGAAAGGTCGTGCGGGCTGTTCAGGATATTCTGCGCCCAGGAAGGCGCGGAAATCGCGACGGCAGCCAGAACGGCCGTCAAAAGTGCTGTCTTCTTCATCATCTACTTTCCCTCGTGTAAGGTGCCTGAAAGTAACATCTGTGCCACTGACCACTTGCGATATTATAACAAAGCCAACCCTATGATGTCAAAAATAGTGCTGGATTTACCGATGGCCACCTCCTTTCAGGCCTAGCTGATCACTTACTGATTGCATCCTAAAGACGGTTAGCACATATTGTGCCATAAACAGCTCCAACTCGCCGTCTTAATTGCTACGATTTAACACGTTGCGCCACAAGGGTTTAAATGCTCGATGCACATTCTGGCACACACGGCCTCCAGAACGCCGGATTTCCCTTATCAAGTTTGCGAAAATAGAGGGCTCATCGTTGCAAATTCTGGAATGTCGCATCCCTGGGAAGGCAAAAAGACGTTTCGCAAATTTGACAAAGGGCTCTTCTCGGAGTAAAATCAAGACTCCTACGTTGTGGTATAAAGCCGGCGCGAATGGTCAGCCCGCATCCGGCGTAAGAGCATGCGGGCGTAATAGCAAGGTTAGAACACAATGACACCGGTCCAAATGGCGCTCTGCATCATCGCGATTGCGTTGTACTTGGCGCAAGGGGCCGTGGCGGCATTCCCATTTCTGCGACCGGGCAGGCCCGCTACGGATCGCCTGCCATATCTGGCGCTGGGCGCCCTGGCGTTCCACGCGGCGTTCCTGGTCACCCGCGCAGCGCAGGTGCACGGTCTTCCCATTGAGACGCGGCTTGACTCGGTCGCGCTGTTCCTTTGGCTCACCGCGGCGGTCTTCGTGGCCGCCGAAGGACCGCTCCGGCTCGGCGGGATTACCGTGGTCTTCTGGCCGCTGTTTGTGCTTTGCGCGATCGGGATGGGAATATTATCCGGCCGCGTGCCGATGGATCGGCCCGCGCTGGCAAAGACGTGGCTTCTCTTACATTTAATTCCGGTTTACGCCGGCTATGCCGGGTTTGCGGTAGCGACCGGCGCGGGCGTAACGCGCCTGATTCAGCAGCAGTTGTTGCGCGGCAAACGGCCGGAGGCGCTGTGGGCGCGGCTGCCGTCGCTGGCGAGGCTGGACCAGATCGGCCGCGTCGCCGTCGCGTGGGGCTTTCCGCTCTTCACGGTGGGGCTGGCGGCAGGCGCCATCTGGGCCGAGCGGGACTCCGCAATACTCGGCCGGGCGTGGTATAGCGATGCCAAGGTCATCGCAGGATTTGCCGGCTGGCTGATCTATGCGGCGGTGGTGCACATGCGGCTGGCCGGCAAGATGAGCGCGAACCGCGCGGCGATCTTCACGATTATAGGTTTCCTGGTGGCGCTGGCCACGTTCGGCGTGGCCCACGCTTACCCCGGGCGAACGCCGCCGTTCCCCGCGCCCTCAGAGATCTCCTCCAAGACATGACCGCGCCCAGAACCATACAGGTCGTCGGGCTCAGCCATCACACCGCTCCGGTGGAAATGCGCGAGGCGCTGGCGTTTCCACGCGCGCGGCTGCCGGAAGCCCTCGCGGCGATGCGCGCGGTCGAAGGTGTCGAGGAAGTCGTGATCCTCTCCACGTGCAACCGGGTCGAGGTCTATGTCTGCGCGCGCGCGGCTCAGGGCGACGCGCTGGTGAAGGACTTGCTGACGAACTTCCACGGCCTCAGCGCGGACAGCTTCGAAAGCCACCTTTACACCCGTGAAGGCATGGACGCGGTGGCGCATCTCTTCCGCGTTGCAGCGGGGCTGGACAGCATGGTGCTCGGGGAAGCCCAGGTCACCGCGCAGGTGAAGGCGGCCTACGAGCTGGCGGCGGCGGAGCGCACGGTCGGGCGGGTGTTGCATCGGCTCTTCCAGCATTCGCTCTCGGTCGCCAAGCGAGTGCGGACGTACACCGAGATTGACTCCGGCCGCGCCTCGGTCGGCTCCGTGGCGGTTCAACTGGCGCAGCATATTTTCGAGACGTTGACGGACCGCACGGTGCTGCTGATCGGCGCCGGCCAGATCGGCGAGGTCGTCCTGCGAAGTCTGCATTTGGCCGGAGCGCGGACCACGCTCGTGGCGAACCGGACATTTTCCCGCGCCGACGCGCTCGCCCGCGAATGCGGCGGCACCGCCGTCCACTTCGAGCAACTCCCCGAGAACCTGGCGCGCGCCGATATCGTGATCTCGTCCACCGATGCGCCGCACTACGTCATCCACCGCGCCGATGTGGAAAACGCGCTGCGGGCCCGCCGCGGCCGGTCTCTCTTTCTCATAGACATCGCCGTTCCGCGCGACATCGAGCCCTCCGCGGCCGAGCTGCCCGGATGCTACCTATATAATGTGGACGACCTCCAGATGGTCGTGGACGAGACGGTCAGCCGCCGGAAGCGCGAGCTCACCCGCTGCCTGGCCACCGTGGAGGAGGAGACGGCGAAATTCATGCGCTGGGCGCGCGGGCTCGAGGTCGCGCCCACCATCGTCGAGCTTCGCGACTCCCTGCACGAGTTGAAGCGCCAGGAGCTCACCGCGCTGCTCAACAAGTATCCCGACCTGCCCGCCGAGGCGCGAGACGAGATCGAGCGCACCGCGGACCGCCTGGTGAACAAGATCCTCCATCAACCGATCAAGGCCCTGCAGGAACCCTCCACGGACGAGCATGGCAAGGGCGTCCTGGCGGCCGCGCGGCGGCTTTTCGGGCTGGAACAGACCACTCCGCCGCCCGCGCCTCCTGCGTCGGGACCGTCGGAAAAGGAGCAGCCATGAACGGCTCCTCCGCCCTGAACACGCTTGACGCCAACCGTCCCGCTCCGACCGAGGCCGGCCTGGAGGGCTTCGCGCCCGCCGCCGACCGGACCCGCGCGGCCGTCCGGCAACTCATTCGCCTGCGGTGGCTGGCGATCTGCGGCGTGCTCGGCGTGGTCTTTATCTCGCACATGCTCCTGCGCGCCATTTCGTTCCCGATCGCGCTCTACCTCGTCGCCGCGGCCATGGCGGCGGGCAACGTCGTTTTCGAACTCACCAGCCGCCGCCTGGACGCGAAGCCGGTCTTGGCGGCGGAGCATCATGCCTACGTCCAGATCGGGTGGGACATCGTCTCGCTGGCGCTCCTGGCGCACTTCTCCGGCGGCGTGGAGAACCCGTTCCTGCTCTACCTGGTGTTCCACGTCGTCCTGGCGAGCATGCTCATGGGCGAGCGGCAGACCTATATCGTCGCCCTCGCGGCCTGCGCGGCGGTGGCGGGCATCTTCCTCCTCGAAGGCTACGGGCTGGTCGGCCACTATCGCCTGCTGCTTCTGCCGCCGCGCGGCGGCGGGGTCAGCCCCTATCACGCCGGCATCTGCGCCGCGCTGATGAGCACGTTCATCGTGACGGCTTACCTCTCCAACAGCATTATGCGCAAGGTCCGGCGCGCGGAGACGCAGTTGCTCGCCCAGAACCAGTCCCTGCGAGAGGCCCAGGAGAGGCTGCGGGTCGCGGGCGCGGAGCTGCAGCAGAGCCGCTACCACGCGATTCAGCAGGAGCGCATGGCGGCGATCGGGCAGATGGCCGCCGGCATCGCCCATGAGGTGAGCAACCCGCTGACCTCTCTCTATTCGCTCGTCCAGGTGCTCTCCACCTCGCCGGCCGGCGACGGGCAAACGGCCGCGCGGCTCGCCCTGATGCAGCAGAGTATCGAGCGGATATCGAAGATCGTCCGGCAGATCGTGGACTTCGGCCGTCCCATCTCCACCGAGGACTGGCTCTACGGCGATGTCGGCAAGATCATCCTCGACACGCTTCAGCTTCTCCGTTACGACCGGCGCGCCCAAAAGGTGGAGATGACGGCCGACTTCGACCCCGCGCTGCCCAGGACGATGATCATCGAGCACCAGATGCAGCAGGTCTTCATGAACATCGCGCTGAACGCGCTCGACGCGATGGGCGGCCAGGGCAAGCTGGCCGTGCGCGCCGCGCAGAACAATGGCTCCATCGAGGTCGTCTTCACCGACACCGGCGAGGGCATGACCCGGGATGAAATCCAGCACATCTTCGAGCCGTACTACACCACCAAGGCGGCCCGGTTCGGGACCGGCCTCGGCCTGGCCTTGAGCTACAACATCATCCGGAAACATGGCGGCACGATCCAAGTTCAGAGCGAGAAGGGAAAAGGGTCTACGTTCGCGGTCTCCATACCGCTCCGCGGCCCCCAAGGAGATAGCGGTGCGACAAGCGCAAATCCTGGTCGTTGACGACGAGGCGGCATTCCGCGACGTGCTCTGCGAGATCCTCGCCAAGAAGGGCCACACGGTCCGCAGCGGCGGCACCGCCGCCGAGGCCCTGCTCCAGCTCGAGAAGGGGAATTTCGACCTCACGATCTGCGACCTGCGGCTCCCCGACATGAGCGGACTCGACCTCCTGCGGAAATGCCGCGAGACGACCCCGCAGATGCATTTCATCATGATCAGCGCCTACGGCGATATCGAGACGGCCGTCGAGGCGGTCAAGCTCGGCGCGGACGACTACCTGACCAAGCCGTTCCTTTTCGACGACATCCTGCTGCGGATCGAGCGGCTGCTCGAACACGTGACCCTGCAGCGCAGCCACGAGGCGCTCCAGGAAGAGCTCGGCGCGCGGTACGAATCGCGCGGCGTCGTCGGCCAGAGCCCCTCGATGCAGCAGGTGCGCGACCTGATCCACCGCGTCGCCGCGACCAACAGCAACGTCCTGATCCTCGGCGAGAGCGGCACCGGCAAGGAGGTCGTCGCGCGGACCATCCATCGCGTGAGCGACCGGAAGGACCGGCGGCTGGTCTCCGTCAACTGCGCCGCGCTGCCGGATACGCTGCTGGAGAGCGAGCTTTTCGGCTACGCCAAGGGCGCATTCACCGGCGCCTCGCGCGACAAAGAGGGCTTCTTCAACGCCGCGGACGGCGGCACGCTGTTCCTCGACGAGATCGGCGCCATGCCGCTGCCGCTCCAGAGCAAGCTCCTCCGCGCCATCGAGTCGAAGGAGATCAGCCCGATCGGCTCCTCCGCCCTGCCGACCAAGGTGGACGTGCGGATTCTCAGCGCGACGAGCGTGGACCCGGCGGTGGCGATCCGCAGCGAGCGCCTCATGGACGCGCTCTACTACCGGCTGAACGTGGTCGAAATCCACCTGCCGCCGCTCCGCGAGCGCAAACAGGACGTGCCCATGCTGGTGGAGCATTTCGTCCGGCAGTTCAGCGAGGAACTCAAGAAGCGCGTCAGCGGCGTGGACGAGGAGGCCATCGCCATGCTGATGGCGTACGACTGGCCCGGAAACGTGCGCGAGCTCGAGAACGCCATCGAGCGGGCGATGATCCTGACCGACGGCGAGCGGATCACCGCGGCGGCGCTGCCGGTCAGCCTCCAGCGCTCGCGCCGCGCGCACGGCGAGACGCCGCTGAACCTGCGCGCCATGCTCGACCAGTGCGAATCCGAACACGTCGCCGCCGTCCTGGCCCTGACCAACGACGACAAAGTCAAAGCCGCCCAGATGCTCGGCGTCAGCGTGTCGAGCCTCTACCGGAAATTGGAAAAAGCGAAGTCCGCCGTGTCCGCCGCCGATCATCCCGCCGCGTGAACTCTTCCAGGAACTCCTCCGAAACTCGCCGCAGAGAGATCATGCGACGAACATGTAATAGGCGAGGTAGAGGATGATACCTGGGAGAAACAACGCGAGCGCGAGAACCGCCATAAGCGCGCGGCGGCGGAGAAACCGCTCAACCCAAAGTGGCGTGAAGAAGAGCCAGACGATCTCGGCAAGGCAAAAAAGAACGACGGCGACGCCGCCGTGAAGAAGCGCCTGTTTCGAGATGCGGTCCACCATGTCAGCAGCGCGCCACCCCCAGGCGCCTAAGACCATGCCCGCTCCGAATGAGAGAAAGACCAGAGTCACCAGAAAAGCCAGCAACCGGTCGGGCCAGCGGCGCGGAAGGAATGCCCCCAGCGGATCTCGTTCGGCGCTTCGCGGACACACGACTTATCTCCTCTCCTTCGATTTCGCCCGCAGCGAAATTTATTCCCCGGCAATGGCGTTGTCAAGGAGGATAGCTGCCGGTGTGGCCGGGGCGAGGCTTTCGGCAGTCTTCCAGCTTGACAAAATGTCAGGGTGTTGTACAATTGTCCACGGAGGGAGCGGATTATGGACATCGTGATTGATACTTCAGCGTTGTTGGCCGTGATTATCGGAGAGCCTGAACGAGATCGAATAGTCGCGGCTACCTCCGGGCATTCACTCGTGGGGCCCGGCTCGATCCCATGGGAAATCGGCAATGCCTTCTCGGCAATGTTGAAGCAGCGCAGGCTGAAACCGGACGATGCGCAGCGCGGCCTGGCAGTTTTTCAGTCAATTCCGCTTCGTTACGTGGACATTGACCTTGCCGCTGCGTTGAGCTTCGCGAGCCGAGCAGACGTTTATGCTTATGATGCCTACTTCATTGAGTGCGCCAGGCAGCAGGCGTCACCGCTGCTGACTTTAGATGGAGGTCTTGTCCGGGCCGCACGAGAACTGGGTGTCACTTTAATCGAGGTCTAGCCATGCAGGTCTACACGTATTCAGAGGCGAGACAAAAGCTTGCGAAAGTGCTTCGCGATGCAGAGTCCACGGGAAAAGTCATCATTCGCCGCAAGGACGGACATGCCTTTGCGCTGGTGCCGGAGATTGAGCGCAAGTCGCCGCTTGATGTCCCTTCCGTGAAGGCGAGGATATCCACGGAGGAACTAGTGGCCCTTCTTCACAAAGAGCGGGCCCGAAGCCGGCGCCGCAAAACGTCCTGAGCGAAACAACGCATTTCGCCAATTAATGAGGGCCCGTGGAGCTGTTGAAAAATGCGCCTTGTCATTCCCGCGAAGGCGGGAATCCAGACCCGCGCCGAAATCTTGGATTTACGCTTGCGTGGGAATGACTGAGCGGAAATACTCGCCCCAGCTGGCGCGTCCGACGACTTTTTCAACAGCCCCGCTGTCCCTAATCAACCTGCGCTTTCACCATTGCTCCCAGAACACCCTTAGCGCAACCTTGCCATCACGGTCCATGACAATAGTGGCGTCGATCTCGTGGCCGTCGGGGAAGGTAATGTTGAAGGTGTTTTCGCCGATAGCGAATCCTTCAATCGTCGCACCGCGGCTTTTCGCGACTTCCGCCGCAAGGTTGCATTCTTGGGAAGCATAGGGGAAGTCATAGGTCAGGGGTAGTCGGCCATCGCCGTACTCGCGCGAGTCCAGCAGCTCGATCTGTGCCGGCGCAGGCTCGCATGAGCCAAAGACCCATTCGAGGCGGTTGGCCTGCAGGAAACAAAGCACCCAAGAACCATCATGGAGGTAGAGGAGGTAGCCGGAACGTCCGGCCCTCGAGTCAACCACGGTCTTGCCGACGACCTTCGACCGAAGCTCATCAAAACCTGGGTAGTCCGACGACAGGATTCTCTTGACCATGCCGAGCAGGTCTGCTGATGGCGGAGAATTGTTCCGCTGAGGCTTGTCGTTGTGCGTGGCCAATTGTCTTTACCCGTCCTCCAAAGGACAGTCGGCTTTCAAACGTGAGATTGTACGCGCAAAGTGCCGGCTGTCAAGCGTTTTCGCGGCTTTTCTGAAAAACGATACGTCCGCGAGCGCCCCTCAGCCACCTTTTTGGGACGAGAAACCGAAGGGAAAATAAGGACAGGGGGTTGTTGAAAAATGCCTATTAGGCATTCCCGCGAGAACGGGAATCTAGAGACACGCGCGTAAGACTTGGATTCCATCTTTCGCGGGAATGACCCAGTGGAGATACTCGCCGGAGTTGGCGCGTTCGATGCCTTTTTCAGCAGCCCCACTGCCCGTTTTCCCCCATCTTGATACGGATGAACTCCGAACGTTCAACGAGAGTGCGCCGGGTACGGCGCACGACATCGAACGTCCAACGCCCAAGTGCTCGCGGCTGGAGTAGTAACCTGCGTTGTCGCTGTATCTTATGACTTCGCCACATGGCGCTTCCAACGGCTCGTCGTCGGACAGGATATAATTATTGTAGATGGGTCGTAGAGAAGTCCGTGTCGAAGCAAGAATAGGAGGGCAGACCATGAAAGCTGAATTGACGAGGAACCTTCCTGTGGGGAAGGGCAGAATCGGATTCGAGGTCTCCAACTATTTCCCGGTCCCTGTCGGCAAATTGTGGGATGCGATCACCCTGGGCCGGCAGTTGGAACGCTTCTTTATCGACAAGGTCGAGGGCGATTTCAGCCGGGACATGACGCCCGTCTTCTTCACCTGGAAGCAATGCGGCCGCTACGGGGTGTGGCCGACTGTCTTTCAAGAAGGGAAGAAGCTGGAATTCCGCTGGGCTAACGGCACTCGGTACCTGACGACGGTGACGATGACGCTGAAGAAGAAAGCGCACTACGTCGAGCTGGAAATCCACGAGCGCGGCTGGAAGCCGGCCGACCTGGGCAACGCATTCGGGAAGTGCAACGGCTGGACGATGTTCCTCGATTACCTGAAGGGCCACCTGCTGCACGGAGTGCATCTGCGCACGGAAAAGTTAGGGACGACCGCGAGGCGAGCCGCGTGAGGCGTTCGGACCTGCGAACGGTCACCTGTTATTCATCGCCGACTCGGTCGGCGGTCATAACAGGTGGCTGGGCGGAGCGCTCACGGGGATACCATACGCGACTACGGATGAACTTCGAACACCCAACATCGAACGTCCAACGCCCAAGTACTCGCGCAACGTGAATCGCACACTTGGGCGTTGGGCGTTGGATGTCGTGCGCTGTACTCGGCGCACTCTCGTTGGGCGTTCGTCCATTCCAGGGTGGCCAAATAGGTCTTGCGGCAAGCCACTTCGGCTCCTCTTTCCAATCATGCGCGCGAGGGGTGCGCATGGGCGGATTGTCTTCCAGAGCCACGCCGCGAAGGCAGTCACCCCATGGTCCCGGCAGTCCAGGCAGCCGGAAGCCCAGAAGATGGCCGGCCATCCAGATATTGGCTTGACAAATGGCAATTGCCATCATATAATGGCAAATAAGGAGGAGAGGTATGCGAACAACGCTTGACCGGTTCGGGCGTATCGTAATTCCAAAGAAGATGCGGAAAGACTTGGGGATTGAGCCGGGGGCGCAACTTACCGTGGAGGAACACGGCCAGACGATTTATGTCAAGCAGGTCCAGGATGTTCCGCCGGTCGGCGTGAAGGAAGGAATTCTCGTCTACCGCGGCGCTGCCGAGGGCGATCTCGAAAAGACGGCCGCAGATATTCGGGAAGGCCGTCACCGGAAGTTGGGCAAAGGTCTGGCCAGATGAAAGTCCTGCTTGACACCTCGATCCTTGTCGCGGCATTGGTCGAAGCGCATCCGGCACATTCAAGGGCATTCATGTGGTTGCGCAAAGCGCGGCGCAAAGAGTTTGAACTCATCATTGCATGCCACACCTTGGCTGAATTGTATGCCGTCTTGACGAGCTTGCCGGTCTCACCTCGGATCGCTCCGGCAACTGCGCGACGGCTGATCAAAGACAGCGTGCTCCCCTGGGCAAAAGTCATCTCCTTGTCGGCTTCCGAATACGAGGCGACCATCAATGACCTTGCGGAATTGGGGATCGCAGGCGGCGCGGTATACGATGGGCTGATCGCCCGGGCTGCTTCCAAGGGCGGCGCCGAAAAGCTCGTGACATTGAACGCGGAAGATTTCAAGAGAGTGGCTCCGCAGATGGCCAACGAAATTGTGGAGCCCTGAAGGAGACAAGGACTTGGGAATACAGCGGACAGTGTACATTGGCTCGCGGAAAGTGCGTGATTTGCGAGTGGCTGAGCATCCAGGACTCCCCTGGAATGCCTGATCCTTAGAGAGTTGGAGAGAGAAGTCGAGCGCGGCCGCGGCGGGTCAATTCGTGGCGTAGGAATGCAGGCTCACGAGCAGGCAGCTCACGCCGAAGTAGGTGAAGGCCACGGACACGAACCCCGCGATGGCGTTTTGAAGAGAAATGGGACTTTTTCAACAGCCCCACAGGCCCCGTTTTATGAGGCTTCCTTGTCCTCATTACTCAAATCCTCATGAACACGCTTCCAGTCAATGTATCCCCTAAAAATGGGCCACTGAGCCACTCTCGTTCGCAGTGCATTCGTCTCAGCGATCACCCATCCAAAGGCTGCGGCTGCAATCGCTATTGCGGCGGGGTGAATTCTGTAAACGATGCTGAATACGACGACAATAGAGAGCGCCAACCCGAGGAACCATAGCACGCGACCGGCAGTACGTGCCCGTCGAAGCCCATCGCCGTTTTCAATAGATTGCAAGCGTGCCAGCAAGCTCTTAGTTTCGGTGTTCATGCGGGGATGTGTGCAGGAGCTCGGGGATCACATGACTTATCTTCCATATGGCGGGGCGAGCAGCTAAACATTGGCGGCTGTCTCCAAACGGTTTATCTCCGCTCCTCCAGTTTCGCCAAGCGTGGAATCTATCCGCCGGCTGTGGCATTGTCAAGGAAAATGGCGGCATGGGGTAATGAGGTACTTGAACCGCCGATGGACGCCGATGAACGCCGATAAGGAACTAAACCACTACCGCCTAAAGGCGGTAGGTTGAGTCGCGACTGAAAGTCGCGGAAAGAGCCACTGAAGTGGCGAGCGTCATTCCGAGCGTAGCGAGGAATCTCACACCCCGTGCG
>JBKQWE010000117.1:0-3550 GCA_052139675.1 Candidatus Brocadiia bacterium
ATCCCTCGATCAGGCCGAGCACGTTGCTCCCCGTCACCTCGCTGTGGACCGGCTCGACCTGGACTTCGGAGTTGATCTGGCGAAGCCGGTTCGCAGCGGCGACCGCTTTCGGGAGGCGCCGGCGAACGTCCTCCTCCTCGAAGAGCATCTGCCGCGCCAGGTTGCTCATTTCGAGGCGGTCGCGGTCCACGATGCGCAGCCGCCCGACGCCCGCGCGGGCGAGGTTGTGCGCGATGCCGCTCCCGAGCGCGCCGCAGCCGACGATGGTGACGACCCCGTTGCGGAGCTTTTCCTGTCCCTCCGCGCCGATCTTCACGAAGCGCGTCTGCCGGCTGTAGCGTTCGTCGTTGTCCATGGACACATTGTACGCGAATGGTCCCGATGAGCCAACTGCCGCCGCTTAACTGACGTGCAACACGAGTGGCGCGGAGAGCGTCCGCGGCGCGAGGCAGGCGTCTCCGCTGCATGGTTGAACACGGAGTTGCAAAACGATTTCAGCCTTTCCCGGCGCAGCGTTTCGGGCGACGGCAATCTGCGCGCGGATCGCCACCGCGCCTTCGTAAACCGACAACGGCTGCGCGCTGAACCCGAGGCGGACCTTCTTGCCGGCCGGGTACGCGACTTTGCCGAGAGACGCCACATTATTTTTTTCGAGCGTCAGTTCGGTGGGGACCAGGTCGGCCGCCTCCGGCTTATGAGAGTTGATGTGGTAACCTTTTGCGATCTCAATGCGCACGGTTACATCCACCACACCGCCGGGCGCGGCGGACGCGGTTGAGGGCGAGACGGCGACACTGACCGGCTGCGCGGGCGTGACCGCCGCCGGCTTGGTCTCCAGCAGCATCGCCGCGGCCAGAATCAGGCCGCTCGCCGCCTGCGGCATGCTCTGCATCACGCCGAGGAAGGCGTTCAGCGTCTCGTGCGCCGTCTCCAGGTATTCTGCCTCGCCGGTCAGCGCGGCCAGCCGGATCAGCACGCGCGCCGCCACGCCGTTGCCCGAAGGCGTCGCCTGGTCGTGCGCCGGCTTCAAGCGCAGGAGCAGGTCCTCGTGA
Source organism: Candidatus Brocadiia bacterium (assembly GCA_052139675.1). Classification (GTDB taxonomy): domain Bacteria; phylum Planctomycetota; class Brocadiia; order CAIUPP01; family CAIUPP01; genus JBEKCB01. The sequence continues at coordinate 1,053 of JBKQWE010000117.1, forward strand.
TCGTCCGAAGTCAGGAAGAACCCGCCGTGCGCCCGGTCCCAGAAATGCTCCTTCATCACCGCCGCGAGCGACTTGGCCTCATCCAGCCATCGCGCGTCGCCGGTGGCCTCGCGCAGATCGAGCAGCCCGTCCGCGAGGAAGGCGTAATCGTCGAGGCAGGCGTTCAGCCCCGCTTCGCCCTGGCGATAGCTCCGGAGCAGGCGGCCGTCCTTTCGCATCACGGTCAGGACGAACGCGGCGGCGCGCTCGGCGGCGGCGATGAGCCGCGGCTCGTCTAACCGCTTGCCGGCATATGCCAGGGCGCCGATCATCAGCCCGTTCCAGCCGGAGAGCGCCTTGTCGTCGCAATATGGCCGCACCCGTGCCGCGCGCCGCTGAAGGAGCTTTTCGCGGCTGTTCTTCAGCCGCTCATGCAACGCGGCGTCGGACGGCGCCCTCAAATACAAAATGTTCGCGCCCGTCGCACCGCCGCCCGCCTCGTCGCGGAAATTTCCGTTCTTCTCCACGCCGTAGACCCGGCAGAACACATCGCCCTCGTCGTCCCCGAGCGCCTCGATAATTTCCGCGCGGGTCCAGACATAGAACTTCCCTTCCTGCCCCTCGCTGTCGGCGTCGAGCGCGGAGAAGAAGCCGCCGGCCGGATCGCTCATCTCGCGGAGGACCCAGCCGCACGTGTCCATCGCCGCGGCGCGGTAGTCGGCGTTGCCGGTCAGCGCGAAACCCTCCGCGTATGCGCGCGCCAACTGCGCGTTGTCGTAGAGCATCTTCTCGAAGTGCGGCAGGAACCAGCGCTCGTCGGTCGAGTAGCGGTGGAATCCTCCGCCGACGTGATCGTGTATCCCGCCGCGCGCCATGGCATCGAGCGTCGCCGTCATCATGCGGAGCCGCCGAGCGTCCGGCGACCGGCGGCATTCATGAGCGATCAACGCGAGCGCTGTGTGCGGCGGGAACTTCGGCGCGCCGCCGAAGCCGCCGAACCGCTCGTCGAACGCGCCGGCCAGTTCGTCGAGCGCGGCCTTGACCAGGTCAACGGCGGCCACGTCCCCGCGCGCGGGACCGGCGGCGGACACCCGCCGCATCGCCTCGGCGAACTCGTTCGCCTGCTTCTCGACATCCGCCCGGCGCGTCCGCCAGAGTTCGGCGAGCTGCCTCAGCAGGCTCTTGAAGCCCGGAATCCCCATCCGGTCGTCCGGCGGAAAGTACGTGCCCGCGTACCACGGCCGGCCGTCCGGCGTCAGCCACACCGAATTCGGCCAGCCGCCCCGGCCGGAGAACAACTGCGTGGCGGTCATGTAGATTTCGTCGAGGTCCGGCCGCTCCTCGCGGTCCACCTTGATCGGGACGAAACTCGCGTTGAGGATTTCCGCCACGTCCTCGCGCTCGAACGACTCGCGCTCCATCACGTGGCACCAGTGGCAGGTCGAATAGCCCACGGAGAGGAAAATCGGCTTGTCCTCGCGACGCGCCTTCTCGAATGCCTCCGGCCGCCAGGCGTGCCAATCCACCGGGTTGCGCGCGTGCTGGAGAAGGTACGGGCTCGTCTCGTGAATCAGCCGGTTGAACCCCGCGCCGCCCTCGGGCGGAATCTTGCGGATTTCTTCAGCAGACGGCAGCGGCTCGTTCATGGTTCCCCTTTGGCCCGTTTCTTCCAGCCTAGCGCCGCACCTGGACGCCGTCAAGACGCTCGAGCCCTCATGCGCGAGCTCTGCGAAGGAATGTACGAGCCTTCGAAAGTCCGGCGCTGGATGATCCGCCCGTTCTGTCCTGGCCGACACCATTTCCATCGGCCGAATTTGCCGACTAGATACGTTGCGTAACTAGTCGGGCGCTTCAACCATGAGATGCCAGGGCGGCGTCAGTTCGCGCGGGCTTGTTCGAAACCAATCCGTCGAGGTCGGTCCCGATGTTGGGCATCGAATGCTGTCCGACAAGGCCGGATGCTGGAGTTCAGGTTACTTCAGGACTTCCATGATGAGTATCGTCTGATCGTCCGTGCGGGGCAGGCCGTTGGCGTGGGCGGTGACGGCGGCGACGATGGCTTCGAGGAGCTTGGCGGCGGAGAGTTCGGCGTTTTCGCGGAGGCAATCGTACAGGCGGTGGAAGCCGAGCCGCTCGCCGGCCGCGTTCGGGATGTCGGTGATGCCGTCGGTGCAGAGGACGAATTTGTCGCCGGGCGAAAGCGGCAAGCGGTCCTCCTGGTACTTCATGTCGGGGTTCACGCCGGCGAGCAGGTCCACCCAGTCGTCGAGCCACTCCACTTCGCCGGTGCTGCCGCGCACGAGGATCGGCGCGGGGCTGTGGCCGGCGTTGCTGTAGCGCAGCTCGCGCTTGGTCACGTCGTAGATCGCGAAGACGACCGACGCGAAGCTGGACGACGGCGTGAGACGTTCGAGGACGTTGTTCACCCGCGCCATGAATTCGTGCGGGCTCTGATCGGGCGTGTAGTTGAACTCGAACGTGGTCTTGATCAGCCCGGTGATGAACGCGGCGGACATGCC
>JBKQWE010000118.1:0-62436 GCA_052139675.1 Candidatus Brocadiia bacterium
CGCCGTTTGGTCGTTCGCTGGGATCGCAGTCTCACAATCTATAGTGGATTCTTTCACGTCGCATGCCTCATGATCACGCTGAGGCAGTTATGAAACCGGTTCTAGTCAACCGGCGTCATGCTGAGCGCAGCGAAGCATCTCACTCCATGAGCCGCTGTCGGAGCGCTGCGTGTGAGATTCCTCGCTCCGCTCGGAATGACCGCGCATTATGCAACTTATTCTCGGCCCGCCATATCAACAGCCTCAACGTGTATTCCGGTACGGAGCGATCGCGAAGTCCCGGTAAGTGTTCGGATCGCCGGCCTTGCCCGCCTCGGCGGCTTTCACGATGTTGTACGCCTCGCGCGCGGTGACGTAGTGGAGCCGCCACGCGGTTTCATCCTTGTACCGCTTCGCGAGGTGCGAGTGCAACTGCTGCAGGCCGGAATTGAAGTACGCGCTGAAGTTCTGCGGCCGCGCGCCGTGCATGTGGACCTTGACGAAGACCCATTCCGGCCGCCCGACGACGCTGACGTTCGCGGCGACCCAACGGTCCACGCGGCGCGGCCTCGGCGGCATGTGGGCCTCCATCGAGCAGGTCAGGCGGAGCCGGTCGGCGATCCACGGCAGCGCCGGAACCCATCCCGCCGGCCGCGGCACGCCGCTCAGCCGGCCCGGACCCTGGAAGATCATCAGGTCGCCCGACGGTTTGCCGCCGGCGCGCACGTCCTCGCCGGTGTCGTACGACTTCGGCCGCGCCGGATCGCCCGCGGCGTAATAGATGCTGTTGCATTTCCTCGGCTGCATCCGGCCCCAGGCGGGGAACGTGAAGTCCGCGTAGCAGTTCGCCTGCCGCAGCACGGCGAGTTCGTTGTTCACGCCGCAATGCTCGTCGCCGCGCGAGTTGTCGAGCGACCACTTGCCGTGCACGAAGCCGAACGCGGCGACCGGCTCCGGCCCGACGGTGACCAGCGCGCCGGACCGCGCATAAGCCGCCTTGCGCCGCTCCAGTTTCTCGCGCAGCCCGTCGGCGGTGTCGCGGCTGTGGTGCAGGTGCACTTCGATCTCGCCGAGACCCATCCGGCAGAGCGCTCCGAGCGAGTCCAGCACGGCCGGGTCCTCGCCGTCGTAGAACCAGGTGTGCCGCGGATTGCGCCCGCCGGAATCGGTGAACGCTTTCGCGACCTCGGGATAGCCGCGCTTCCACGCCGCGACCGACTCGGCCGAGCGCGGCTCGAAATGATCGGCAAAGAGGAAGATCAGGTGGCGCACGGCGTAGCTCCATGCTCGGCGCTGAGCAGGACCGCCTCGTACTCGGCGGCGATTTTATCCCACGAGAATTCCTCGGCGCGCGCGCGCGCGTTGCGGCTCATGGTACGCCAGATCTCCGCGTCGGCGAGGACGCGCGCGGCGGCGCGCGTGAGCGCCTCCGGCGTTCTGGGCGGGACCAGGATCCCCTCGCGGCCGTCGGTGATCGTCTCGCGGATTCCCGGCACGTCGGAGGCCACGCACGGCAGGCCGGAGGCGAGCGCTTCGAGGATCACGTTCGAGTGCCCCTCGACGTACGACGGCAGCAGCAGCAGCGAGGCGGACTGATAGGCGGCCGGCAGCGCGGCCGGATCGAGCCAGCCGAGGAACCGCACCTCCGAGTTCAAACCGGCGGCGCGCAGGGCCATGGCCTGCGCCTCGAGGGCCGGCCGCGACGGCCCGTCGCCGATGACCGTCAGCCGCGCCGGCCGCCCGAACGCCCGTTCCAGCGCCGGCAGCGCGGCGATCGCGTCCTGCACGCCCTTGAATTCCTGAAGCCGGCCGACGAAGAGCAGTTCCGCGCGGTCCGCCGGCCCGGAACGCTCGACGGGCGGCTTGAACCGCTCGGTGTCCACGCCGTTCGGGATGACTTCGATGCGGGCCTCCGGAAGGACCGCCAGCGCGGCGCGCCGGAGCGAATCGCTGACGGCGATCAGCCCGGCCGCGTCGCGGTACATCCGGCGCAGCAGCGGCCGCGTCAGCGCGTGGAGCCGCTGGTGGGAGGCCAGCTCCGGCCGCGGCACGTCCGATCCGCGCAGCGAGAGGACGTACGGGATGCCGCGCCGCCGCCGCAGCCGCCACGCCGCCGGCCCGCCCGGAATCCCGAAGAACGCGCAGACGACCGTCGGCTTCATCTCGTCCGCCAGCCGCCGCGCCGCGGGGATGCTCCTGAGCATGAACGAGAGCAGCTCGACCGGCGTGCATTGATCCGGCCTCTTCCGCCGCACGCGGAGCCGATGGATCGCGACGCCGCCGCTCTGCTCCCGCTCCGGCAGCCCTGCGAAGAGCGAGGAGAGAATGGCGACCGAGTGCCCGCGGCCGGCCAGGCGCCGCGCGACTTGCAGCGCCGCGCGCCCGCCTCCGCCGCCGATCGGGGGAAGCTCGTAGCTGATGAAGAGCACCCTCATGCGCCGTTCCTGTGATCGTGATCGTAATCGTAATCCTGATCGTAATCGCTTTTCGCTTTAGACGGCAAAGACGATTACGATTACGATCAGGATTACGATTACGATGAAGGGGACGACCTTCGCAGTTTACTTCTTCTCCGCCTCGCCGGCCTTGAACCGCTCGCGCACGACGTACGTCGGCTTCTCGTGCAGCTCGTAGTAAGTGCGGATCGTGATCTCGCCGAGCAGCCCGATGCAGATGAACTGGAACCCGACCAGCACGCACAGCCCCGAGAGGATGAAGAACGGGTTGCCCGTGATGTTGTATCCGGCGAAGTACTTCATGAGGACCGTCAGCGCCAGGAAGAGGAACCCGACGAGGAACGAGGCGATGCCGATCTTGCCGAAGACCTGGATCGGGCGCGTGGAATAGCTGACGAGGAACTTGACGTTGATCAGGTCGAGGATGACCGGGACGATGCGCTCGAGGCCGTACTTGCTCTTGCCGGCGACGCGCGCGCGGTGGCGCACGGGGACCTCGGCGACGCGGATGCCCATCCACGCGGAGAGCGCCGGGATGAAGCGGTGCATCTCGCCGTAAAGGCGGAGGCCGTGCAGCACCTCGCGGCGGTAGGCCTTCAGGGAGCAGCCGTAGTCGTGCAGGCGCACGTTGGTGATCTTGCTGATCAGGCGGTTGCCGGCCCAGCTCGGCACGCGGCGCGTCAGCCAGGCGTCCTTGCGGTCCTTGCGCCAGCCGCTGACCACGTCGTAGCCTTCGTCAATCTTCGCGAGCAGCAAGGGGATTTCGCGGGGATCGTTCTGCAGGTCGCCGTCCATCGGGCAGATCACGTCGCCGGTGGCGATGTCGAATCCGGCCGAGAGCGCCGCCGTCTGCCCGAAATTCCGCCGCAGCCTGAGCACCGTCGCGCGCGGGTCGCCCGCGCACGCCTGGACGAGCCGTGAATAGGTGTCGTCGGTCGAGCCGTCGTCCACGAAGATCATCTCGGCGATGCGCTTCTCCGCGTCCGCGAACTCGCTGAGCTCGCGGCAGAGCGGCTCGACGTTCATCGCTTCGTTGTGGAGCGGCACGACGATGCTGACTCTCATGGGCGATCGTTCCCCGGCCGTCCGCAAATGGCCACGCGGCCGCCGCCGAAACCGGACGCTATTCTATTCGCAAACCTTCCGCCAGTCCAGAGGCATCCGCGCGGGGCGGTATCGCGGGCAGACCATGGCGGCGGCTCCAGTTCATGCCGCGGTTCCAGTCCCGCACGGGCGCGCGCGCCGGGCTTGATTCGAAAAAACCCCCGTTAATCAGGCTCCTCCGGCGAAGTCGCCGGGCGCGCGAGCCGGTACGCCTTTTGCTTTTCCTGGAACGCGCACTTCAAACGCCCCCGGCGTCGAGGGCGAAAACCCCTGCTGTCCAACCGATGCGCGAACGCGCGGGAACTCGAATGGGAAAGACTGCGATTGCGATGGCGGTTTCGGCGGCGCTGATTTCGGCCCCGGCCTGGGCGGGAATCGCCGGCACGCCGCACGACCTGTCCGACCGGCTGGGCACCGGCCAGGTCTGCCTGCCGTGCCACGCGCCGCACGCGGCGCTCAATGCCTCGGCGGGCCCGGTGTGGAACCACGCCCTGTCGAAGGCGAGCTTCACGCAGTTCGGCGCGCCGCTGAAGCTGACGGGAGATTCGGTGCTCTGCATGGGCTGTCACGACGGGTTGACGGCGGTCAGCGATTTCAACGTGGTGAATCCCGCGGTCCGCGTCAGCCCTGACGCGGCGAACCTGGCGATTCAGAATCTGCCGGGCGCAAACCGGGCGAACGACCTCGGCACCAATCTCTCGGGCATCCATGCCGTCAGCGCGATCTACCCGACGGCCCGCGTTTCCATGAGACCGGTCACGGCCCTGGGTCCTCTGCGCCTTCAGGACGGCAGGGTCGAATGCACCACCTGCCACGATCCGCACAGCAGCCTGTACGGGAAGTTCCTCCGGATGTCGAACGCGGGCAGCGCGATGTGCCTGACGTGCCATAAGATTTAGAGCAGGTGCAGCGCCTGGAGGAAACCTTTGCAGGCGGCCGGGTCGAGGATCAGCGTCAGGGCGAGTCCGGAGACCGCGCCCCAGAGATGCGCGGCGTGGTTGACGCGCGTCTGCCGGAACCGCGCGGAGAAATAACTGTAGACGACGTACCCGATGCCGAAGAGCGGCGCCGGGATCGGGACCGGGACGAACATGAAGTAGATCGAGGCGGTCGGCTCGTAGATGATGAAGCTGAAGATGGCCGCCGTCACCGCGCCCGAGGCGCCTACGCAGAAGTAATCAGGGTCGTCCCGGTGTTTCACCACGGTCGTGATGTCGCTCAGGACGAGCGAGACGGTGTAGAGCACCAGGAACTGCCAGTGCCCCATCAGCCGCTCGAGCGGGAAGGCGAAGAAGTAGAACGAGAACATATTCATGAAGAGATGCCCCACGTCGGCATGGATCAGGCCGCTGGTGAGGAAGGTGTAATAGCGGTGCTCGCGCACGAGGGTCCACGGGTTCAGCGCGAAGAACCGGAACAGGTCCGGGTATTGCCACGCGATGAGACTGGTCGCGACGGTGAGGACCAGGACGAAGAGCGCGGCCGGCGACTGCTGCAAAACGCCGCCTTCCATGGCTGCCTTTCCACGAACTATCCCGAGAAACTTCACCCCGAAGGTCACGAAGAACGCGAAGAACGGTCAATGAAATCACACAAAACACCGCGGCCGGCCGTCAGGCACGCAGCGCTCCGGCGAGGGCGGCGGCGGCTCGGCGCGCGGCTTGCTTCACCGGGGCGGAGAGCGGGCGGCCGTATTGGTGCGATTTCGGCTGAATGCCGACGATCAGGACCTGGCACGGGAACGATCGCTGGAGGTACTCGACGAGGACGTTGACGGGCATGTTGTGGGTCGAGATCGAACTGCCGCCGCGCAGGAGGTCGTGCCGAACCAGGGTGATGCTGCCGGGCCGTTTCCCAGCGGCGTCGGCGGCGTCGAGGATGACGAGATGCGTGGGGCGGAATTTCTTGATCTCGCCGGTGAGGTTCTCGGGGGCGGTTTCGCCGAGAAAAATGCGGAACGACGGATGGATTGACGATGGACGATGGACGATGGACGATGTCGCGCAGGCGCGACAGGATTGAACGGCTTTGCGGCGCGCTTTCGCCCTGATGCGGCGCAGTTCTTCGGCGGCCTGGAGGCCTGCGGCGTCATCGCCTCTGAGCGACGAGCCGATGGCGAGGACGGCGACGCGGCGCGCGCCTTTGAGATTCCGGCGGACGGCGGCCTTCAGCGATTCCATCAGCGGCCCCTGCGCTTTCCCGGGCGCAACGCGCAAAATGCTTCACTTCGCGCTTTTCACTTTTCAGGCTTCTTCGGCTCCGGCTCCGGGCCCGGCTCGGGCCGGACGACGATCCGCAGTTTGCCGCGGACGAGCTGCGCCAACTCGAAATCGCCCGTCAGCCGCAGCGCGTCCTTGGGACAAGAATCCACGCATTGTCCGCAGGCGATGCACTTGGCGATGTCAATGTGCGCCTCGAACTTCTTGTCGCCGACCTTGACGATCTCGATCGCGGCGGACGGGCAGTCGCGCATGCACAGCTTGCAGCCGATGCACTTGGCCGGGTCGAAGGCCAGCTTGCCGCGGAAGTCCGCCGGCATCGTCACCTTGACGTGCGGATAGCGGACCGTGGCGGGCCTTCGCCCGACCGACCGCAGCACTTCCGCGAGCATCTTGCCCGGCTTCGTCATGGGCCGACCGGTCCTTTCATAAGTCCCTTCGCCACCAGGTCAATGAGCAACTGGACGAACGCGACCGGGGCGACGTAGCGCCAGCAGAAGTTGACCATCTGGTCTATCCGCAGCCGCGCGAAGACGCTGCGGAGGATCGAGATGAGGCAGACGATCGCGAAGACCTTGACCAGATACAGCGCGAACCCGACCTGCGGCCCCAGGTTCAGCCCGAACGGCAGGTAGACCGCCGCGAGGAGCGAGGCGCCGACGATCATCTCGATGCTGATCGCCATGCGGAAGATCGCCAGCAGCTTGCCGCTGTACTCGGTCAGCGTGCCGGCGACGATCTCCGTCTCGGCCTCCGGCGCGTCGAACGGCACGCGCTCGAGCTTGCCCAGGAGCGCCAGCAGGCCGACCGCCAGCCCGATGAGGTTGAAGAGCGTGTGCGCCGGGTTCGCGGCGTAGTACTTCGTCAGCTCGCTGAGCGACCAGGTGTCCGCCAGCAGCGCCGGCGCCAGGATGCTCAGGACGAGCGGGACCTCGTAGGCGAAGAGCTGCGTGATCGCGCGCGCCGCGCCGATCATGGAAAAGAGCGACCGCGAATACCACCCGCCGAGGAAGAACGCGACGGTCGGGATGCTCAGCAGGTAGAGGACCACGATCGCGTCGCCCTTGAACGCGTAGAGCGCCGCGGGCTTCCAGACCGGGATGTACATCAGCGCGGTGACGACCGAGGTCAGCGCGACGAGCGGCGCGATGGCGAACATCGGCCGGTCGGCGAGTTCCGGGACCAGGTTCTCCTTGGCCAGCAGCTTGATGAAGTCGGCCCAGGGCTGGAACCACGGCGGCCCCACGCGGTTCTGCAGCCGCGCGCAGAGCTTGCGGTCCACGTACTCCGCGGACAGCGCGGCCGTGGCCAGGAAGAGGAAGCCGGGGAAAATCAGGATGTGGAACAGGACGCCGGCCAGGTTCTCCATTATCGGTTCTCTCCCGCACGGAAGTTGCGGTTCAGGGCGGAGAAGTCCACGCCGCGCTGGCGGTGCCACTCGATGCCGTACTCGCGCAACCGGCCCCAGGTCATGACGCCGTCGCGGGGCGATCCGGCGAGTTCGATCAGCCGGTCGGTGCAGGAGAAGCACGGGTCAATCGCGGCGACGACGATCGGCAGGTCGGCCAGGTAGCCGTCCTTGAGCATGTGGGCGACGGCCTGGACGTTCGCGAGGGTCGGCGCGCGGACCTTCACGCGCTCAGGCTTCTCGGTGCCGTTGGACTTGACGTAATGCACGTCCTCGCCGCGCGGCGCCTCGTAGCGGACGAGCGCCTCGGCGGCGGGGACTTTGCGCGGCGCCTTGACGGCGATGGGGCCTTCCGGCAGGTTGGCGATGAGCTGGCGGATGAGGCGGTAGGATTCCATCAGCTCGCCGCAGCGGACGAGCGTGCGGCCGTAGACGTCGTTGTGGTTGTCGGTGACGACATTGACGGGGACCTCGTCGTACGCGGCGTACGGATCGTCCTTGCGGCAGTCGCGCGGCACGTCGGAGGCGCGCGCGGTCGGGCCGACGGCGCCGAGCCGCACCGCATCGTCGTGCAGGAGCGTGCCGACGCCGGAGAGCCGCTTGGCCAGCGTCACCTCCTCGGTCGCGACGGTGATGTAGTACTTCGTCCGCTCCTCGAGCACCTTGACGCCCTCGAGGATCTTCAGCTTCTGGTCGGAGCTGACGTCGCGCCGGACGCCGCCGATGGTGTTGATGCCGTAGTTGACGCGGTTGCCGGTGAGCAGCGCGAGCAGGTCCATGACCACCTCGCGGTCGCGCCAGGTGTACATCAGGAGCGTGTCGAAGCCGACCTCGTGGCCGGCGACGCCGAGCCAGAGCAGGTGGCTGTGGACGCGCTCGAGCTCGCCGACGAGGCTGCGGATGTAGTTGGCGCGGCGGGGGACTTCGAGCTGCGCGCATTCCTCGACGGCCATGGCGAAGGCGGTGGCGTGCGAGTGCGAGCAGATGCCGCAGATGCGCTCGACCAGGTAGAGGTCCTGGATGTACGTGCGCGCCTCGCAGGCCTTCTCGATCCCGCGGTGGTTGTAGCCGAGCCGGACGCCGGCCTTCATGATCTTCTCGCCGCTGAGGGTGAGCATGAAGCTCGTCGGCTCCTTGAGCGCCGGGTGTTGCGGCCCGATGGGGATTTGCAGGTTCGCATCCGGCATGGTCCACCTCCAATCCGACGTCAATCTCTCTTGCGCGGCGCGGCCGGAAGGCTCTCCGGCGTCCAGTCCTTGCGCAGCGGGTGCTGGCCCGCCGGCCAGTTGTCCGGCAGCGGATACCGCGGGCCTTCCGGCAGGCCCTGCACCTGGAAGCCCAGCAGGTCCACCAGTTCGCGTTCGTAAGCCGCGGCGGCCGGGAAACGGGCCGTGACGCTCTGCAGGACCGGCTTCTCTTTGGGGACCGCGGTCGCCAGGCTCAGCACGATGCCGCTCGGCCGCGCCAGGTGATAGACCACGCCGAGCGTGGCGCCCAGGTCGAGGCCGGTGATCGTGCAGAGGATCGTGAACTGCATCCGGTCCGCAAGGTGGTCCAGGACTTCGCCGGCCTGCTCGGCGGGCGCTTCGGCGAACATCCTCCGCGCGCGCGGGATGCGGATCCGGGCCTCCAGGAACGGGAATTTCCCGACGAGCTCGGCCTGAACCGCCTTCTCTTCCGCCATGGCATTTTCACCGGACATGGACGCCCCGATTCATGATATCACTGTTCCAGGCTCTTGAGCAACTTCACGACTCCGTCAATGATCGCCGGCGGGCTGGCGGGGCAGCCGGGGATGTAGGCGCTGACCGGGATCACGGCGTCCACTCCCTGCAGGACGTTGTAGCAGCCCTGGAAGACGCCGCCGGAGCAGGCGCAGGTGCCGCAGGCGACGACGAATTTCGGCTCGGCCATCTGCTCGTAGATGCGGACGATCCGGTCCTGGATCTGCCGCGTCACCGGCCCGGAGCAGACGAGCACGTCGGCGTGCCGCGGCGTGGCCTTGAGCTGGATGCCGAAGCGCTCGATGTCGTACCTCGGCGTCAGCGCCGCGATGATCTCGATGTCGCAGGCGTTGCACGCGCCGGAGTTGAAATGGAGGATCCACGGCGACTTGATCCTCGCCCAGGTCACCACGCGCTGAAGCACAGGCATTCGATCACCTTCTGTACAGGACCGAGAGTCCGACGAACCCGCCGAGGACATAGATCAGTGCGATGCCCAGCGTCGCGACCGTGCCCACCTGCATGGTGGTGGTCATCAGCGCGACGACGTGGAGGATCGTGAAGAAAAATGCGAACGGGAAGAACTGCGCGTAGTCCGGCTGGACTTTCTGGTCGGGCGTCTCCTCGCCGCAGGCGTACGGCTTGGCGCCCGCGCCGGTGCGGCCTTTGCGCAGGGCCAGCTTCGAGAGGACGCCGAAGAAGCCGACCGCCACCGCCAGGATGATGAGGAACGCGGCCGGCGGACTCAGCAGCCAGGACCAGTTCATGAGATCAACCTTTCAGCTCGCGCAGATGGGCCACGTCGAGCGAGTCGGTGTGCTTGTAAACGCACAGGATGATCGCCACCGCGACGACGACGACGGCGACCTCGATGACGATCAGCGTGATGGCCAGCGCCTGCGCCAGCCCGATCTGACCGGTGGCGTAGCCGCTGGCGACCAGCGCGAGCGTGGTCGCCTTGGAGAGAATCTCCAGCGCGATCACCATCCGCACCAGGTTCCGCGTCGTCAGCAGGCTGTAAAAGCCGACGATCAGCAGCAGGACGATGCCCATGCCGCACAGCAGCACCAGGCGAGCCACAGGGTCAGGCATGTCTCCATCCTATCGCATGACGAGAAATACGGCCGACTTATTCACTTGGCGCCGTGCTTTTCGCGCACGAGCACCGCCACCGCGAGCGCGCCGCCGAGCAGGATGACGATCTGCCCGAGCAGGTCCATGTGGCGCAGCGCCCAGAGCGAGGTGCGCACGTCCTCCTCCTTCGGCGGCGGCGGGAGGATCGCCGGGAATTCGAGCGGCACGTGCACGCGGCTTAGCAGGACGGCCGCCGCGATCACGAGGATGGGCAGCGGCCAGTATTGCTTGAGCTTCTCCTTCTTGCGCGCGATCAACTGCTCCGCGTCGAGCCGCTGCGTCAGGCTGATCGTGGTGATCAGGATGGCCGGGATGAGGCCGGCGCAGACGGAGAGCTCGAACACGCCGGCGATCGGCGAGCGCAGCCGGAACATGAGCACGGTGACGAGCACGCTCGTCACGGCCAGCGCCACCACCGCCCGCAGCAGCCGCGCCGTCATCACCGTCCAGAGCGCGGCCGCCGTCAGCGCGGCGATCAGCAGCACGTCCACTTTGTGCATCGTTATCGTCGTCCTTGTCCTTGCCTACGGCGCAACCCGCGCCTGCACCTGCAGCAGGAACGTATGGTACAGGAACGGGAACAGCACGCCCGCGCCGACCGTCACGCCGGCAAGCGCCAGCGAGGCCAGCACGAGGCCGGCGCTCGCCTCGCGCGTTTCCTCGAGCCCTGCGCGCACTTTGCCGAAGAACACCTTGCGCTGCATCAGCAGCAGGTAGCCCAGCGTCACCACGCTCATCAGCACGGCGAGGATCGCGTAGACATGGTGGTCCGCCTGCCAGAGCGCCAGGATGATCAGCAGCTTGCTCCAGAATCCCGCCAGCGGCGGCACGCCCGACGCCGAGAGCAGGCCGACGACGGAGGTCGTCGCCGTGAACGGCATCCGCCCGCCCAGCCCTCCGAGCCGCTCCATGTCCGTGGTCTTGAGCTGCTGCTCCACCGCGGCGGAGTTGACGAAGAGGAGCGACTTGAAGGTGGCGTGGTTGAACACGTGGAACACCGCGCCGACGACCGCCAGCGGCGTGCCGCATCCGAGCGCCAGGACGATGTAGCCGACCTGGCTGATGGACGACCACGCCAGCAGGCGTTTCATGTCGGTCTGGACGATCGCCGCGAACGCGCCGACGACGATCGAGACCATGCCGACCAGCAGCATCACCGTGCTGAACGAGGCGCTCCCGGCGAAGAGGTCCGAGGCCCACGCGAGCTTGGCGACCGGCCCGGCCGGCGGCGCCGCCGAGTACGCGCCGATCAGCCCCAGCCGGATCAGGCCGTAGATGCCCGAGATCTTCGTCGCCGCCCCGGCCAGCAGCACGGAAACCGGCGCGGGCGCCGCCGAGTACGCGCCGGGCACCCAGCCGTGGAACGGCGCCAGCCCGCCCTTGATGAACAGGCCGCAGATGAACGCGCCCAGGGCGATCCGCACCAGCGGGTTCGCCCCCGGCGCGCAGACCACCTTGTGGATCACGCCGAACGAGGCGCTGTGCGCCGCCAGGACGAAGAGCGCGATCGCCGTCAGCATCAGCACCGTCGCCACGGCGGACATGACGATGTACTTGAACGCGCCTTCCAGCCCGTGCCGGTCGCGGTTGAACGCGATCAGCAGGAACGAGGCCACCGCCGTGATCTCCAGGAAGACGTACAGGCTGAACAGGTCGCTGACGAGCACCGCGCCGTTCATGCCGATCAGCGACACGAGCAGCACGTTCATGAAGTAGAACTGCTGCTTCTCGTCGGCCATCATCGCGCGGCCGACCAGGGCCGTGACGAAGATCACCATGCCGGCGGAGAGCAGCAGCACAAAGCTCAGCTCGTCGGCCGCCAGGTTGAGGCCGAGGACCTGCCCGCCCTCGCGCAGCAGGCCGGGCTGGAACACCAGCAGCGCCGCCTGCGCGGCCGTCAGGAGAAGGACGAGCCCGTACGCCAGGACCGTCCGCCGCCCGCCGATCGGCAGGTTCAGCAGGACCAGTGCCGCCAGCGGCGCCAGGACCAGGACCGAAAGCACCGTTGCACTCCTATAATGTAAGCGACACGATTTTCCGCTCAGACGCACCAGACGACGAACGCGATGACGGCCGCCGCGCCGCCGAGCGCCCAGAGGACGTAGAGCGACGCATTGCCGGTGTGGACGGCGCGAATGCTCCAGCCGAACCCGCGCGCCGCGCCCACCGCCAGCCGGTCATAGACCCAGTCCACGCCGCGGTCGCAGGCCCAGCCGACCGCCGCGATCGCGCCGAGCAGTTTCATTCCCAGGTCGTACGGATCGAAGTATCGCTTCTCGGCGCCGTCATAAATGCTGCACAGCCCGGGCGCGTTGCGGATGTGGTCCACGGCGTGCAGGCCGCCGCCGTGCGCCTTCGCGCCCAGGAGGTGATGGACCAGCGCGGCCGCCAGCGCCAGCACCGCCAGCCCGGCCAGCAGCGGGTGGAACTGCATGCCGGCGAAAGGCTCGAGCCCGGCGAGCGGCGTGATCTGTCCTAAGTGCTTGACCGGCAATGCGTTCCACACGCCGAAGAGCACGCAAAAGGCCGCGATGGCGATCATCGGAACGAGCATGGAGAGCGGCGCCTCGCGGACCGAATCGTGGCTCGGGTCCCGCTTGCCGAAATATGCCGCGTGGCCGAGCTTGAGGAACGAGGCCGCGGTGAGGAACGTTCCGAGGAGCGCCGCGAGATAGAAGACGATGTGCCGCTCCTTCGCGGCGTCGTAGATCAGCTCCTTCGAGAAGAACCCATTGAACGGCGGGCAGCCGGAGATCGAGAGCGCGAAGACCAGGTAGCACGCGAACGTCACCGGCATCCGCGAGGCCAGCCCGCCGAGCTTCGACAGGTCCGTCGTGCCGGTCTGCTTCTCCACGGCGCCGCTCGTCAGGAACAGGCCGCTCTTATAGAGCGCGTTGTTCAGCATGTGGAACAGCCCGCCGATGACGCCGGCCGGCAGCGCGGTGCCGAGGCCCAGGATCATGTAACCGACCTGGCTGATCGCGTGGTACGAGAGCAGCCGCTTGTAGTTCTTCTGGACCAGGGCCATCAGGACGGCGATCAGGAGACCCGCCGAGCCGAGGATCATCAGCGCGGGGCTCAGCCAGGTGTGCTCGATCGGGAACAGGTCCAGCGTGATCCGCGCGAGCAGGTAGATGCCGAGCAGTTTCTCCAGGCTCGCCGGCAGGAACGCCATGAACGGCAGCGGCGCGTCCACCGCCGCGTCGGGAATCCACGTGTGGAACGGGACCGACCCGGCCTTGGAGACCGCGCCGACGGCGAGGAACGCGGCGGCCAGGCAGCCCATCGCGTCCATCGGCAGCCGGGCCTGGTGCATCACCAGCGAGCTCTGCCAGCCGGTCAGCACGATGCCGAACAGCATGACCAGGTCGGTGATGCCGACGATGATGAACGCCTTGGTCGCCGTCTTGAACGCGTCCTTCGAGCCGAGCGCGATCATGCCGAACGTGGTGCCGAGCAAGCCTTCCCAGAAGAAGAGCAGCACCACCAGGTGGTCGGCCAGCACGATGCCGTTGGCCATCGCCAGCGAGATGAGCAGGTACGCGTAGAAGAGCGCCGGGCGGTTCCGGTCGCGCATGAACCGCCAGCAGTAGAGCGTGACCAGGAACGAGAAGAACGCCACCGCGAGCAGGAAGAACGCGCTGAACCGGTACAGCCGCAGCGTGAACGTCAGCCCGGCGCACCAGGCGAAGGAGCAGGAGACGGTCTCGCCGAAGAGGTCGCAGGCCAGGACCAGGTTGCCCAGCGCGGCGAGCAGCGCCACCGCCTCGCGCAGGTACGGGACGCGCTTCGGCATCGCCAGCACCAGCAGCGCGCCGGCCAGCGGCAGGAAGATCGGCCAGAAGAGGATTGGGAACCAATCGGTCATTTCACCTGCCCAGCATTTGCAGTGCGGCCGCCTGCGCGAACCGGGCGCACGGGTTGATGAACAGTCCCGCGCCGAGCGAGAGCGCCGCGAGGCCCACCACCGAGCCGACCATCACCGGCGATCCCTCGGCGGCCTGCGAGGACTTCGGCTCGCCCAGGAAGACCATCGTGAACGCGCGGAAGAGGTACGCGATCGTCATGAACGCCGCCGCCAGGAACGCCAGGCCGATCCAGAGCCGCCCGTTCTCGGCGGCCGCCGCGAACACCATGTATTTCGCGAAGAACCCGCCGAACGGCGGAATGCCCATCACCGAGAAGGAGCAGAGCAGGAACGCCACGGCCGTGAACGGCATCGTCCGCGCCAGCCCGCCGAGCTGGCGGATGTCCTTCGTGTGCGTGCGCTGCTCGACGATGCCCGCGCAGAGGAAAAGCCCGCCCTTCGCCAGGCCGTGCATCAGGATGTAGAGCAGCGCGCCCGCCACGCCGATCTCCGCGGCCCGGCCGGCGATCCCGCCGGCGGCGAACCCGAAGAAGATGAACGCGATCTGGCTGATGGTGCTGTAGGCGATCAGCCGCTTCAGGTCCGTCTCCTTCAGCGCCGCGCCCGCGCTGATGAGCGCGCTCGCCGCGGCCACCGCCAGCACCGCGCTGCGCCCCCAGGCGGCGATGTCGAACGTGACCACGAACAGCCGCGCGTAAACGTACACGCCGATCTTCACCAGCACCGCCGCGTGGAGCAGCGCCGTGACCGGCGAGGGCGCCACGCCGGCGTCAGGCAGCCAGGTCTGGAACGGCAGCGTGGCCGATTTCGACAGGATGCCCAGCATGATCAGCGTCGCCGCCAGCGAACTGATCTCCTTGCCGCGCAGCGCCAGCAGGTTGAACATGAACCGCGGATCCGCGCCGTGCTGGCCGTTCGAGCCGTACTGCACGCCCAGGATCACGAAGCCCGCGAGCATCGCCAGCGCGCCGAAGCCGGTCACCAGGAACGCCTTGTCCGCGCGCACGACGTGCTGCTTCTCGCGGAAGTACCCGATCAGCCGCCAGCTCGTGATCGCCGTCAGCTCCCAGAAGACGTACAGCCAGACCAGGTTCGACGAGAACACCAGCCCCATCATGGAGCCGAGGAAGAGCACCACCATGCAGTAGTATTCGTCCTGGTACTCGTAGTGGCTGATGTAGCTCATCGAGTAGAGGACGATGATGCTGCTGATCAGCGACGACATGGCGGCGGTGAAGACGGCCAAGCCGTCCGCGCGGAGGATGAAATCGAAGCCGTACGGCAGCGGGCGGGAGAACACGGCCGGATCGCCGGCCATCGCCGACGGGATGAGCAGCAGCGAGCAGACCAGCGAGGCCGCCACGAAGCCGAGCGCCGCGCCGTTGCGCAGCCTGGCGCCGAACAGCGGCAGCAGGAACGCGCCGACGATCGGGGTGAACACGGCAAGCAATAGAAGTGTTTCGTTGGTCGTCACTGCCCGCTGTTCCCTTGTCCGGGAAAGAGGCTGTCAAAATGAAGCAGGCATTTTACCCGCGCCATGCGCGTTCTGCAAACGCAAGATGCCTGATTTTTGAGGAACGGCACGGCGGGCGACGGAGCCGGCCCCGACTTCAAGCCGTTTTCGCCAGCCGCTTCAGCGCCGTGGCCGCGTCGCCGTCGCCGCGGTCGCGCGAGATCCCGTACCAGCGGCGCGCCTGCGCCAGGTTCTTCTTCAGGCCCTCGCCGTTCTCGTAGGCCACCGCCAGCCAGTACGCGGCCGTCGGGCAGCCCTGGCCGGCCGCCTTGCGGTAGAACGGGAGCGCCTTCGCGTAGTCCTGCTTGACGCCGGTCCCGTTGCGGTAGCAGTAGCCCACGTCGCAGAGGCCGCTGTTGTGCCCCTGCGCGGCGGCCTTGCGGTACCACTTCAGCGCCTCGGCGTAGTCGCGCGCGACGGACTCGCCCTGGTAATACTTGCAACCGAGTTCGTACTGCGCGTCCGCGTCGCCCTCCTCCGCACGCCCGCGCAACTCCGCAAGCTTCAATCGCTCGGCCGGTTTCATGTTCGCTCCTCCTTATTGAATAGTGACCACCGGAATCCTACGTCCCGCATCGGAAGCTTGTCAAGCTGCGAACGGGGACGATAGACGATGGACGACCGAAGAGCGCCCGCGGTCCATCGTCCATCGTCCGTCGCCCCTCCATGATTTTGTTGACAAGTCAACATCCGGAATGTATGCTTTTGTGCAGGGAAGCTTGGGGCGCAACCGACGCATCAAACTCGTCCACCGGACAGAGAGATTTTGCGCCGCCAGCGGGTGTCAGACAAGGAGGCGTCGTATGGCGTTTTCGCGCGGCAGGTCGTTGGCCCTGGCAGGGCTGTTGGCGGTGCTGGTTCTCTCGAGCGGCTGCGCGTACATGCGCGACCGCGGGCACGACGCACTCAACATCTTCGACATCGGCTTCACGGTGACGAAGGAACCGCACTTCGGAATCTACGCCGGCTTCAACAGCCTCCTGGCGCTCGGCTACATGGACATGCCGAACGGCTGGCTGCTCGGCCTGGGCCACACGCATTTCGGCGCGCTCGACATGCGCTATCACGGCGGCGGCATGCTCTTCGAAGGGTACGAGTCGCAGGGCTACGACGATGATTTCGACGCAAGCGATCCGGCCTCGCCCCGCGAGCGCGGCATGGGACTGGGAATGCTCTATTCGCACACGCCGCGCACGATCCCCGAGGCGCTGCAGTGCAACAAGATCGTGCACGTCGGCTGGATCGGCTTCGACCTGAATTGCAAGATCGGCGGGCTGCTGAACTTCCTCGTCGGCTGGACGACCTTCAGGCTCGACCGGTGGGAATGTTTCGGCTCGGGCAAGGCCAAGTACCTGGCCGAACCTCCGCCGATCAGATGACGCGGGATCATTGAGTACGGGCATCAGTGCACAGGGAATTGCGCGACGATGATTCACGACGCAACATATTTCGCGGCGCGCGCGAGGACGGCGGCCAAGCACGGGGCCGCTCCGCCTCTCGACGCGAGCGACCGCATCGTCGGCGCCAGCCGCGCGGTGCCCATCTCCGGCGGGCGGCGCGCCGTGTACGTCAACTTCGATAACGCCGCCACGACCCCGGCGCTCAAGGACGTCGCCGACTGCGTCGTCGAGTTCCTCGACTGGTACGGCTCGGTGCATCGCGGCACCGGCGCGCGCTCGCACGTCTCGACGCACTGTTACGACCGCAGCCGCGAGATCATGGCCGCGTTCGTCGGCGCCGACCCGGACTGCCACACCGCGATCTTCACCCGCAACACCACCGACTCGATCAACAAGCTCGCCGGCGTGCTCTCGCGCGAGGAGCGCCCGCTGGTGCTCTGCACGGTCCTCGAGCACCACTCGAACCTGCTCCCGTGGCGGCGGAACGCGGGCCGCGTCGAGTGCGTGGAGTGCCGCGCCTCCGACGCGTCGCTGGACCTGGAGCAGCTCGAGCGGAAACTGCGCGAGCACTCCGGCGCCGTCCGGCTCGTCGCGGTCACGGGCGCCTCGAACGTCACCGGCTTCGCCCCGCCGATCCACGACATCGCGCGGCTGGCGCACCGGCACGGCGCGGAGATCTTCGTGGACGCCGCGCAGCTCGCCGCCCATCATCCGCTCGACATGGGCAAGCCGGGCCAGCCGGAAAGCCTCGACTACGTCGCGTTCAGCGCGCACAAGATGTACGCCCCGTTTGGGGCGGGAATCCTGGTCGGGCCGAAGGCGGCGTTCGAGCGCGGCGAGCCGACGCAGGTCGGCGGCGGCACCGTGCGGCTCGTCTCGGACGACCGCATCATCTGGGCGGACGCGCCCGCGCGCGAGGAGGGCGGCACGCCGAACCTCGTCGGCGCGGTGGCCATGGCCAAGGCCGCGCAGGTGCTCGGCGAGATCGGCATGGGGCGGATCGCCGCGCACGAGTGGGTGCTGCGGACGCACTTGGTCGAGTTGCTGCGCGGCATCCCGCGCGTGCGCCTCTTCGGGGCGGAGCCGCCGGCGGACCATTCGCAGGTCGGCATCGTCGGGTTCACGGCCGACGGGATGGACCACAGCCTGCTGGCGGCCGCGCTCGGCCACGAGTGGGGCATCGGCCTGCGGCACGGCTGCTTCTGCGCGCACCCGTACGTCCTGCGCCTGCTCGGCGTCGGCGCGCAGGAAGTCGAGCGGCTCGCCCGCAAGACCGAGCTCAACGACCGCTCCGGCTTCCCCGGCCTGGTGCGGATCAGCCTGGGCCTGTACAACACGCGGCAGGAGGTGGACTACGCCGCCGAGGCCATCCGCGACCTCCTCGACCGCGGCCCGCGCGAGCGCTATATCTTCGACCGCCGCACCGGCGAATACACCCCCGAATCCGGCCCCGTCTGGCCGGAAGAATGCTGCCCGCTGTAAGACCGCCGCGCGCAATCCTGGTGAAACGCTTCAGAAATAAAGTCTGCGCTGCCCGGCGCGCCTGCACTTGCGAAAAGCTACAGCGCCCGGCTCACGAAGCCCTGGATCGTCATGCAGACGCTGATGACAATGAAGATCTGCGAGATCGCGATCCTGGTTCAGAAGCAATTCGTGGACGGGAATTCAGGGATGCACGCAGGTCACTCTTAGCCGCGCAGCAACCGCGAAAACTCAGCGGGGGTGATCGCGGCGTCACACAACACGGCGCGAAGTAATCCGGGGCGCAGTTCGCGGTGCAACGGGACAGTTAAAGGTTTGCGGGCGGGAGCGTCCGTGTGACGCATTCGCACGTGGCTGCCCTTCTGCCGGACGACCCGATAGCCCAGTTTTTCGAGAGCCGCTATAGCTTCTTTCCCCGAAACCACCGGCAAGTGCGCACTCATCCGGTCACCAAGACACTGCCGACAAGCGTCTTGGAGGGGTCCGGAACCGGCTCACCGCTTGCTTTCATCTCCTCAATACACAGTTCGATGGCCTCTCGGATGTTTTCGAGGGCCTCGTCCAGCGAATCTCCCTGGCTGTAGCAGCCAGGAAGTGTCGGGCAGGTGACGACGTAGCCGCCATCAGGGTCGGGCTCGAGCACCACCTTGAAATCCATAGGTTTCATGATCGGCTCCTTCTCGGTATAAAGGTCGCTTTTATCTTACCGCACAGTCTGCCCGACCGCAAGACTGTCATTCGAGCTATTCGTCTCTCCTGCCTCCCAGTCGCGCAGGCATTAAAATGCAACTCGCCGCGCCCGCTGTCCGGCCGAAGGCCCGGAGTGAGCGAAGCGAGACGAATGGCCGGCCAAATAGGTCGGTTGACAAACCGCTCCGGCTCCTCTTTCCAATCAGGCGCGCGAGGGGCGCACCTTGGCATATCCCATTACAGAACAGCGGCTCACGCACCTGTTGATGGGCAGCTCCCGGGAATATCCCGCGCGCCTTCTCTTGACACGCGGCAGACCGAGGGTCAGAATGCGACATTTGATGGCTGATCGTCATGTGGACGGTGGCGATCTGGGAAATCTCGGCTTATGGAGGTGCGCAGCATGGAACGGATCGTGTTGTGCGTGCTGATGGCATCCGGCGTGGTTGTAGCAGCCTGTTCGCGCGTTTGCCCGGCGCCTCCACAGGCGACGTCGCAGGCTGCCACGGCAACGCGAAGGAACCAAGATGCTAAACCTTCTATCACGCTGACGGTGGGCGGCGTCTTCTGGCGGCGCGCGACACCCGGCTACGCAACCGAATCTTCTACATCGCCGATGATCACGATTCCAAAGTATGCAATCTGCGACGTCCGCGTCCATCCAGGATCATCAGAGCACAAACGGGCGAGGGTGAAAGTCCTGGTGAACGGAAATTGGCGTCTGGTATGGGTAAACCGTGTGCATGGCTGGCCTTCCACGATTCAGGCTACATTGTCATTTCTTCCGTTTGATACGTTTGGATACTGCACCCATGGGACGGAAAAGAACCCTAACTTGGACTGGCAGTTAACAAAGGCGGACCTCATGAACGAGGCTCATCAATGGATCAAAGAAGAGATGAGCGAAACGGACCTCATAGCACTGTACGGAAGTGACCTCGTGAACGAACAGGCCAGGCATCCCGGCCCAACCAAGCTGTAGAAAGCCCCATACACTTGCGGGGTTCGCTGGGGACACGATACCCGTTATTTTCTCCTGCGGATGCGCCATGGCGGTTTTGCGGGGGAGACCTGCCGAACGCTCAACGATACGCGACCTTACGATCATCAAGCGTGAGAAGGTAGACGACGCGTTCATCTTCGTCAATCAGATAGAACAACCGATAACGCCCCACGCGAAACCGCCAAGTCTCGGGTGAGTGGTCGTGCAGTTTCTTGATGTTCGGCCCGAAGTAAGGCTGCCGGCGAAGCTGCGGATAGACTTGCGCGCGGAATTTCTTCTCGATGAACGGCCATTGCGCGACGGAGAGTTTCGCCAGCGCCTTCTGGAATTCGGCCGTTTCGAAGATTTGGAACTCAGACAAAACGGCCCCGCTTTCTCCGGGCGTCCGCGACGCCACGTTTCAGGCTGCGGTTCAATTCCCCGTTGCCGCGGATTTCCGCCATCTCGAATTCGTCCGCGATCCCGTGCTCCTCGACGAAGCGCCGGGCGGCCGTCTCGATGAAATTCGACAGCGGCCTGTTCTCACGCTCCGCCATGAAGCGAAACATCCGGTACACGGGATCATCCAGCCGCAGCGTCACCATTCTGGACATCGGTCGTCCTCCTGTATTCTTATGCCTACTATTAGAATACATTAGTATACGTCCCAAATCAAGAGGCCCCGCAAGAATCATTTCGGGTTGCCATTCCAGTGAAACCTTATTCTTCGGGTCCGTACTGTACGGGAAGGGTCTCAGCAGGCGCGGGACACGGTGGGCAAATAGGTCCTACGGTAAACCACTTCGAATCATTGCACCCATCAGATACGTAAGAGGCGCGCATGGGCGTATCCTCTTACAGGTTCGCCCTAGGTTGGTTTTGGTTCAACGGCCCCCTGGGAACGCACGCGTTTGATCATCTGTTCAACTGCCGGCGCAGTGCGCACACAGGAGAAATGGACCGCCGGGTGCTCATTCTGGAAAACTCGGAAGATCTCGTCGGCAAATGCCTGGCCAATCATTTGGATTCCGTGGAAGTCAAGAACGATCTGCGTGAAGCGGTCCAATCGGCTGAGAAGCCGCTTCGCTTGTGAGCGGGAAATAAGATTTTCATCGCCATAGCGTGCCAGAAAGACCGGAATCTGCGTGCGTGAAAAACTGTAATTACCTTTAGACGTATGTCTGTCGAAGACTTGCTTTGTCGTACGAAGAGAATCACTGGATATTTCCATATTCACATCAGTACCTTGCGTGAAACCCACATCGTCAAGCAGCCAATCAGTATCCTGTGTTCCGTGTATGAAGAGGAGAGTGTCAGACAGAATTGCAAATTTATCGAAAACGCGGCTGCTGAAGAATATCCCTTCGCCAGTGTGATGTGCGGGGTCCGTCGTGACCTTGCCCTTGGTTAGTTCAAGAATCGCGTGTCGCGCATCGTCGAGGTGCAGAACGCGCTTAATCTTGTTGAAGATTCCAATTCCATCGTCCCAGATGGTCATGGTCACGCCGCCAAGGGTGCGCTCGACCTTGATCGCGACACTTTTTCCCTCGGAATGGGCAATTGCGTTGTTGAGGATTTCAGTGAAACCATATTGGCAGATTCCGATTACATTCTCGCGAACGCCGGCTAGAAGGGGCAATACTCTCTCTCGCCAGACGCGGTCTTCCTGAAGGTCCTGGCTGATAGGGAGAGTGAACGTTTCGTTCGCGATTGGGCGAAGGATGTATTTTCTGCCTTTCGTCTTGCCTTCGGTCATTATGACGTTTTCGTCGCTTAAGCGCCGCATGTGTCGCCCTACAGCTTGACGCGATAGCCCGAACTTCTCACAAGCATCTGCGGCCGGAGAGGTAGACTTCTCATATATCCGCCTGATTAGAAAGGCTCGGATTCTCTCGCTCTGTTCGCGCACGAGGTTTCCCTCCATCATTGTCAACAATTCCCCTTCTGATTGTAAACACAATGACCGGTCATTGTCAACATTTGTGGAGGCTGAGGGAGCCGCTTGCGTTGTTCTGTCGCGCCCTGCGTGGCGTTTCTGCGTGAGGCTCGGTGGGGTTCCGGGATAGTTCCGGCGGGGTTCGAGGACATAATACTCGGGGTTTGGGGACACAACTCTCGTATTGATGAGCGGCGCGCCGACCAGGTTCGACAGAGGCGAGACATTGAGCATCCAGGACTCGAACCTGAGGCCAGGTCGAGCGCCTCGGGCTGAACAAAATGCTGAAGTTGGGGGCTGGCCGTTCGCGCGACAGTGTCCGTCGCGCCGCCGGCGGCAGATGAGCAGTTGGAACCCGGCTCAGTGCCGCGCGCAGGCAAAGAATACGACGCAGCCTCTATGGCGCGGTACACTTTTCCACGCCGTTGAAGCCATCGGACGTCCCCTCGTTCAGCGTGCCTCTTAACTTCGCGCAGCAAGCGGACTGTTTCGCTCTCGAAGCACGCCTCGCTTGGGTCTTCGTCCGGGAATACGGCCTCCACTTCTACGGCCGCCGCAAATCTCGGCGTTCTCACCAGTCGAATACGGTTGACGCGCTTGCCGGGAATCCTCATTTGTCACCTTCCTCAATTGAGGATCTCTCGCCTGAAGCGGCCCGTGAAGCGCCTCCGCACTGTGGGCGGACAAACCGGACGCGCGAGACGTCCGGCGCGCGAAAAACCGCTAGCCGGAATCGGCCACCTCTGGTAGAATAACCCTTGGAGAAGCGAAAGCCGGCAGGGCGGCCGTCGCGGCGTGGGCGCCCGGTCGCGTTCCGATCGGACCGTCCGGATGCCGCGGAGGAAAGTCCGGGCTCCACAGGGCAGAGCGGTTTCTAACGGAAACCGGGAGTGATCCCAGGGAAAGTGCCACAGAAAATATACCGCCTCGCGCTTGGTGCGAGGTAAGGGTGAAATGGTGAGGCAAGAGCTCACCGCGCTCCTGGTGACAGGAGCGGCAGGGCAAACCCCGCTCGGAGAAAGGCCAAATAGGGGAGCATGAGGCGGCCCGCCTCGTTAGGACTCCCGGGTAGGCCGTTCGAGGTCCGCCGCAAGGCGGATCCTAGATACATGGTCGCCGCCGTCCGCTGTGCCTCGGCAGAGCCGAAGGAGACAAGACCCGGCTTACGGCCGGCTTTCGCCCTCTGACGTACCCCGCCGCGACGGCGCGCCCGCGAAGACGCCGCGAAGAAACGCATTCCGCGCCGAGGCGCTCTTTCCCGCCGGCGACGGCCGGCCGAATCCACTATATCCCAGCGAAGTATACTTTCAGGCGATATAGCGATCAGGAAGCGCAGGGTAACGACGCGGCGAAGAAACGCGCATTCCGCGCCGAGGCGCTCTTTCCCGCCGGCGACGGCCGGCCGAATCCACTATATCCCACCGAAGTATACTTTCAGGCGATATAGCGGTCGGGAAGCGCAGGGTAACGACGCGGCGAAGAAACGCGCATTCCGCGACGAAGCGCTCCTTCGCGCCGTCACGGTTACGGTCGCGCCCGCGCTCATTTCGGCCGGTCGG
Organism: Candidatus Brocadiia bacterium; assembly: GCA_052139675.1. GTDB lineage: Bacteria > Planctomycetota > Brocadiia > CAIUPP01 > CAIUPP01 > JBEKCB01. The sequence goes on from JBKQWE010000118.1 coordinate 23,455, forward strand.
TCCGCACCATGCTGGTGAAGATGACCATGAGGACCGCCACGCACGCGGCGCCGACGAACACCCACGAGTAACCGTAGCGGATCCAGACCAGCCCGCCGATGGAGGGCACCGACATGGACACGGCGTGGTTGATGGTGATGCCCAGCGAGAGGGACGGCGCCACGTGCTCCGGCTTGAGCGCGATCTTCGATATGTACGTGTCGCGCGCCATGTTGACGCCGAAGAGGAGCTGGTCGGCGACGAAGCACGCGCAGAGCAGCCCGAGCGCCAGCCGGTGGTTGCCGAGGCGGTCCGCGAAGCCGTAGCCCGCGCAGATGCAGAAGATCAGCATCGCGTCGGCCATGAGCACCTTGCGCTCGCCGAACCGGTCTATCGCGCGGCCCAGCGCCGGCTGGAACACCAGGCCGAGCACCGCGCCCGCCAGGAACAGCTCGGCGAAGATGCTCGCCTCCTGGTGGAAGATTTTGACGAGCACCCACGGGCCGAAGGTGATGAAAATCTGCTTGCGCGCGCCGAAAAAGGCCGCGAGCAGGTAGTAAAGCCAGTACCGGCGCCGGAGGATGAACTTGGGCCGGCTCAGGTGCGCGCCGGGCATGCGCATGGCGAAGAAGACCGCCGACGCGCCCAAGGCCACGACGCCGCCGATGATGTAGAGGAGCCGGTAGTTCTTCGGCATGAAGCGCAGGACCACCCAGATGAGCGCGTAGCCGACGATGCTCGCCGCGATGCCCGCGCCCTGAATCTGCCCCAGCCGCCGTCCCTTCTTTCCGTCGGGCGCCAGGTCCATGCTGATCGAGGAGCGCACCGGCATGATCAGGTGCGAGCCGACGCTCCAGACGATCATCAGCGCGATCATCGCCGACCAGCCGCCGCCCCAGATCGCCACGCCGATCAGCCCCGCGCCGACGCACAGCGCCGAGATGCCCGCGATGTTCGTCTCCGACGTGAAGAACAGCAGGCCGGCGAATAGCGCGCACAGGAAGCCGGGCAGCTCGCGCGGGAATTCCAGGTTCCCGCGCGCCTCCGCCGAAATGTTGAACGTGTCGGAGAGGAAGTTGTTGAACGTGGTGTCGAACATCGTCCCGGCGAAGCCCATCAGCGCCGCGCCCGCCGCGAACAGCAGCAGGTTCCGGTGCGCGTTTCGGACGCGGATTCGCCAGGATTCGAGATACTGAATCATGAGAACGGTCCTGCAACCTCACCAATTTAAAGGTTCACGGAGAAGCCGTCCGCAAGCGCCTGCTCTGCGGCGGCCTTGGCGGGCGCGTCCTGCCGCGTGCGGAATCGGCACAGTATACTCGCGCGGTTCGCCGGCGGCAAGATGACCGGCGCTTGCCGGCAGGGCAAACGCATCTTAATTATGCCGCTCTACCTCGCATGTCATTCCCGCGAAAGCGGGACTCCAGCGATTTGCGCTGAACGTGGATTCCCGCTTTCGCGGGAATGACAAGGAATTAAGATGCGTTTGCCCTGCGCTTGCCGACTTCAGCATGTGTAACGTTTCAGGATTTAAACTGCTCGCCTGTCCATTTTCGGATCGCCGGTTGGCCAGAGTTGCGACGGATGCAACAGCTCTTCCAAGAATCCGGCGCGCCGCTCCGATTTGACGAATTGTCGGAAGTGGTTGGTGCCACTAGAGCTATAACACAGTCCTTCGCTTCCGCCCGGCGCGGCCCTCAAGGTTTCGCGCCGGGGAACGATAATTGCATTAGCTGGAAGCGGCGGCGTTAACGGAGCAAGCGTCCGAGGTTACGACTCTTGGCAAGCTCGGGAAGGAAACCATGATGAAACGATCGCGGCCGATGCGGCGCACCCGGGCGTTCACGCTGGTGGAGCTGATGATTGTCGTCACGATCGTGGCCATTCTGGCTCTGATCGCAATCCCGCTCTACTCGTCGAACACGGTCTCCTCGATGATGAGCGAGGGCATCGCCGGCGCAGGCTCGATCCGCACCGCCATGCGGACGTACTATGCCGCGAACGGCGACAGTTACGCCGGCGCGACGCTGAACACCCTGATGATCAACCTGGTGGACCTCGACGGCAAGTATTTCGCCTCGACGGACTATTCGCTCGGCAGCGTCACCGCCTCGACGTACCTGATCAAGGCCGGGCCGCCTTCGCTGACCAGCAAACCGGGCATGCCGTACTACACGGTGGACCAGAACGGCTCGGAGCAGGGAACGTTCTACACTAACCAGTAGTCCGCAGTCGGCAGTCAGAAGCCGGAAGACGGGATTGCCCGCGAGCTTTCGCGAGGGATCCTTCCTCCGGCTTTGGCTTGCCGCACGCATATTCCACGCCGGCGAGAACCCACACGACCCTTCGTCCCACTCGACAAACCATGACACCGCCAGACCGCTGAAAAAATGTTTGACGGTAGCCGCCGCCTGGGCTAGAATCCGGCAGTATCGGTGACGTGTCGCACGATCGCGTGAGCCGGTCCTTCATCGCGCGAGCCGCCGCCGAACCGACGGGCGAGACCGATGACGAGTCGAGAACGCTTTCTGAGAACGATGCGCTACGGGCGGCCGGACCGCGTTCCGTACCTCGAAGAGGGCCTGCGCGATGACGTGCTCCAGCGCTGGCGCGCGGAGGGCCTGCCCGCCGACGCCGACCTGGCGGCGATGTTCCATACCGACCGCCGCGAGCAAATCGAATTGGTGCTGGAACCGCTCCCGCGGTCGCGGGTCCGGCCGACCTCGCGGCGCGGCCTGAAAACGCTGCGCGAGCGGCTGAATCCGGCGGACCCGGCGCGCTTCCCGAAGGACTGGCTCGCGCGCGTCAAGGCCTGGAAGACCCGGAAGCATATCCTCGAACTTCGCATCTCGCACGGCTTCTTCCTTTCCATGGGAGCGGGCACGTGGCCGGGGTTCACGAAGGTGATGTACCTCCTCAGCGATGCGCCCAACCTCGTGCGCGAGATCACCGGCATCCATGGCGAGTTCGCCGCCCGCCTGGCCGAGCGGGTGCTCAGCGAAGTGGAGCTGGACTGGATCATCTTCTCCGAGCCGATCGGCGGGAACGACGGGCCGCTGCTCTCGCCGCGGCAGTACGAGGAATTCGTCCTCTCCGGCTATCGGCCCGCCCTAGAAGTCGCGCGGCGCCGCGGCGTGCCCGCCATCTGCCTGGTGACCTTTGCCAACGCGCGCGTCCTGCTCCCGAGCATCGTGAACGCGGGCTTCAACTGTCTCTGGGCGTGCGAGGTGAATACCGAGGCGATGGATTACCGCGATATCCGCCGCGAGTTCGGCCGCGACCTGCGCCTGATCGGCGGGATTGACCTGGACACGCTCTCCATGGGCAAAGCCGCCATCCGCAGAGAGATGCTCTCGAAGGCCGCGCCGCTCCTGGCCGACGGCGGATATATACCGCTCGCCGACGGCCGGGTCCGCGCCAATGTGCCGTTCGAGAACTACGCTTATTACCGGCGCCTGATGGAGAAGCTGACTCAGCGCTGAATTCCCTGACCTGCGGACCAAACTTCAAACCGCAGGCATGGAAATCAGCATGGATTCCCGCTTTCGCGGGAATGACATCCGGGGCCGGGGAAACAATACTGATCTCCCGCAACGCGGCTTCGCCACGCACCGGCGTCGCGCCCGCTCTCGTTGTCATTCCCGCGAAGCCTGTCCTCGACTCCGATCGGGGAGCGGGAATCCAGTTTCCTGGATTATGAAACATTCGCTGCGCCTCTAATCACCGCTCGACCTCTTCCCGGAACCCGCCGGTACGACGTCGAGGCCGCATGCGAAATTGCGAAAGGGCTTGACGGCGCGTCCGCTCGTTCCTAAGATGAAAGCAGCGTCGTTCGGGGCGGGGCGGCGGACGTGGGGCAAGCACGGTTCGCGGGGCGTCCTGTTCGCTCAGACTACCGCCGGCCCATGACGAATCCACCGGAAAGGGGCATACCATGAAACGCAGCGAGTCTCGGCCGCGCGGCGGCGCTTCGACTTCGGCCGCGCGCAAGATCAGCAAGGTCGTCAAGAGCAAGCCGACGATCGAGGGCGCCGGCGTGCATCTCAAGCGCGCGTTCGGCTTCTACGAAGTCCCGTCATTCGATCCATTCCTGCTGCTCGACGATTTCCACAGCAAAGATCCGGCGCACTACCAGGCCGGCTTCCCGTGGCATCCGCATCGCGGCATCGAGACGATCACCTACCTGTTCGAAGGCCGGGTCGAGCACGGCGACAGCATGGGCAACAAAGGCGTCATCGAACCGGGCGGGGTGCAATGGATGACCGCCGGCGGCGGCATCATCCACCAGGAGATGCCCAAGGGCACCCGCGTCGGCGCGATGTGGGGCTGCCAATTGTGGGCGAACCTGCCGGCTGCCGACAAGATGATGCCGCCGCGCTATCGCGAGGTGAAGGCGAAGGAGATCCCCGAGGCCGCGCTCAAGTCCGGGACGCGGATCAAGGTTGTCTGCGGCGAGGTCGAGGGCGTTCGCGGACCGGTGCAGGACGTCGTGGCCGCGCCGCAATACCTCGACGTGACCGTGCCGGCCGGCTCGAAATTCACGCACGCGGTCAAGCCCGGGCATACCGCCATCGCGTACGTGCTCCAGGGCGAAGGGTTCTTCGATGAGCGGCGCGAGGCCTTCTCGCGGCAGATGTTCGGCGCCGGCTGGTGGGACTCCGCTCCGCGCTGCGTCTGCGGCGCCGAAAGCCTGGTGCTCTACGAGAAGGAAGGAGACCACGTCGCGATCTCCACCGAGCAGCAGCCCGTGCATTTCCTGCTGCTCTCCGGCCGCCCGCTCGGCGAGCCGGTGGCCTGGTACGGCCCGATCGTGATGAACACGCAGGAGGAACTGCGCGTGGCGTTCGAGGAATATCAGAACGGCACGTTCATACGGAATCGGTGAGGGATCTGGGCAAAGTTAGCGTAGCCCGCGGGCGCAGCTCGTCCCTGTGACGGATGCGCGAGAGATGTTAAGTCTTATACTTAGCCATGAAGCGTCACTTTCCAAACCCCTCGTACAAAAGCTTTCGCCCCCTTGACCGCAAGCTTGCTTGCCCGTTTCTTTTGGCTCGGATGCATCTGCCCAACCCGCCGGATGCCACCATCTGCCGCCAATGGAGATTCCGCGTTACCGTTCCAGTTGAAGCCCGGCGCAAAAACGCTGTACGATGGTAAGTCTTCGGCCGTCGCTCCCTTCGTCCTTCTTACGGCAAGCTGTCCTTTGAATCGTCCGATTGCCCCGCGTAGATAATCTTCGTCCAATTCAACGCATAGCCACTTCCGCCCGGTTCGCTCGCAAGCTTCGCCCGTAACGCAGCTGCCCCCAAAGGGGTCAAGAACGAAATCGCCGGGGTCCGTAAGCATCCGAACGAAGAATTCGGGCAAGTCGGCGGGATACCGCGCCGGGTGTGGCGCAATGCCGTTGTCCTTGCAATACCGGAGATACCGACCATTGCTCTCGGTGTGCGCCAGAGCAATGAGATTCGGCGGAATGGCGGCCCCGTTGTCCTTGGAAAACTTATCGCTAATGTCATGGCCGCTAGGCCGCTTCATTGCCTTGTACCCGTTCTGCAACAAGTCCTTCATGCTTTCGCTGTAGGGTTGAAGGACGCGGCGGTTTGACGCCTTCGGCCAGGGCGTCTTTGATAACCACCATACGCAGTTGACGGCATCCTTGACACGAATGCGGCGCACTGTTACCCATTCGGCAGGCGTCGGCAACTTGGCGGGGTTCCACCAATAGAAATCTTGGGCCAGGTGAAAGCCCACCTCTTCACAAAGCATTAGCAGCAGTTTGAAATGATACAGGCTTCGCGTAGGTTGCCCCGGAAGCCACGCCCCGCCTATGTCTATGACAAGGCTACCGGAGTCCTTCAATACTCGTTTGAACTGTGCGCCAAAGGGGCGAAACCAATCAACGTACTGGCCTTCGTCTTCGTTGCCGTAGCCCTTCTTTCGGACCAAAGCGAAAGGCGGGCTTGTCATAATCAGGTCAACAGAACCTTCCGCAAGATGGTCCTTCACGTAAGCGCAGGAATCCGCCAAGATCATCTTGCCCAAGGCTGTCTTGAAGTATGCCCCATTCCCGTTTGTGCCGTTTCCACTCATGGTACTTACACGTCCAAAGATTTGATTTTCATGGCGTGCTTGGCTTCACGATTGAACACGTCAATAATCATCGCAGGGTTTTTTGCCACTTGCGCTATGTCCCCACGGTCCACCATGACCACGCAAAGATTGGAGTCGCTCATAACCTTGTTGGCGTACTTGCGCGCTTCCCCGCCGACAGCGCCGGTGCTCACAATCACTATTACATTGCTCTTGAGCGTGTGGGTAAGCCCGACTTCTTTTGCCACATCATCAAGGCGGACCCCGCCGGCAACGTTCTTGCATTGCACCTGCCAGCGTGAAAACACAAGACGGCTTGACTCAAAGATAAGGTCAACTTCCGCCCCGCCTGTGGCCTCACCGCGTAAGCGAGTGGCAACGTAATCCAGGTCTATCAACCGGGCCAGCTTGAAAGCTAACGCTTCCAGCGCAAGGCCGGCAATATGCCTGTTCTGAGATTCAAGGTCTTCCAGGATGCCCGGTAAGGGCTTACGCAACAGCGGGCGAAGGTCAGCCGCCGTCAACTTCTCAAGCTGTTCCAGCAGGGGGCCGACAATTTCCGAAACGAGTCTTTCAGTCGGCCTCACCTGAAATGGCTTCGCGCCGCGCCCCTTCTCTTTCGTGCCGCGCTCAAGGGAAATATAGCCGGCGTCGCTCAGGGGATAAAGTACCGACATGGGCAAAGCCTTTTCGTTGAAGTGTACCCCATACGTTGCCGCCGCCAGCTTTTCAATTTCGTTGGAAGCATACGGCCCAGCGCCGCCCATGTTGACAAGGGCTTTCAAGTACGCCCGCTGTCCCAGCGTCAAAACGGCCAGGGCGTCAAGTTCATCCGTGCCCATTCCCATAATTTCACGCAAGCGGGCTTCGTTGATTCGCCAGCCATCGGCAAAGATGCCGGCGCGCTCAAGCCACAGCCGCATTATGCTTGGGTGCTTGCCCCCGCGCGGAAAATGAATCCCCCGTTCTTCAAGCCAGCGTCGCAAGCCGACAAGCTCAATCCGCTCACCCGCTGCGTGCATGTCCTGAATGCACTGAACGAAAGCCGCGCCGCTCAGATTCAGAAGGATATGCCTTGCCAGGGCTTCATGCAGTTTCGCGGGATCGTCTTTGACTCGGTAGAGTTCGCCGCCAAAGGCCGTAAGATTGGCCTCCCGGTCAATGATTCCGTAGGCTATCATGCCCAGCTTCGTATTGTTTGCAAGTTTGCGGCGGTTGTAATCACTGGTCTTATGCCGCGCGAAGTACCGTTTCATTACGGCGACTTCAAACCCCTTCCAGTCGCCGCCGTGGTTCTTGGCCAGCGTCAAGACATGCGGCAATTCGATTTGCGAAGGGGAAAACTCACTGCCAAATGGCAAGTCGCTTCTCTGAACCATGCCATGCCGTCTTCCATGATTTTCACTGTTGCGCGCCTCGCCGCCTGATGCTACAGGCATCGGAATGCAACACTTTCTGTCCCCATGCGAAGAGCAGGGACGCACAGATCCAGCGCGCTGACATAATTGCAGCCGTACGGGATTGTACCATGACTCCCTGACAAATGCACGCGTCTTCCGTCCTACTGGCGATAGTTGACAATTCCGCTTGAGTACGTTATCATGTTCGGAACCGCGTTTCGCGCGGTATTACCGGCGCTTTCGCTCCAGCGCCTGTTTATCGGACCATTGTCGAGCATATCCGTCGTGATGTCCATTCTACGGGGTAGACCATGAACCGCGCCTTATGCAACCGCTGCCAGACGCTCGTCCCGGCCCGACACGAGGAGCGCGACCGCAAAATCTTCCTCGTCAAGGACTGCCCCGCCTGCGGGCAGACCGAGACGCTCCTGTCCTCCAATTCCGAAAGCTACTGGCGCAAGCGGAAGATGGATTCCGATTTCCAGTACGGAAGCTGCGGCCTCTCCTGCCTGAGCTGCCAGCACAAAGAGCCGAACATCGTCTTCCTCGACATCACGAACCGCTGCAACCTGAACTGCCCGATCTGCATCAACAATACGCCCTCGATGGGGTTCCTGTTCGAGCCGCCGATCTCGTATTTCGACACGATCTTCAAGCACTTCGCCGCGCGCACCCCGAAGCCCTCCATCCAGCTCTTCGGCGGCGAGCCGACCGTGCGCAAGGACCTGATCGAGATCATCCGCCTCGCGCGCTCGTACGGCCTGCCTACGCGCCTGGTCACCAACGGGGTGCGCCTGGCCGACGAGGACTACTGCCGCCGGATCGTCGAGACGAAAGTGACGATCCTGCTTTCCTACGACGGCGAGAACGCCGCGATGTACCGCGCGCTGCGCAACCACGAGGGCTGCGGGCAGCTCAAGCGGCAGGCGGTGGACAACATCGGGCGGCTCGGCGGGACGAAGGTGGTGCTGATGACGCTGGTGGCAAAGGGCTACAACGACACGGAGCTGGCCTCGATCTTCGCGTTCTGCCACGAGCGACGCGACTTCATCCGCGGCGTGTACCTCATGCCGCTGGCGCATTCGTGGGACAGCGAGAAGGTGGACCTGAACCCGGAACGGATTACGACCGAGGACCTGGAGCAGGCGATCGAGAACGCGTTCCCGGAGGACGTGGTGGAGTTCGTGCCGACGAACCTGCTGGGCCGCATCCCGACGCTCGCGCGGCTGCTGGGCATCCGCGAGGTGCCCTTCGTCGGCGGGCATCCGAACTGCGAGAGCATGTACCTGCTCATCTCCGACGGGCAGCGTTATCGCCCGCTGGCGCACTATCTCAAGCAGGGCCTGACCGCCGCAGCCAAGGACCTGCTGCTGCTCGAAGACCGCCTGGCGGCCGGCGAAAAGTCGCTGGCGCGGAGCCTCTCGGGGCGGACGCTCCGCCGGCTTCATCTCCGGCAGGCGTGGCAGAAACTCGTGATGTTCAAGGAATTTGCGCGGCTGGGCCGGCGGCACATCCGCCTCGGCGAGGCGCTCGGCGCGCGCGGCCCGGCGGCGCTCTGGCGGCTGCTGCGCGTCGGCCTGGGAGTCCTTTTCGGGCAGAAGTCGAAGATACTGCTTCGCCGTTTTACCGCCGTGCAGGCCGCGCTGCAAATCATCGTCCTGCCGTTCGGCGACGAGAAGAACATGGAGACCGACCGCCTGCAGCGCTGCCCCGCCGCCTTCGCCTACGTGGACCCGAAGGACGGCCGCGTCAAGCACGTCCCGAACTGCGCCTGGGGCCTTCACAAGGACAAGGTGCTTCGGGAGATCGCCGACCACTACGCCAAGCTCGCGCAGCCGGCCGCCGAGGTCAAGGCGGCTGTCAACGCAGAGATCGCCGCCAAGTAAAGGCGGGAGATTGGGAAATCGGGAGAGAGATTAGGAAAGTTGCTGCGCCCAATCTCCCAATCTCCCATCCTCGTTCAGCGATAAGTGTCCTTCAGACTCATCACGCGCAGTTCCCGCCGGAAAGCTGCCAACGAGAGCGCGCGCGACGGCTCGACGATGACTTCCGCAGACCGCCCCGGCCGCAGATGGAAGAAGTTGTCGGAGAAGCGAGCGTCGGCGGCGGAGAGTTCCAGCCACGTCCAGAGCGCCGGCCGTGCGGCGGTGAGTGCGACGCGGAAGCCGCCGGCTTCGGCGCGCGAGACGGCGAGCTTGATGCCCGGGTCCGCAAGCTCCAGGTGCTTCGGGCGCGAGAAGGTGACGACGTCGCTCGATACGGACCGGCCGCGGACGCTCAGGTCGAGCCAAACGAGTATATCGCGCGGGCCGCGCGCGTCGAGGTGCGGCTTTAGGTCCAGCCTCCGGACGAGCCGGCTCGTCCGCGCGGGCAGCCGCGCGGGGCACGAGCCGGTCTCCAGGTTTTCGCCGGCCACGGTGGTGACTCTCCACGACAGCACGCCTTCGCACGCCCGCAGCAGGTCGCTCGTCGCATGCGCTTCCACGCGGCCGGTCTTCAAGTCCTCGACGCCGGAGACCAGCAGCGGCGCGAAGAACCGCTTGGCCAGGTAGTGCAGCGCCTTCCATCGCTTGTAATAATCAATGGAAGAGCAGCTCGCCACCGGCCAGCAGTCGTTGATCTGCCAGTACAGCGCGCCCATCGTGCGCGGCATGCTGCGGCGCCAGTGCTCGACGGCGTACTTCATCCCCACGCCGTGCAGGATCTGGCTCAGCCAGAGCGCGCTGTCGAAGTCTCTCGGCAGCCGGAACCAGTCGAGCATGTACTGGAAAATCGTGCTGTTGCCGATGTAGCTGCGCTGGTGCTGCTCCATGATGTACGAGGTGACGTTGCGGTCGGCCGGGACGGTGAAGCTGCGGACGGTGCGCGGCTCGGGGAAGGACTCGAAGCCGAACTCGCTGCAGAAGCGGTGGAGGTTCGCGCGGTAGCTCTCGAACGGCTTGCGCCCGTGCCACACTTCCCAGAGGTGCGCGTCGCCGCAGGCCGGGTTGTTGTATTGGCTCCGGTCGCCGCACGGCGTGTGCGGGCTGCCGGGCCAGTACGCGCGCTCGGGATCGTTCCGGCGGACCACCTCGGGCAGGAGCTTGTCGAAGAGTTTTCCGTAGTCGCGCCAGCTCATGCACGACCGCTCCAGCGACCACTCCTTGCCGACGAGCCCCTGCTCCAGCTCGTTGTTCCCGCACCAGAGCGCGATGCAGGCGTGGTGGCGCAGGCGGCGGACCTGGTATTCCGCCTCGGCGCGAACGCTGCGCAGGAATGCCTTGTCGAAGGCGGGATACGTCGAGCAGGCGAACATGAATTCCTGCCAGACGCACAGGCCGAGCTCGTCGCAGAGGTTGTAAAAATCCTCGCTCTCGTAGACGCCGCCGCCCCAGACGCGGAGCATGTTCATGTGGGCGTCGGCGGCGCTGCGCAGGAGCGACTCGTAGTCGGCCAGGCCCAGGCGCGCGGCGAAGACGTCGGAGGGGATCCAGTTCGCGCCCTTGGCGAAGAAGGGAACGCCGTTGACGGCGAACCGGAAGGATTCGCCCCAGCGGTCCTTCTCGCGCTGGAGCTCGAACCGCCGCAGACCGATGCGGCGGAAAGCGTTGTCCAGCAGGTGGTCGTCGCGATCGAGCAGGTCCGCCACAACGGAGTACAACGGTTGATCGCCCATGCCGTTCGGCCACCAGAGTTTCGGATTGCGGAGGGTCAGTTCAGCCTCGCCGGCGCGGCCGCGGACGGGTGCGACGGCATGGCCGACGGCCTTATCCTGGAAGAGGACCGTGACGCGGAGATGCGTCGTCGCCGCGCGGGCCGCGCCTTCGACGCCGGCGCGGATGCGCAGAGTCACCGCGCCCGAACGGGAATGTTCCTGCGTGATGTGCAGGTCGGTGATCCGCGGCAGGTCGAAGGCCTCGATGCTGATGGCGCGCCAGATGCCCGCCGTCACGAGCACGGGCGCCCAGTCCCAGCCGAAGTTGCAGGGTTCCTTGCGGACCCACGCGCGGCCGGCGACCTCGTTCGGCCCGCCCCAGCTCGGCAGGCGGCGCTCACTCTGCCTCTGCCGGATGTACGGCAGCACGGAATTGAACCGGATGCTGATGCGGTTCTCGCCGCGGCGCAGCGCCGGCTTGATGTCGAATTCCCAGAGCCGGAACATATTATCCGCCGCGCCCACCTGCCGCCCGTTGACCGTCACGACCGCGAACGTGTCCAGCCCTTTGCACCGGAGCAGCACCCGCTCGCGCGCCAGGATTTCATCGCCCGCCGAGAAGCTGCGCGAGTAGATCCAATCCGCCTCGCCGATCCATTTCACCTTCAGCTCATTGTCGCGGTAGAACGGGTCCTCGATTGCGCCCGCGTTGAGCAGGTCCGTGTGCACGCAGCCGGGCACAATCGCCGGGAAACGCCGTCCGTTCCCCGCGCGCTGGAGTTTCCATGCGCCGCCCAGATCAATCGTGAAGTTCGGCACGCGGGTCTCCTTTAATGGCCTGTGAATCGGGGACTCGACGGGCGAAATTTAGCTCTCACGAATGGAAAAAGCAACCGAGGTTACCCGCACGTCTGGAATTTGGGAAATTGGGGGATTAGGAGATTGGGAGAAGCGCTCGGCATCGCCAGCATTTCCTAATCTCCCAATCTCCCAATCTCCCAATCTCCTGTCGTCTTCAGCGGTCCCCGGCCGGTTTGGAATCCAGGACGGACTTCGTCCACGCCGTATCCAGTTCCGACTGCGTCATTCCCAGGAGCCGCAGCAGTTCGGCGTGGCATTCCCTGGGCCGCGGGCGGGGCGAGGTGCGGATGAACGCGATCAGCTCCGCCCACTCCTTCGGGTGCTCGCTGCGGAGGAAGTGGACGAAGCTCTGCGAGAGCAGGTAGTCCAGGCCGAAGCTGATCTTCTCGCTCATCAGCAGCGGCTCCAGGCTCACGGGCACCACGTTCAGCAGCCATTCGCGCAGCGGCCGGTCGGAGTCGGCGGCGTCGCGCGGGTCGGCCATGTTCTCGGCCATGCCCTCGGAGAGCCAGCTCGGCGCGCCGAAGAGGTGCATCCGGCGGAACATCAGCAGGTGCGTCCCTTCGTGCCGGACCGTGGGGCGGAACACCGGCGAGAACCAGACCGCGAAGTAGCCCGCCGGCGTCGCGTACCCGCCCGATTTCAGGGCGGCCGGGTCATGGCGCTCGGCGAATTGGAGGTATGTCTGGTGATACGAGAACAGGAAGACGATCATGTAGGGATCGGGCCCGGGCGAGAACGGCAGCGCCGGCTCGACGGGCGCGGGATTTCCGGCGTCGGCGGAGGCCGGTTGCGCGCGCGGCGGCATGCCGAGATCGAACGGGAAGACCTGCTGAAAATTATCGTACAGCTCCTCCAGCAGTTGCGCCGCCGTCTGCGCCGGCAGCGGTCCGGTGTGCGCGAAGATCAGGAAGTGCTCAGTCTCCACCAGGTCCGCATCGTCCGCGATCCCGTGGAGCGCCCGGCGGCAGATCGAGACGATCTCCTCTTTCGGCCGCGGCGCGCGCGAGCGCTGCAGCGTCAGCGTAAGGTCCACCTTCCACGCACCGTCCTCGCGGACCATGTAAACCGAGGGCCGGAAACTCAACAGCGGCTCGATGTCCAACCGCGCGCGGTCGGCTTCCGTCACCGTCACGCTGAATTCCGGCCCGGCGTCCGCCGCAGGCTGCGCCGAGTCGCGCTTTGCCCTGGAGACGGCCATGGCGAAAAAGCCGGCCAGTTTTTCCACCCGGAAGAGCGGAAGCTTGGCAGCCAATCGTTCCCGGATCTCGCGGGCGTCGGCGGCAGCGACCGTCGGAAGGAGCGCCTCATAAGTCCCCTCGCCGACCGCCGCACGAAACCGCGACACGGCCTCGCGCACCGCCGTTTCGGAATCGGAGCCCTCCGGCGCGTCGCTCGCGGGCGACGCGACCCATGAGCAGAGGAGCAGGACTGTAACGCAGAAGCCGGAGAAAGCCCGCCTCATCGTTATTGCAGCTTTCTTAAGGCAATGTAATCGAAAGTCGTGTAGAAAGCTCGCGCATACGTGGCCGGCTGGAGCGGAGCAATGCCAATTATTTTCCACGCCTCCTTCGAATAACAATGATTAAAATGGCCGCTCTCGACTCCCAGCATTTCCCATGTCTCCCCGGCTTTCGGCTCTGGGGCGGACTGGGTTCCAGAATAATCAAAATGCCAGTCCCACAAATCCTTGTGCATGACCCCGTGTCCAAGATCGTCCCTAAAGAAAATCACGTCCATCTGGCCCCAGGCAAACTCAACCGCTTCTTCCGGCTTCTTCCCGTTGACGAGAAAGACCTCGAAAAACGGCCCGGCATCCTTGCGGAGCTCGGGGCCGACCCATTTCCCGCGAATCGTGATCAAGCTCCCGAGCGGTTGCCCGCAGCTTCCGATAATCTGGACCGCGCCCGGCATGTCCTTTGCCCTGACGACGACCGCGTGTTTCTCCTCCACACTTCCTGAAAAGCTCAGCCCTGCAAACCCGCAGCAGAGTCCAATTGCGACCAGGCCGAACGCCCAACGCTTACCCGCGAAGACTTTCATCTCACTTTACCTTTCTGACTGCGATGCACTGGAACCGAGTGTAGAATCCGTATGTCCACATGGTCATCTTCCGGGTTCCTATACTTGGTTCTTCTTTGTATACCTCCGGCGAATATGTGTGATCAAAATACCCCGTCTCGACTCCCAATATTTCCCATGTCTCTCCCTCCGATGGCATTGGCCACGGTTCACTTTCTTCACCGCCAGTTCTCCAATCCCAGAAGTCTCCCGGTTTCGGTCGGCCCCCTGGCACGTTGTCAATCGGCTCTACCATGATGCCAACTTTATTACCAATCTGCATTCCATTGACAAAAGCGACATCGAAATAAAGAGAGTCATCCTTTGCCAGCGAATAAACCCATTTGCCTCGAATCCTTAGCAGACTTCCAAGCGGTTGGCCAAGCCGGCCGATAATCTGAACAGTGCCTGGTATGTCTTCTGCTCTAACTGTAACCGGCGGCAGCAGGCCTCCAAGCGGGCCAAGCCCGCCGGCAATCTTCGTGGTCCCTGGCATGTCTTCTGTTCTGGCAGCAGCAGGCTTGTCTTTAACGCCATCGCAAGTGCATTGGCAACCGGCGCTGCAGCCGACTATGACGGCGATCAAGCCGACTGCGCAGTACCTAAACGTTAGTGCATTCATTCGATTGCGCCTCCGTGTTTATTGAGGTCTCGCCAAATCCAACACGAATCTCCACTCGGTCATTCCCGCGCAAGCGGGAATCCAGGGTTCCGGCGCGCGGGTTTGGATTCCCGCCTTCGCGGGAATGACCACGAGCATTTTTCAACAGCCCCGCTGTCCCCATTGAGCGCATTATTGATCTTTGCGTTAGGAAACGAAAGGTCTCTCGCAAAGACGCCAAGAGCGCAAAGAGCGAAAAACAGCCTCATTTTGCTGTTCTTGGCGTCTTTACGAGAGTATTCCTTTTTTTATGTAAACGTCAATAGGACATTTCCCTAACAAATTCGGCAGGCGAGAGGATGCGGATGACCGGCGATCCGCGCCGACCGGCCGGCCTCGTCTCACTTCGCCGGCGGCCCGCCGCACACCACGCCGGCGCGTTGAAGTCCCCGGATCAACTCGCCCGGCGTCGTGGATTGAAACGCCCTGAAGCCGAGCGCCAGGGCGGCCTGGACGTTCTCGGCGAGGTCGTCCACGAAGACCGTCTCGGCCGCGGTGGCGCCCATGCGGTCGAGCGCGGCGCGGTAGGCGCGCGGGTCGGGCTTGCAGAAGCCGATCAGGTGCGACGCGATGAGCGCGTCGAACTGCCGCGCGAGGTCCATCGTCATGAAGTAGTCCCAGTGGCCGAAGAACGTGTTCGAGAGAATGCCCAGCCCGTACCGCCCTTTGAGCGAGGCGATCAGCCCGGGCACTTCGGGAAAGACGACGGCGAGCTCCGGGCCGAACCAGCTCACGACGTCGGCGGGCGTGACGGAGGTCCCGAACCGCTGATTGATCTGCCCCACGAACTCCTGCGGCGAGAGTTTCCCCAGCGCGATCGCCTGGGCCACGCCGTTTTCGTTGAACAGCGCCACCAGCCGTTCGGGCGTGCTGCCGAGCGCCGCCGCTGCGCGCCCGAGCCCGTCCGCGTGCAGCTCGACCAGGACGTTGCCCAGGTCGAAAAGGATCCAGGTGATCTTCCGCGATGTCATTCGCTTTTCCTTAGAGACGATGTAACCACCAAGGCACCAAGGCACCAAGAAAGGCGATTCGAAGGAAATTCCTTCATTTCCGTTCTTGGTGTCTTCGTGCCTTGGTGGTAAGAGCGCCGCTCAAGACGCCGCGCCGAACGCCTCGGTGATCTTCGCCTCCAGCAGCGCCGCCAGGGCCGCCTTCTCGGGCGTTTTCCTGCCGAGGACGCCGAGCACGGCCGGGTCAATCGGCCCGGCGGCGGGGCGGCCGCAGAACTGGCGCAGCGTGGCGGCGACGACGCGCATTTGGGGCGCGATCGGGTTGAGCTTCAGGTTCCGCTCGGAGACCGCGTACGGCTCGTGCGGCTTCAGGTTGCCGTTGATGGCGCGCAGCACCAGCAGCAGGTTCTCCGGGAAGTTCCAGTTCGCCGGCTCGAGATGATCAATCGCCTGCGCCAGCGAAATCTCCGCCGGCGCGCCGTCCACGGTGTCGTGGATGATCGTGGCGAGCGTCGGCTCGCGGTATCCCGCGAAGTCCTCGTACTTCTCCGGATGCGTCACGATCGGGAAATACTCGGCGCCCGGGTACAGCCGCGACGCGGCTTTCAATTTCGCGACGAGCCGCTCCACCTGCCAGTGCTTGATCCGCGTCCGGTCCTCCAGCGCGCCGAGCAGCTTCCAGCCCGCGTGACGGCCGACGTTCAGCTTGTCCATCCGCGCCGTGTTGCCGGAGAGCCACGCCTCGAGGACCAGGACGGCGTTCTCCCACATCCACGTCGCCGGGTGCAGCTTTTCCGTCTCGCGGCCCCGGTATCCCTTGGTCGTCTGCCCCTCGCCGATGGCCTGCACGATCAGCTCCACGTGCCGCTGCGCCTTGTGATGGCAGAGCCTCAGAGACGTGATCAGGCCGCGTATCTCTTCCGCGTCTTCCTTCTGCATCGGTCCGCCGCTCCAGTAACCGGGGTTCCCTGAATTCTAGCGCTTTGCCGCGCCCAGTCAAGGCCGCCCGCGCGATTTACGGAGCCGGGGCGCCGTTCCGGTTGATTTCCCCATGGGACTGCTCTATCCTTTCCCGCAGCGTTGCGGTCGTCGAAGCGGTAATCCTTCCCGGATTGCCGCAGAACGGAGGAGGCGCTTGAAGGGCGAAAATCCAGCGGTGCCTTTCGAACGGATCGAGCGAAGCATCCTCTTGATCCGCGGTCAGAAAGTGATGCTCGACCGCAATCTCGCGGCGCTTTACGATGTGCCGACGAAAGCGCTGAAGCAGGCGGTGCGTCGCAACATCGAAAGGTTTCCGAAGGACTTCATGTTTGTTCTTTCGGCGCGGGAGTTCGCGAATTGGAGGTCACAATTTGTGACCTCCAGTTCGGACCGGATTGGCCTGCGGCATGCGCCCATGGCCTTCACCGAGCAGGGTGTCGCCATGCTGTCGTCCGTCCTGAGAAGTCCCAGGGCGCTGCTGGTCAATGTCGAGATCATGCGCGCCTTCGTCCGGCTGCGCCGCTTCCTGGCCACGCACAAGGCGTTGGCCGAACAACTCAAAGAACTGGAGAGCCGCGTCGCCGGGCACGACGAGCAGATTCAAGCCATCTTCCAGGCCATTCGGCAATTGATTGCGCCTCCGGCGGAAGCGGAGCGGCCGAGTATAGGTTTTCGCCCTGCAAAGGCTTTCGAGCCGAAAGGCGTTCGAGAAGGCCGCAGCCGATACCGTCCAGGCCGATCGCGCGGGCGCGAGCATAAACGCAAAAAATCCCTGAAGGGCGCAAAAGGACAAGGGAGCGCAAGATGAAGCCCGAATCGCCCGTCCTCATCCCGCGCAAGCTGCTCTTCGGAAACCCGGACCGCGCGGCCGTCACGATCAGCCCGGACGGAGCGAAGCTGGCGTTCCTCGCCGAGCATCTCGGCGGACGCGTCGAGCCGGTCTGCGACGACTTCCGAAACTCGTCCATCACCTGCCGCGCCGGCTGCGACCAGGTCGCCGGCCTGGCCGGCGCGCTGGAGAAGAAGTGATCCGCATCTTCGTGGATGCCGACGGCTGCCCGGTGAAGCCGGAAATCTGCAAGGTGGCCAAGCGCTGCGGCGTTCCGGCCACCTTCGTCGCGAACACCTGGATGCGCATCGGCGAGAGTGGCGAGCAGAACCTGGTTGTCGTGGACGGCGACTTCAACGCCGCGGACGACTGGATCGCCGCGCAGGCCGCCGCGAACGACATCGTCATCACCGCGGACATTCCCCTGGCCGCGCGCTGCCTGGCGAAAGGCGCCGTCGTTCTCGATCCGCGCGGCGGCGCGTTCAACGAGAACACCATCGGCCAGGCGCTCGCCGCCCGGGAACTCATGTCGCACCTGCGCGACACCGGCCAGGTCGCCGGCGGTCCCGCGCCCTTCGAGAAGCGCCACCGCTCGCGCTTCCTCCAGCGCCTCGACGAGACCATCCGGTCCGCGCTCCGGAAGAAGTCGTGAACCGCCGCGCTCGCCGGATCGGATATTTCTGGTATGATGATGCCGCCGCCGGGATTTGTTCTCGACGGCGGCCATGGGACACCGGGAGAACGCAGTGGACAGCAACGGCGCGAGCGCGGTCGTTCTCGACGGCGTGAGCAAGAGCTTCGACGGCGTGCGCGCGGTGCGGGAGCTGAGCGCGCAGGTGCCGCGCGGGACCATCTACGGATTCCTCGGCCCGAACGGCGCGGGGAAGACGACCACCATCCGGATGATCATGGACATCCTCCGGCCCGACGGCGGGCGGATCGAGGTGCTCGGCGCGGCGTCGGCCCGGCAGGCGAAGGACCGCGTGGGCTACATGCCCGAGGAGCGCGGGCTCTATCCGCGCATGAAGGTGCGCAACGTCCTGGCGTTCCTCGCCGAACTCAAGGGCGTGCCGAAAACGCAAATCCCCGGCCGCATCGAGCGCTGGCTGAAGGCGATGGACCTCTCCGGCTGGCAGCAGAAGGAGGTGCGCGAGCTCTCGCGCGGGATGCAGCGCCGCCTGGAGTTCATCGCCGCCGTGATCAGCAATCCCGAGCTGATCGTGATGGACGAGCCGTTCGCCGGGCTCGACCCGCTCAACCTCGACCTGGTGAAAAATACGATCCTCCGCATGCGCGCCGCCGGCAGGACGATCATCCTCTCGACGCACATCATGGAGCAGGCCGAGACGCTCTGCGACCGCATCCTGCTGATCCACCGCGGCGAGAAGGTGCTCGACGGTTCCCTCGACGAAATCCGCGCGCCGTACGAGTCCGACGCCGTCGTCGTCGAGCTCGAAGGCGACAGCGGCTTCATCGAGTCGCTGCCGATGGTGCGCGGCGTCACGCGCTCGGAGCGGCGGATCACCGTCGCCCTGCGCGAGAAGGGGCGCGACCAGGAGTTGCTGGCGGCGCTCGTCGGCCGGGTCCGCGTGCGCGCCTTCGAGATCAAGACCCCTTCGCTCCACGAGATCTTCGTCCGCGTGGTGGGGCAACGCCATGAATAAGATGCTCGTCATCGCGCGGCGGGAATACAAGGAGGTGCTCCGGACCAAGATGTTCTGGATCAGCAGCCTCCTGCCCATCGTCATCATGGTCGTGGCCATGGTCTGGGGTTCAAGGCAAATCACTCCGAAGAACGCCCGGGAACTCGCCCAGCTCCACAGCGTCAGCCGCGCCATGGGCGCGTTCATCTACTTCTTCGTGATGTTCATTTCCATGATGACGCCCTCGCAGATGCTGCTGACGAGCCTGATCGAGGAGAAAAGCTCGCGCGTGATCGAAGTGCTCCTCTCGGCGGTGAGCCCGCTCGAGCTGATGGCGGGGAAAATTCTGGGGCTGATCGGCGTGGGCCTGACGACCGCCGCGATCTATGTGACCGCCCTGTCGGTGGTCGCCGGCAGCACGGGCCTGTTGCAGGCGCCGAGCGCCACGCTGCTGGCGCTCTTCCTGGCGTACTACCTCCTCGGCTTCGCGATCTACGCCTCGTTCTACGCCAGCGTCGGCGCGGCCTGCAACTCGCTCAAGGAGGCGCAAACGGTCATGTTCCCGCTCATGCTGGTCCTCATCGCGCCCTTCATGTTCTGGATGAGCATCGCGGAGCATCCGAACGGCCTCTTCGCGGTGGCGCTCTCGCTGTTCCCGCCGACGGCGCCGACGGTCATGATCCTGCGGATCGCCGTCCTGCCGTCGCCGCCCTGGTGGGACATCGCCGGCTCGCTCCTGCTGCTGGCCGGCGCGGTCCCGCTCACCATCTGGGCCGCGGCGAAGATTTTCCGGACCGGCGTGCTGCTCTACGGCAAGCCGCCGAAACTCGGCGAGATTCTCCGCTGGGTGCGCAGTTCGTAGAGTTCCAATCCGCCTCCTGCCGTCATTCCCGCGAAAGCGGGAATCCAGAACCCTTCTGCCGCGGGCATGCCCTCTGGCCCAATGATCTCTTATCCCCGGCGAACATCAGTATATTTCTGTTCTCCTGCTTGACAGGACAAGAATTCTTATGCTATACTATGCCAGTGCATGTTTCCTGTCACGGGAGTAAGGAAAATGAGACCGAAACCGGAGAAGGAACGGGTGATGGCCGAGTCGCTCTTCATCGTCGAGGGAAAATCCAGCCGGGAGATCGCCGGCCTCCTCGGCATGGGCAAGGAAACCGTCCAGCGCTGGGCGCGCGACGGGAAATGGATGGACCGGCGCCGCCTGCGCCGGAGCGAATCGCCGCTGGCCTCGCTCGAACGCCTCCGCCGCGAGCGCGACCGGCTCATCGGCCAGCTCGGCGGAGCCGATCCCAGCGGAGATCCGCCCGCCGCAGAGGAGCCCGCCGGAGAGAAGCCCGCCGCAGAGCAGCCCCTCGCGCCGGAGGCGGTCAGCGACACCATCGGCCTGATCCATAAACTCACCCAGACCATCGAGAAGATGGAGTCGCGCCGTGAGGACGAGAGCATGGAGCCGCACCGCGAGGAGGACAGCATTGGCGCGATGCTCACAACGATGGAACGCTTCGCGGAGTTCGTCGGCAGCCACGGGACCGACGAGGAGCGCCGGGCCACACACAGCATAGTCGAGAAGTTCCTCGACGCAGAGCGGCAAAAGTGCCTCTGACCTGGGGCTTTGACGGGATTACGGGATCAAAAGGATGCGGCGGACGGAACAGGGGAAGTTCCGATGCTTGCCGGTTCCGGTTCAATCAGCGCTTGCAAAGGCCGGGGCGCGGGGGTAGAGTCCTGTGGCCGACGGTTGCCGTACGAAGTCAAGGTGCTATAATCAGGCCTTGAACAGGAGCCATGATGGCTGAGAGTCTGGATACCCGCCGCTTGCAGGCGGCCGTCAAGGCGGGCAGAATCGAATGGCAGCGGCATGCGCTGGAGCGCATGGCCGAGAGAGATATCCCCCAAGCGGCCGTCAAGGCGGCGCTGCTCAAGGCGGATCGGATCGAGGATTACCCCGACGCTTATCCTCTGCCGGCGGCCTTGTTCCTGGACAGGTTTGAAGAACGGCCTCTGCACGTTGTCGCCGCCGTGGATGTCGGAGCATCTAGAGCCTATGTCATCACGGCGTACGAACCGACTTTGCAAACTTTCGAGCCGAACTTCCGGAAAAGGAGAAAATGATGAAAGCCAGGAAGACGGCGCTCTGCCCCGTCTGTAAAGGAACGCGGCGACGCGGCACTACAACGTTCACGGCAGACCTTGGCTTCGGGGTGATCGTGGTCCGCAACGTGCCTGCCATCGTCTGCTCGCAGTGCGGCGCGGACTGGATCGAGGATCCGGTAGCCAAGCGCATTGAACGCCTGGTCGAGGAGGCAAAGGCCAAACACAGCCAGGTGGAAGTCATGGCGCTCTCGCGATGAGCGCGACCGCAGGAGGGAATAACTGGTTTTGTGTCCCTAGTTTCCTCCTAGTTTCCTCCTACTTTCCCCGTCCCTATTTTCCTCCACAGAATTCCTAACGGAGCAGATAAGCGTCTCAATTGACCTGCTCCGCGAGTACTGCACGGCGTTGATATCGTCTCCGGTGAAGGGTAAGATTGACGTGCAGGATTTTGGGCAAAGTAACCACGTGACAGACAATGAACGTCTGGTCGGGAGACCGCGATGATGCGCGTCGAGTTAAAACCGGAACTGTTGCGCTGGGCGCGCGAGCGTGCAAACTTGGACCTTGACTCGCTGGCCGACCGCTTTCCACAACTGCCAGCCTGGGAGAGTCGCGAGGCGCAGCCGACGCTGAAGCAGGTGGAGCGTTACGCCAAGGCGACGCGCACACCCATCGGATATCTCTTCTTGCAGGAGCCGCCGATTGAGCGTATCCCGCTGCCGGACTTCCGCGCCGGCACGAACGTCCACAGAGAACACCCCAGCCCGGACCTGCTCGATACCCTTTACGTCTGCCAGCAGCGGCAGGAATGGTATCGTGACTACGCGCGGTCTGCGGGGGAAGAGCCGGCGTCGTTCGTGGGATCGGCGCGCGTGACGAGCGATATCACGACGACCGCCGCAAGCATTCGGCATGCGCTCGGCTTCGATCTGGCGGAGCGTCGCCAAACGCCGACCTGGACGGACGCGCTACGCCGCTTCATCGGACAAGCCGATGCTTTGGGCATTCTCGTCATGTGCAGCGGGGTGGTGTTGAACAACAACCGACGGCATCTCGATCCCGAGGAGTTCCGGGGTTTTGCGATGGCGGATGAATTGGCGCCCCTGGTGTTCATCAACGGCGCAGACACCAAAGCGGCCCAGATGTTCACGCTGGCGCATGAGTTGGCTCATGTCTGGCTCGGTCAGTCCGCCCTCTCGGATGCCCAAGCGTCCCTCACGCCGGACGATGATGTAGAGCGCTGGTGTAACCAGGTGGCGGCGGAATTGCTGGTTCCCTTGGCCGTCCTGCGCGCCGAGTACGAGAAGCACGGTGAATTGCGTCAGGAAATGAACCGACTGGCGGCGCGGTTCAAAGTCAGCACCTTGGTTGTCCTGCGGCGGATTCACGATGCAGGCGGCCTCGCCAGGGCACAGTTCGGGCAGGCGTATGAGGAAGAACTGGAGCGGCTTCGCAGGATCCCCAAGGCAAAGGGCGGCGACTTCTACCTGACCCAGGCGGCGCGGGTCAGCAAGCGCTTTGCCCGCGCGCTCGTTGCCAGCACGCTGGAAGGCCAGACGCTTCACCGCGACGCTTTCCGGATGCTTGGCTTCTCGAAGCTGGAGACCTTTCGCGAGCTTGGCCGCAGCCTGAGGGTGCTCGTCTAATGGCCTATCTGCTTGACGCCAACGTTTTTATACAGGCGAAGAACCTCCACTATGGCCTGGACTTCTGCCCGGCATTCTGGGACTGGCTCATCGCCCACAATCAGGCGCAGCGCGTTTTCAGCATCGAGAAAGTTGGAGATGAAATTGAAGCCGGCGGCGATGAGCTTGCCGCGTGGGCGGCGCTGCGAGGGACGGACTTCTTCCTGAAACCGGATGCGGCCATTCTGCCCGCCCTCGCCAGGGTCAGCGAGTGGGCAGCGCGCCAGCGGTACGAGGCTGCCGCCATGAGCACCTTCCTGCAAGTGGCTGATTACTACCTCGTCGCGCACGCGCTTGCGCACAAGCACACGGTCGTCACGCACGAAGTTCCGTCCGATGGCACCAAGAAAATCAAGATACCCAATGCCTGCATCGGTCTGGGCATCAAGTGCATGACACCGTTCGAGATGCTTCGACATGAGCGAGCACGGTTTATCCTGGGGCCGCACGGATGAAGCAGACGGATGAGAAGGCACACGAATTGGCTGTCGAATCTCATCTAAGAGGGTTATGCCGGACAGATTCACCCGGCTATCCGGGGCTTTGTCGTGTTAAGGCTCATAACCAGCCAGCGCAGCCGCAGACCAAAGCCGTCCTGACCTCTTCCTCATTTGATTTCTATGGTCTGCGAATCGTAACCTTCGCTTCCGATAGTTACAGTGTCGTGCGGGGCAAGCCCCGGAACTGGTGCAAACTTTCCCCCGTCAACGACAAGTGAGAAGTTCTTCGCGCGCCCGTTCGCAGTGACAATAATGGCTAGGCGGAGCGGCGCTCTGGATTCATTGGTAATCAGGAGATTATAACCGGCGTTTATTGCGTGCCTGTTTATGGTCGTCGAAATGGGCAACTGCCGCGCCTTGGCCGCCAAAGGTCTTAGCTGTGCAAGCTCGGCCTCAAGCGTTTTGATTTTCGCTTGAGCGGCAGCGAGTTCGGCTTGCGACTTCTCGTACTCGGATTTACGGACGCACCCGGTAAGCATAGTCGGAAGCAGACTCACCGCAGCAAACACGATTAGCGCCCCTACGGGTCGTTTCTTCATGCGCGCCATACTCTGCCTCTTTCAAAAGATTGCCCAAGTGGTACCCTGCCACCGCCGGGATTTTACCACCGACGATACGTAGAAACAGCAGCCCCTGGACTCCTTCAGCGTATAAACGACCGGGGGAAAATACGGGGAAATAGGGACAGGGGGCCACGTTTATGGCTGTAAATGCAGTGCGTCGGGGATTAGCTGAAGTTATGCCGCCGGCGCGCTACTCTTCCTTCGTCGTCCCCTTCTTCCGCGCGGCGATGATCTCTTCGGCGATCGAGTAGGGGACGGCTTCGTAGCGCTCGAAGTGCATGGTGAAGGTGCCGCGGCCCTGGGTGAGGGTGCGGATGGTGGTCGCGTAGCCGAACATGTGCGCCAGCGGCACGTAGGCGGTGATCTCGTGCGTGGTCGGGCGCGCCTCCATGCCCTGGATCCGGCCGCGCCGCGCGCACAGGTCGCCGTTGACGGAGCCGGAATATTCCGACGGCGCGATGACGTTGACGGACATCACCGGCTCGAGCAGTTGCGGGGTGTCCTGCATCACGGCCTGGCGGAACGCGTGCGACGCGCAGAGGCGGAAGGCCATGTCGCTGGAGTCCACGTCGTGCGAGGTGCCGTCCAGCAGCGTCACGCGCACGTCCACCACCGGGAACCCGGCGTACGGGCCCTTGGCCATCGCGTCCACAATGCCGCGCTCGATGGAGGGGATGTAGTTGATCGGAATCGAGCCGCCGTAGATCTTGTCCACGAACTCGAAGCCTTCGCCCGGGCCGAGCGGCTCGAGCTGGATGACGACGTGCGCGTACTGCCCGTGGCCGCCGGTCTGCTTGACG
The DNA here is from genome assembly GCA_052139675.1 of Candidatus Brocadiia bacterium. Classification (GTDB taxonomy): domain Bacteria; phylum Planctomycetota; class Brocadiia; order CAIUPP01; family CAIUPP01; genus JBEKCB01. Next base: position 48,195 of record JBKQWE010000118.1, read on the forward strand.
TGCTTGTACGAGACCTCCACGGTGTTCGTGATCGTCTCGCGGTAGGCCACCTGCGGCACGCCGACTTTGGCCTGGACGCCGAACTCCCGGCGCATTCGGTCCACGATGATTTCGAGGTGCAGCTCGCCCATGCCGCTGATCACCGTCTCGCTGGTCTCGACGTTGTGGGCGACGATGAAGGTGGGGTCTTCCTCGGACATCGCGTGGAGCGCCTTGGCCAGGCGCTCCTGGTCGGCGCGCGATTCGGGGGTGATGCTGACGGAGATGACCGGCGCGGGGAACTCGATGGCCTCGAGGACGATCGGGTGCTCCTCGTCGCAGATGGTGTCGCCGGTGGTGGTCTCGCCGAGTCCGACGGCGGCGCCGATGTCGCCGCAGTAGATCGCGTCGCGCATTTCCTGGTGGTTGGCGTGCATCTGCATCAGCCGGCCGATGCGCTGGCGCTTGCCCTTGACGGAGTTGTAGACGTAGCTGCCGGCGCGCATCGTGCCGGAGTAAACGCGCAGGTAGATGAGCTTGCCCATGTGCCGGTCGGAGACGACCTTGAACGCGAGCGCGGCCATGCGGCCGTCGTCCTTGGGATAGCGTTCGATCTCGGTCCCTTCGAGGCATTTGCCGATGACCGGCGGCAGGTCCACCGGCGAGGGCAGGTAATGGATGACGCCGTCGAGCAGCCGCTGGACGCCCTTGTTCTTGAAGGCGGCGCCGCAGAAGACCGGCACGACTCGCCGCGCGAGAGTGGCCTTGCGAATCACCAGGCGCAGGTCCTCGAGGGGAATCTCCTCGCCCTTGCAATAGCGGTCGAGGATCGCCTCGTCGAGCTCGCTGACTTTCTCGATCAGGTGGCGGCGCCACTTCTCGGCGATCTCGACCATGTCCGCGGGGATGGGGCCTTCGCGGTACGTCTCGCCCTTGTCGGCGTCATTGTAGTAGATCGCCTTCTGCGCGTAGAGGTCCACGAGGCCGACGAAGTTCTCCTCTTTGCCGATGGGGATGACGATGGGCACGGGGTTGGCGCCGAGCGAGTGCTCCATCTCGCGGACCACGGCGAAGAAGTCCGCGCCGGGGCGGTCGAGCTTGTTGACGAAGGCGATGCAGGGCACGTTGTATTTTTCGGCCTGGCGCCAGACGGTCTCCGACTGCGGCTCGACGCCGCCGACTCCGCAGAAGAGCGCGACGGCGCCGTCGAGGACGCGCAGCGAGCGCTCGACCTCGGCGGTGAAGTCCACGTGGCCGGGGGTGTCAATCAGGTTGATGCGGTGGTCGCGCCAGTTGCAGGTGGTGGCGGCGGCGGTGATGGTGATGCCGCGCTCGCGCTCCTGGTCCATCCAGTCCATCGTCGTGTTGCCGTCGTCCACGTCGCCGATGCGGTGGGTGCGGCCGGTGTAGAAAAGGATGCGTTCGGTGCAGGTGGTCTTGCCGGCATCAATGTGCGCCATGATGCCGATGTTGCGGACTCGTTCAAGCGGCACTTCTCTGGACATCGCAAGGCTCCGGCGATAAAGACGCTTCGGCCCGTGGTGAGCCACGGGACCGAACGGCGGCGAAACACGAAACGCTATGGACGCAAGTGCATTACGGACAGGGAGTTACGACGTTCAGCGATGGGATTGTCTGACGGTGCTAAAACCGGGTCGAGCAACCACACGCCACCCTATGTGCTTGCATCATACCACGATGCGGCGGGAAAATGCAAACGACCTGCGGGTGGTCACAGGAGCCGGCGGAATTCTTCGACCGTCAAGCCGGCGCTGCGGATAATCATTCCCATCGTGAAAGCATTGACCGGATTGTTCCTGGGTATGGTCAAGATGCGCGTCCCGTCGGTCATGACAATGTGTTTTCCCTGGCGCAAGATACGAAAACCCGCTTTTTCAAGTGCCCGGACAGCGGCGAGATGGTTGACCCCCGGGATTCTCGCCATGCTCCTATCTCGCGACCTCGACCTCGGACACCTCCGTGCCCTTGGTCAGGTCGTCAGCGGCGGCGAGATATTCCTGAATAGCAATTTGGATGTTCTCGATTGCTTCCTTCCTCGTTGCGCCTTGCGAGCAGCACCCGGGCAAACCAGGAACCCAGACGCTATACCCCTCTTTGGAACGGCGCAGAGCGATTTTGTATTTCATGGTCTCTCACCTCGCTTCCACATGTCATTATACCGCCGGCGCACCAGGCCGTCTATTCTCCCGCCCAATACGCCGCCAGCTTGTCGTTCCGCGCGATCGGCCAGTCGGCGGAGCGGCACCAGCGGCCGAAGTATTCCTCGACCGATTTCGCCGCGGCCCAGCTTGCGAATTCCTCGGCCGCGATTGCCGCCTCCGCGAAGCAGGCGAACTCCATGTAACCGTCGCCGCGCGCCAGGTCGAGCGGTTTCAGGCCCTTCGTGCTCCAGCAGCGGACGTTGCAGTTCGTCTCGGCCTCCGGCCCGAACCGGAAGACCTTCGTGACGTGCGGGAACGCCGTGACGAAGCCGACTCCTTCGGCCGACTCGACCCTTCCGAGTCCCTTCAGAAAATCCGCCTTCGCCAGCCCGCACTGCGCCCAGACCGTCCGCGCCGGCTCCTTGCGGCCGACGATGTCGCAGAAGTACACTTTGAACGCGCTCTTCCCGTCCGCGCCCCGATACAACTCGCGGCTGCGCAGGACGGCGTGGTACGTGTTGCACGGCTTGATCGGCTGCATTGGAACCCTCCTTGTCTTCTCCTAATCGTAATCTTACTCGTAATCGTAATCGCCTTTTTCTTCCGTTGACGGAGGAAAGCCGATCACGAGTAAGATTACGAGTACGATTACGAAGCCATTATTCCTTCGCCTGCGCGCGTTGGTCCAATGTGGCGGCGATCCGTTTCTGGACGAACTCCAAGTCCCATATTTCCTTGAACCCCAGTTCTTCCGCCCACTGCATCGCGCGTTCCCGGCCCGCTTCATTCGCGCAGAATATCAGAATGTCCTCAAGCCACAAGGGAAATTCGCCCGACTTGGCGCGGCGCTGCGCAGACCTTGAAACTCGCCCTTCATCCCAATCAGGATGCCGACTGTGGACTAGGAGGCAAAGCAAGTGCCGGCAATTGAACGCCCCTTGGATCCGTTCGATCACCGTCTTCCGCCGCATGATCGCGACGCTGGTGTCGTCAGGGACCGGAATGCGGCTGAAGTCCAATTGTCGTTTCACGTGCTCTCACAACTTGAAAAGGTTGGCATAACTGCCGATTCGCTCAAATACCCAGCCGTTTGAACAGGTCCTCAACGTCCTCACAGACGACCAAGTTTCGCCCCGCGTCGGTGTCGGTGAATGCCTTGCGAGTCCCCCGGCTCGGAACCGCGGCACCGAGTGACTGGCTCTTGCACGCCTTTAAGTCGCGCCGCAGGCGCGTGTTATGACAATAAGGCTGCAACTCACTGTCGTATACTGTCTTGGGATAAATTGGGTTCGTTTTTTCAAATCGCTTTTTATGCGCCATCTTCTTCCCCGTCAGTATCTTACGACTTCTCATAAGACACATTATAACATAATATTTCTTATCTGTCAAGCCCATTCAGCTCTGGCAAAGAATATTCTCTGCTTTTTCGCTTTTCTCACCACCTCAGCGGCTTCTGCCAAGCCTCTTTGAGCTCGGAGATGTTTTTCTCGATGATCGTGTCGCCGGTGACGCCGCGGACGCGGAAAATGTTCCCGTCCGTCAGGCGGCCGAGCGGCGCGATGGGGACGCCGTTGAGGGCGGACTCGAACGCGGCGATTTTCTCCGGCGCGACTTCGCACAGGAAGCGCGAGTTGGATTCGCTGAAGAGGATGACGTCGTCGCGCGCGATCTCCGGCGGGCGCGGGACGGTCAGGGTGTAGAGGTCCATGCCGAGCGCGCCGGCGAAGGCCATCTCGGCGGCGGCGACGGCGATGCCGCCCTCGGAGCAGTCGTGGCAGGCGCGGACGAGGCCGGAACCGATGGCGCGCGAAAGCGCCTCGAACGCGGCGCGGCCCTGCTCGGGGCGGACGATCGGCGCGTGGTTGCCGGTGTAGTTCTCCAGCGCGTAGTAGTGCGAGCCTCCCATCTCGTCGTACGTCATGCCGACGACGTAGAGGACGTCGCCGGCCTTCTTCGCGTCCATGCTGACGCACTTGCGCACGTCGCGCAGGACGCCGACGGCGCTGATGAGCAGCGTGGGCGGGATGGAGATGCTCTCGTCTCCGACGCGGAACTCGTTGTTCAGGCTGTCCTTGCCGCTGATGAACGGCGTGCCGTACGCCTTGGCCAGGTCGTAGCAGGCCTCCGCGGCGCGGACGAGCGAGCCGAGCTGCTGCGGCTTGTCGGTGTTGCCCCAGCAGAAGTTGTCGAGCAGCGCGATGCGGTCGAGCGTCCCGCCGACGGAGATGATCTGCCGCACCGCCTCGTCAATCGCCGAGGCGGCCATGGCGTACGGGTCAATGTCGCCGTACTTCGGGTTGATGCCGTTCGAGACGGCGACGCCGCGCCGCGAGCCGAGCACCGGCGCGATGACGGCCGCGTCGCCGGGGCCGTCGTTGGCGACGCCGACGAGCGGCTTGAGCACGCTGGCGCCCTGCACCTCGTGATCGTACTGGCGGATGATCCATTCCTTCGAGCAGAGGTTCCACGAGCCGAGGATGCACTCGAGCGCCGAGCCGTAGTCCTTCCGCTCCGGCAGCGTCGGCTCGATGAACTGCTGTCGCTGCCAGGTCGCGCGCCGCGTCAGGCGCGGCACGCCGTGGTGCAGGAACTCCATGTCCAGGTCGCCGACCGGGCGGCCGCCGTAAAAGAGCTTCAGCCGCCGGTCGTCCGTGAACCGGCCGATGATCGTCGCCTCGACGTCCTCGTCGCGGAAGACCTTGAGGATGGCGGCGCGCTTCCGCGGCGGCACGGCCAGGACCATGCGCTCCTGCGCCTCGCTGATCCAGATCTCCGAGTAGCTGAGCCCCGGGTACTTGAGCGGCACGCGGTCGAGATGGACCTCCGCCCCGAGCTCTTCGCCCATCTCGCCGACGGCGCTGGAGAGGCCGCCGGCGCCGCAGTCGGTGATGCTGGAGTACAGGCCGCGGTCGCGGGCCTGGAGGATGGTGTCGGTCATGCGCTTCTCCTCGATCGCGTTGCCGATCTGCACCGCGCCGGAGGAGACCGTCTCGGATTCCTCGGTCAGCTCGATGGAGGAGAACGTGGCGCCGTGGATGCCGTCGCGGCCGGTTCGCCCGCCGACGACGACGATCCAATCGCCCGGCCGCGCGGCCTTGCGGCACTTGTCGCGCGGGATCAGGCCGAGATTGCCGCAGTAAACGAGCGGGTTGCCGACGTAGCGCTCGTCGAAGAGCACCGCGCCGTTGGCGGTGGGAATGCCCATACGGTTGCCGTAGTCGCGGACGCCGGCGACGACGCCCTTCATCACGCGCTTGGGGTGGAGCGCGCCGGGCGGCACTTTGTTCGCGGGCAGGTCGGGCGGGCCGAAGCAGAAGACGTCGGTGTTGAGGATCGGCTTCGCGCCGAGGCCGGTGCCGAGCGGGTCGCGGATCACGCCGCCGATGCCGGTGCCCGCGCCGCCGTACGGCTCGATGGCCGACGGATGGTTGTGCGTCTCGACCTTGAAGCAGATGTTGTTGCGCTCGTCGAACCGGATGACCCCGGCGTTGTCCTTGAACACCGAGACGCACCACGGCCGCTTCAGCTCCGCGGTCGCGCGCATGATCGTCGTCTTGAGCAGGTTGTCAATCCGCCGCCCCGAGAAATCAATGATGCCGCGGAGCGTCTTGTGCACGCAGTGCTCGGACCATGTCTGCGCGAGCGATTCGAGCTCGACGTCGGTCGGGTTGCGGCCGAGCTCGGCGAAGTGGCCCTGGATCGCGCGCATCTCGGCGATGTTCAGGCTCAGGACGCGCTCCTTGCTGATCTGGAGCAGGCGCGCGTCGCTGACGCCGAGGAGCGCCACCTCCTGGCGCTCGAAGCGGTACACCGGCGCGACCGGCGCGTGCGGGATGGCCGCGTCGCCGAAGAACACCTCCTCGATCGCCGCGTTGTGCAGCACCTTGTCGGCGACCAGGCGCAGCTCGTCCTGCGAAGGCTTTCCGTAGAGCAGGAATTTCCGGCCGGTGCGCACGGAGGCGGCGCTGAACCCCATATCGGCGATGCCCTTCTTCGTGCTCGCCTCGACCGGGTCCATGACGCCGGGCTTGCGGAAGACCTGGACGACGGCGAACCGCCCTTTGCGCGGCGAGGCCACCGGCCCGCGGAACGAGAATTCCTCGCTGACCGGGTCGCACAGCAGCCGCGACGCGATCCGCTGCACTTGCGCGGCGGAGAGCGCGCCGGTGATCAGGTACACGCTCGCCGCGCGCACCTCGCGGACGCTCGCGATGCCCAGGTCGGCGATGTCGCCGAGCACGCCGCGGCCGACCGGGTCGGTGAATTCGCCGCGAACGGCCACTTCGACCCGCCATTCGTTCAGCTTGCCGTGAGCCTTTCCGTCGAACGGCTTGCCGTGAGCCTTTGAGTCGAACGGCTTGCCGTGAGCCTTTAGGTCGAACGGTTTTTTCGCCATGGGATTTCCCGGGAGAAATGGAAGTTATGGTACGCCGTCAGCTTATTCCAGAGCGGCGCGGCTGTCAAACGCTCCGGGGCTTGCACAATCGGCCGGACGCGGTAAAATAGCCGCTGCGGTTCATGCGGCTTTTGAGCACATTAGCCGCGCCAACGGCTGCGCGGCTGGTGCATCCATAGAAAATGCGCGCCGTGCGCGCATTTTCTACGGAGAACGCTGGCAATTTTGGCAAGGAGGACTGAGATGAGGAAACTCGGGGCGGCGTTGGTGACGATGATGATGACGGCCGGTCTGGCCTTCGCGGCGGGCGACGCGGAGAAACCGCCCGTTTCACCGGCCGCCGCTCCGGCTCCGGCGGCGCGACGCCCGGGCGATTTCGATGCGGCCACGCTGTCGCTGCTGGTCACGTGGAACGAGCAGTTGATCGCGCGCTGGCAGGCGCTTTCCGACAGGCTCCATACCGATGAGGCGAAGAAGATGTTCGGCGACGCGATCGCGAAGGCCAAGGAGTTCCGCGCGGGCCTGGCGCAGCTTGCCGAGGCCTACAAGGCGGGCAAGGAGGACGAGGCCGCGCGGCTGGGCGACCAGTTGCGCGAGAAACGTCTGCCGCTGGTGCAATACACCGCGACGCTGCCGACCTACGCGGAGATTGACCAGGCGGAGACCCTGCAGGTCGAGCGCGGCCGGGACAACGCCGACCTGGACGCGCGCTACCAGCGGATCATTGACCTGCTCAACAAGCGGCTGGAGCTGCAGAACCAGGTGGGCGCGGTGAACCGCGAAATCTTCAAGGAGCGCCAGGCCCTGCAGCAGTCCATCCAGGCCGCGCCCGCCACCGCGCCGGCGAAGCCGTAGCAGTCGCTCGTAGTGGCGCCGTCAGGCGCTATCTGTATGCCCTTCCTTCTTCGCCTTCCGTAGTAGCCCGGAGGGCTACGAAGGATGGGACGGGCACACTACGAGCGGCGCGCCGTTTAAGGTACAATGCCGGCCGGAGGAGGCGCTTCGTGGACGATGAAGAGAAATTTCGCGCGGCGCTCGAGCGGGTGACTCGCGTCGCCGAGCGTTATTCCGAGCACGCCGGGCTGGCGCTCCAGCCGGACCGGGCTCAGCGCGATTACGTCCTGAACGGCCTGGCGCGAAACCTGCTCAAGTACGGCAAGGCCTATTGCCCGTGCCGCGAAGTGACCGGCGATCCGGAGAAGGACCGCGTGAATATCTGCCCGTGCCGCACGCATCGGGCGGAGATCGAGCAGTCGGGCCAGTGCGAGTGCGGTTTGTTCACGAAAAAGACTTCCTGACCGCGAAAACGCGAAAACGGCAACAGAATTTGGAACCGCCGATGAACGCGGATGGACGCAGATACGGATTACTCACTTTTAGTTCTTCTTATCGGCGTTCATCCGCGTTCATCGGCGGTTAGAATTCCTCTTTTATTTTTTGCGGTTCTCATTTTTGTGAAGGAGCGATCGCATGGGCTTCACGATTGACGTGGGCAAGGCGGGGCCGAGTTTCAATCTGAAGGGCGTGGATGGAAAACTGCACGGGCTGAAGGACTACGCGGATAAGAAGGCGGTGGTCGTGGTCTTCACGTGCAACCATTGCCCGGCGGCGGTGGCGGCCGAAGACCGGTTGATCCAGCTCCAGAAGGATTACGCGGCCAAGGGCGTGCAGCTCGTGGCGATCAATCCGAACGAGGACAAGGGGCACCCGACGGACAGCTTCGACCACATGGTCAAGCGCGCGGCGGAGAAGAAATTCAACTTCCCGTACCTCCGCGACGAGACGCAGGAAGTCGCCAAGGCCTACGGCGCGCTGCGAACGCCTCACGTGTTCCTGCTCGACCAGGGGCGCAAGGTGGCCTACCGCGGGCGCATTGACGACAACATGGACGATCCGGACGCTATAACGCGCCACGACCTGCGCGAGGCGATTGACGAGGTGCTCCGCGGCAAGCGCGTCTCGGTGACGACCACGGAACCGGTCGGCTGCTCCGTCAAGTGGTGGGGCAAGGACGCGCACTGGATGCCGAAGGAGTGAAGGCGTCGCCACTCTACCATGGCGACACGAACGTTCACCACGACGACACTACGGGCACGACGAACGCAGCACGGCGAATATCAGGAAAGAAGATTGCTGTGACTAAAATTCCATCCTGATCGTTGTGTCGTCGTGGTGGAAACTCGTTTCGTCGTGCTGAAAGAGCGCTCGCGCGCCTCAATACCCGGCCCGATACATCACGAACACGCCGGCGGCTGCGGCCAGGCAGTAGATTCCGAAAACCCACCACCGGCCGCGTTCAAGCAGCCGCGAGAGCAGCCGCAGCGCCACGAGGCCGGCGACGAAGCTGAAGGCCATTCCCACCAGGCCCGGCAGGAAGTCGTGCAGGCCGATGGGCGCGCCGCCGGCTTCGCCGCGGTGGCGGATCAGCCGCAGGGCTTCCCACCCGACGACCGCGGGCGTGAGCACCACCGCCAGCGCGAAGCTGAACTCCTCCGTCCGCGTCTTCGCCATGCCGAGCAGCAGCCCGAGGGAAATCGTCGCGCCGGAACGCGAGAAGCCGCGGAACGGCAGGCACAGGCCCTGGATCGCGCCGATGGCCAGGCTGTCGCGGTTCGTGATCTCCTCGCTTGCCGGCCGGTTCTTCGCGCGCAGGCCGGACCAGAGAATCAGCACGCCGACCGCGGCCAGCCCCGCGGCGATGAGCTCGAGGTGGTTGAAGAGCAGCTCGACCTCGGCCTTCTCGATCCCCGGATTCCGATGGCGGATGATATGCTCGATGCCGAACTTCAGCGCCAGCGCCAGGATGCCCGTCACGGCCGTGGCGATGATGACGCACCGCGCGAACCGCATGAACGTCTCGCGCGATGTGAAGAACGCGCGCTGCCATGCGTGCCAGAAGTAGACGATGACCGCGAACATGGTCCCGGTGTGCAGCATGACCAGCAGCAGCGTGAACTCCGGCGCGTCCGCCTGCAGTTTCATCAGCTTCGCCGCGACGATGACGTGCGCGGAACTCGAGACCGGCAGCAGCTCGGCCAGCCCCTGGATCACCGCGAGGATCACGATTTGAATCAGCGACATTCATAACCTCCGGTCAAGGAAGAGGTGTGAGTGACGAATGATGAAGTGCGTCGTCCCTCATCATTCGAAGGTCTGACTTCGCCAACCGCGCGTCATCGCGGGCCGACGAGCGCCCAGACGTATCCATCGGGATCGGCGACGAAGGCCTCGGTCCCGAAACTGTGCTGCTGCGGCTCCTGCACGATCGTGTAGCCGTGCGCCTTCAGCCGGGCGGCGAGCTGCCTGACGTTGTCCACCTCGAAGTGCGGATACATGCCCCAGCCGGGGCGCTCGTCCGCGGCGCGCGGCGTCAGCCAGCCCCACGGTTTCGCGGAGAGGAAGATGCCGATGTTGGCCGCCTCGAGCACGCTGAACTCCTTCGTCACCGACCGTTCGCGCAGTCCGACCATGTCGCGGTAGAAGACGACCGAGGCCGGCATGTTCGACACTTCGAGCCGGATGTGGTCCACGCGCGGCGGCTCGCCCCGCGTCGCCGCGCAGGCGCCCAGGCAGCCGACCACGAGCGCCGACGACAAGAGCTTGAAAAACGCGTTCATCGCATGCCCCTTTCCGGTTTTCACCCCAAGTCACCCAAGCGCCATGCTCTCCAACATAATCCTGTTTCCAGATAAGTTCAACCGTTGCACCTGAGAAATGCGCACTTTGCGCGGCGTCAGTCCGCAGCGGCAGGCCGGGCTGTTCATGCAACGCGTGAAGCTGCCGGGCGGAAGGCTGGCGAAAACGACGGCGTTGGCGCTGGAAGTTCATGAAGCCGTCCCGGCGGCCCAGGTTCCGGCGATGCTGAAACGGAACTGGAAATCGAACGCGCCAACGGAATCTTTCAGCGAGTTCGCCGCGCGGCAAAGAGAGCGACTTCCCGAATTCACCGCAGTAAGGCTTGCAAATAACGGAAGATTAGTCTATTTGAATTGCGGAGAGCGCTATCCCTGATGCACGAAGAGACCGCGCGCGAACCGACCACGGGAAGCGGGCTTCAGCACATGAGCCGAAAGCAACTGTGCCGCGAGACGCGCGGACGCGCCGGATGTTCCGGAGACGGCGAGGAGATGGCATAATGAGAATGAGCGTAAGTGTCGGGACCGTCTTGTTGACGCTGGGTCTCCTGTTTCCCGCCGCAGCCCGCGCGCAGGAAGGCACCCAGCAGCAGGACGCCCGGGCGGAACTGGAAGCGCTGAAGAAGCGCGTGGCGGAACTCGAAGCCAGGCAGAACGCCCAGGACGACTCGCTTCGCAAGGCGGTCGAGCGCCTCTCGGAGCCGACGAGTCCGACGGACTTCCATACCAGCTGGAACTGGCACAACGGGCTGAGGTTCGAGACGGCGGACAAGGCCTTCTCGCTTCACCTCGGGGCCGTGATCCAGTACGACGCCGAGTGGTTCCACACCGGCAGCGGCATCCAGAAGTACCAGGCGCCGACGATGACCAGCGCGCTGGGGAACCAGGCGGACGGCGACGAGATCCGGCGCTTGCGGCTCATCTCGGACGGCACGATCTACAGCAACACGTTCTACAGGTTGGAGGTGGACTTTGCCGGACGCGTCAACAGCGCGATCCAGAGCAATGTGGCCGCGGGCAAGGCCGCGACGGCCACCGCGGTCACGAGCGGCGACGTGGTGCAGATCGACCGCGCGTACATCGGCACGACGGCGTTCCAGCCGTTCGCGACCGTCACGGTCGGTCACATCGTGGAACCGTTCAATCTGGAAACGGTGACGAACAGCGACTTCATCACGTTCATGGAGCGTGCTGTGACGTTCACCTTCGCACCCCAGTATCAGACGGGCATTCTGCTTTCGAACGCCGTCGTTGACCAGCGGGTCACCTGGGCGATCGGCGAGTTCCGCCCGCAGTTCGGCACCGACAACAGCGGCGCCAGCTACCAGGGCTACGAAAAGAACAACAGCGGCTACGACACGACGGCGCGCGTCACGGGCCTGCCTTGGTACCAGGATGAGAAGACCGGCGGCACCTTCGGGCTGCTGCACCTCGGGGCGGCGGCCGACTTGCTGACCGGGGCGCAACCCAACTCGCCCGTCGAGTTCAGCAGCGCGCCGGAAATGCACCTGGCTTCGGCCTTCGTGGACACCGGCGCCATGAGCCACATTGAAGATTACCAACTTTACGATGAGGAAGCCGCCTTCGTGTACGGTCCGTTCTCGGCTCAGGGAGAATGGGCGCAGGCCGGGATGGCGCGCACGAGCGGGCAGGGCAAGGACTTAACGTTCAACGCCGTCTACGGCTACATCAGCTATTTCCTCACCGGCGAACATCGCGGCTACAGCAAGGCCAACGGCTGCTTCGACCGCGTTGACGTGCTGCACAACCTCGGCAGCAACAAGGATGGCCGGCGCGGCTGGGGCGCCTGGGAACTTGCGCTGCGGTACTCGTACATTGACCTGGACAGCGAGAACGTCCACGGCGGGCGGATGGCCGACGTCACGGCCGGCATGAACTGGTATCTCAACTCGAACGTCCGCTTCATGATGAACTACGTCCACTCTAAAGTGCTGGAGAACACGGCTGCGGCCGGCACGCCGGGCAGAGGCGGCAACGAGGACATCCTCGGCCTCCGTTTACAGATGGATTTATAGGCGATGAGAACGGCGTCCGGCAGATAGTGCGAAAGAAAAGAGCTGCTTCCGGCGATAGTCTGTTATCTGGGAGTTGTCCGTTGAAGACGTTCCAGGCGTGTTGGAACGCGAGAGCGGTTGGCGGACGATCGCGACGGCTCTTTGGTTAAGTTGCTCCAGGAGCGGTTCAAGTCTCGGTCCGGATTGTGTCGGGCCAGGTGCCGCAGCGTTTTCGAATTATTTCAAGCTCGTCTTTACCCGCCATCATAATCAACTTAGTATCAGCAACTTACAGCCATAGCAATATTATCAAAGATATACTTGACAAAGACAATCGAGATAGTGTATTATAACACGATCAAACTTATCGGCTATCGGAACGTGCAGCGGTCAGGCAACGACTGGAGCTCTTCCTCGTGGACTCTCATGCGCGGAGCATTGCGAAGGCGCTGAGCTGGCGTTTCGTGGCGACGATCATCACCTTCTGCATCGCGTGGTTCATCACCGGCGCGCTGGCGGGAGCGTTGGCCATCGGCCTGGCTGATACGATTGTGAAACTCGGGATTTACTATGCGCACGAGCGCGCGTGGGACCGGGTTTCGTTTGGACGACGCGAATCTACGGATTACGAAATCTAAATGGAAAGGAGGCAGAGCACATGTCATTCGCGCGGGACTCGGTTGACGTGAAGAGCCTTGTGGACGGACTCAACTTTGCGGAAAAGGTCGAGCGGTCGCTGCGCCTGATCCGGGAGGCTTACGACGAGTTCGGCGACAGGCTGGTCGTCGCGAACAGCCTCGGCAAGGATTCCTGCGCGGTCTGGGACCTCGCCAAGCGCGTCAGCCCCAGGATTCGCGGGTTCATCGTGACCACCCGCTACAAGCCGGCCGAGACGGTCCAGTTCATGACCCACATGGTCGCCGCGTACCCTGAGCTGAAGGTGTACGACAACCCCGATCCGATCCCGGAGCGCCTGTACGAGACCAAGCCGGACCAGTGCTGCGACATTCTGAAGGTTCAACCCACCCGGCGCGCGATCGAGGAAATGGACGTGGCCTGCTGGGTGACCGGGCTGCGCTGTACCGAGGGCCGCACCCGGGTGGACTTTCAGGAAATCGAGGAGCGCGACGCCGGGCTCGTCAAGCTCAATCCGATCCTGATCTGGCACGAGCGCGAGGTCTGGCAATACCTGGCGCTCTATCGCGTGCCGGTCAACCCGCTCTACGCGCAGGGATACCGTTCGCTGGGCTGCGCCCCATGCAGCAAGATCGCCAATGGTCCGAACGAACGCGCCGGACGCTGGATCGGGACGAGCAAGTGCGGCGGCGAATGCGGCATCCACACTCGGCCGCTGAAGGTCGGCCAAACCGTGCAGGCGTAGGCATCAATCGGGCCGCGGCAACAAGCAACTTGACAAAGACAATCGAGATAGTGTAGTCTAACGCAAGTGAACTTATCGGCTATAGGAATCCGCCGGGATCTGCCGGCCTGGCGCACTGCACATGCGCGCGGCCGCAAAGGGCGCCGGGTGATAAAACAAGGAGGACGGATCATGTCGAAGTGGTATGCGGACAACTCGCTTTCCATCGGCAAGACGCCGCTGGTCAAGATCAACCGAATCACCCAGGGCGCGGCGGCGACTGTCCTGGCCAAGATCGAGGGGCGGAATCCTTCCTATTCGGTGAAATGCCGGATCGGGTCGTCCATGATCTGGGACGCGGAGAAGCGCGGTGTGCTGAAGCCGGGGCGGGAAATCATCGAGCCGACGAGCGGCAACACGGGCATCGCGCTGGCATTTGTGGCGGCGGTGAAGGGCTACAAGCTGATCCTGACCATGCCGGAGACCATGAGCACGGAGCGGCGCGTGCTGCTGCGTGCGTTTGGCGCAGATATCGTGCTCACGCCCGGCCCGAAAGGCATGAAGGGCGACATTGCCAAAGCCAACGAGATTCTGGCAGAAACGCCCAACGGCTTCATGCCGCAGCAGTTCGATAACCCTGCGAATCCCAAGATCCACCGTGAGACAACCGGCCCGGAGATTTGGGAGGACACGGA
>JBKQWE010000119.1:0-33276 GCA_052139675.1 Candidatus Brocadiia bacterium
CCCATCCATTTTCGTAATCGTAATCCTAATCGTAATCGTAATCGCCGTTTGCTCTTACGGCCAGACGAAGGCCGATTACGAGTAAGATTACGATTACGATTACGAGGTTATGAAACCGGCTCTAGTGCTCCGTGACAGGTGATTCGATATTCTGGTCGCCGTCATTCCCGCGAAAGCTCTTCGGCCGTGAGCTCAGGGCCGAACGGCGGGAATCCAGCGATGCGCGCTGAACGTGGATTCCCGCCTTCGCGGGAATGACAAATGGACGGTGATGGCAAGGTCGAAGCTTATGCTTATCATTTCTGATGTAACAGAGCACCAGGGTTGAATAACCGGGACGATGGGGGCTCCTGCAAACGCCGTCGCGGGCGAGCCCGCTCGTCCCACGTCTCCGCCGTGTCATTCCGCCCTGTCCGTCATTCGAGGGCGGGTTCGCGCCGGAGCCGAAATACGATGACGGCATGACGCCCGCGCCGTGGGAAGACGCGTTCACGTTCTTCCGGTCGCCCGCCGGCAGCCCCAGGATCCATCGCACAAGTCTGGTCGGAAGCGCTCCGTTGATCGAGGAGCCGATCACGCTGGACTTCTCGCTCAAAACCGAATATAACGGCACGTGGACGGTCTTGCCGGTGGACGTTTGCAGACGGCCGCTCGCCCACCGGCAGCGCACGCTGACCGCCGCCGGCGGCGGGCTCGCCGGCAAAATATGCACTCGCGACGACAAGGCGCTGAATTACAACCTGGTATGGCGTCCCTGAAATAAGTTGCATAATGCGCGGTCATTCTGAGCGAAGCGAAGAATCTCATACGCTGCGCTTCGGCAACGGTTTATGGTGTGAGATGCTTCGCTGCGCTCAGCATGACAGAGAGTTAACTTATATACGTTATTTGCGGGAAACGATACTAAGGAAAGGAGAGGCACTTGAAGATTTCGATTGCGTCGTATTCGTTTCACGGCCTTCTGGCCGAAGGGCGGATGAACGCCTTCACGTACCTGGAGGACATGAAATACCGCTACCGGCTCAACACGGCCGACTTCTGGAACGACACCGTCGGCTCGACCGACGAGGACTTCGTCCGCAAAGTCCGCCGCGCGATGGACCAGGAGGAGATCGTCTGCGTCAACTACCACATTGACGGCGTGCACGTCTGGGACCCGAAACCCGAGGTGCGCGAGCAGAACTATCGCAACGCCCTCGTGCACCTGCGGTTGGCCGTGCTCCTGGGCGCGAAGACGGTGCGGATAGATTTCGGCGGGCGCGAGAGCGAAATGTCCAGCGAGCAGTTCGACACCCTCGTCAAGCGGTTCCGCGAGTACGCCGCCTTCGCGGGCGATCACGGTTTCAAGATCGGCCCGGAGACGCACTTCGGCCCGGCCTTGGTCCCCGAGAACATGAAGCGCGTCTACGAGGCGGTGAACCATCCCGCGTACGGCATCCTGCTCCACCTCCGCCACTGGGTGCCCGGAAAAGCCGACGAGGGCGACCGCATGGCCGCCCGCTGGGCGATTCACACCCACATAGACCAGGCCACCACCCGCGAGTGCCTCGAGGAGAAGATCAAGCTCCTCCTCGATGCCGGCTACCAGGGCTACTGGGGCGTGGAGCACCACACGGCGAAGAACGAGTACGCCGAGGTCGCCTGCCAGCTCGCGGAACTCGAGAAGGCCCTGATCCGTCTGGGAGCGAAGTGACTCCGGAACCTGGGGCGCCCAGGGGACCGCGCGATACATTGCACAGGGTTTGAGGAAGGAGGAGTTGGAATCCAATGGACAAGATTCGGATCGGCATCATCGGAGTGGGACAGATCGGCAAGCATCACCTGCAGGAGTACGCGAAGATTCCCGCCGCGGAGGTCGTGGCGGCGGCGGACGTGAATGAGGCGGAGCTCAAGAAAGTGGCCGGAGATTTCAAAATCCCGAATACCTACACCGATTTCCGCAAGATGCTGGCGCGGGACGACATTCAGTCCGTGGACGTATGCCTGCACAACAATTTCCACGCGCCGATGACCATCGCGGCCCTGCGCGCCGGAAAGAACGTCTATTGCGAGAAGCCCATGGCCGGCTCGTACGCCGATGCGCAGGCCATGTACGACGCGGCCAGGGAGACCGGGCGCAAGCTCGGCATTCAGCTCGCCACGCTGTACTCCAAGGAAACGAAAGTCGCCAAGCGCCTGATTGACCAGGGCAAGCTCGGCAAGGTCTATCACGCCCGTTCAACCGGCCATCGGCGCCGCGGGCGGCCCTACGTGGATGGCTACGGCACCGCGTCGTTCGTCAAGAAGGAAATCTCCGCCGGCGGCGCGCTCTATGACATGGGCGTTTATCACATCGCCCAGATGCTCTACCTCCTGGGCCTGCCCGCCATCCAGCGCGTCAGCGGCAAGGTCTACCAGGAGATTGACATGGACGCCAACCGCCGCAAGATCAGCGGCTACAACGTCGAGGAACTCGGCCTGGGGTTCGTGAAGTTCGCCGGCGGCCTCACCCTGGACATCATCGAGTCCTGGGCGATCAACATGAACCCCTTCGAGGGCAGCTTCGTCGTCGGCAGCCTGGGCGGCGTCCGCCTGCAGCCGTTCAGCTTCCATACGACCAACGCCGACGTGGACCAGGACGCGACTTTCGACCTCAATTACGTGGACTATCGCTGGCACCAACTGGTCGAGACCGAGCCGACCTACGGCGCGTATGACGGCTCGCAGCAGCACTGGATCGCCGCTCAGCAGGGCCGCGTGCCCCTGCTCCCGACCGCCGAGCTGGCCCTGCAGACCATGCTCATCAGCGAGGCGATCTACCTCTCCGACAAGCTCGGCCACGAAGTCTCCGCCGACGAGGTCAAGGCCCAGTCCAAGTCCCTGGCGGTCAAAGTTTAGCTCGTTAAGGCCTCACCACGACGAGCACGACGTACGGATTAGAGTTGTTAATTTCTCCTTCCGTACGTCGTGCTCGTCGTGCCGTCGTGGTAAAAGCCGGCGTCAGCCCGCGGCAAGGGCGGTTTCGAGGAACGAGGCGTTGACGCGCTCGAGCGCGCGGATTTCCTCGATCATTCGGGCGAGGTGGTCGAGCAGCCGCTCGAGCTGCCAGCGGTTCGGGCATTCCGAATCCTTTCGCCCCAGGACGAGCGCCTTGGCGCCCTTCATCACCGATTCGACCTGCCCGATCATCTGCAGCAGGTCCTCCTTCTCGTCGAGCAGATCGCCGAACCGGTCCAGGTCCCAGCCGTTGCAGAGCGTGTCGCGCTGTTTATAGGTGAGGGCGCGGACCGTCGAGTAAATCTCCAGTTCCGCATTGTAGCCGTGGACGAGCGCGTCCACCGCCGCCGTGAGATTCGCCGGCGCGGTGCGTTCCGCGGTGGCCGTCGCGTGCGATACGCCCGATGACTTCCGGTTCATCTGGATCTCCTTGCTAAGCCTGCATGGGGCCCGGCGCGAGTTCGTAATCGCGGATCTTGTTGTGCAGCGTGGTGCGGTTGATGCCCAGGATCCGCGCGGCCTCGGTCTTGCGCCAGGAGGTATTTCCGAGGACCTTGCTGATGAGGCGCTTTTCCATTTCGGCGATGGAGAGGTCCCCGGTGGCGCTTTCCATCTGCGGGTCGGCCAACTGCGGCGCGCCGGCGAAGAGGAGCGATTCGGGGCCGATCGGGCCGCCGGCGGAGAGGATCACGGCGCGCTCGATGACGTTGCGCAGCTCGCGGACGTTGCCCGGCCACGAGTACGCCTCGAGGGCTTCGAGCGCCTCGGCGGTCAGCTCCGTGACTCGCTTGAAGAGGCTCGCGCCGAAGAACTCGACGTAGTGCTGCGCGATCGGGATGATGTCCTCCTTGCGGTCGCGCAGCGGCGGGATCAGGATCGGGATCACGCGCAGCCGGTAGTAGAGGTCGAGCCGGAACTTGCCCTCCTGCACGAGCGTCTCCAGGTCGCGGTTGGTCGAGGCGATGATCCGGATGTCCACCTCGACGTCCACGACGCCGCCGACGCGCTTGAAGCGCTTCTCCTGGAGCACGCGGAGCAGCTTCGCCTGCAAGGGCAGGCTCATCTCGCCGATCTCGTCGAGGAAGACGGTGCCGTCGTTGGCGACCTCGAAAAGGCCCGGCTTGCCGCTGCTGGCCGCGCCGGTGAACGCGCCCTTCTCGTAGCCGAAGATCTCCGCCTCGAGCAGCGACTCGGTCAGCGCGGCGCAGTTGATGTCCATGAAGCACTTCTCGCGGCGGTCCGAGGCCAGGTGGATCGCGCGCGCGATCAGCTCTTTGCCCGTGCCGCTTTCGCCCTGGATCAGGACGGTGGTCGTCGGGCTGTGGGCGACCTGCTTGAGCATGCGGTAGACCGCGATCATCTTGGGGCTGGCGCCGATGAGCGTGGCGCCGGCCTCGCCCAGGCGCACGCATTGCTCGGAGCGCAGGCGCAGCACGTCGCGCCGGAAAAGCTGGCGGCCGAGAGCTTTCTTCACCGAGTCGCTGAGCTGGTCAATCTTGAACGGCTTGGCGATGAAGTCGCACGCGCCCTTGCGCATCATCTCGACGGCCGCGTCCACCGTCGCCAGGCCGGTGAGCACGATCATCGGGAGCATCGGATCGCGCTTGTGCACTTCCTCGATCAGTTGCGAGCCGTCCATCTTCGGCATGGCCATGTCGGTCAGGATCAAGTCGGGCAGTTTCTCGTCGAGCAGCCGGAGAGCCTCTTCGCCGTCGGCGGCTTCGACCACGTCGTGTCCCGCGCGCGCCAGCACCGTCCCGACCAGCGAGCGAAGCTGCGCGTCATCGTCCACGACCATTACCACTGCGTTCGATCCCATTTCATTGCTTCCTTTCACACTCGTATCAAGAGCAAACCCTATGCCAGGGCAAGAGTTACGATGTTGCTGCTGCACCAGATGCTCTAAGGCGCTGTATGGACGTAAGTTGAAGCTAAGCGGATTGTCATAAGATCAAAAAATGGCGCGAGCGCTGATGGCGGTGGAATTATCAACCTGGAATCGAGCTATCACGGTCCTGAGAATATATGAAGCATAACACGCTGGCGCGCAGCCAGATACGCCTTTTAAGGTTCACAGCGTCACCCGTTATCAACACGGAACGCATATGGAGCGGTCTCCAGTGTCGCTCTGCCGCATCATCCGTGTTGATTTTAATGGACAGAAATCCGCTGCGCGCACGGAAAGCAAATTACGCGTGAGTAGTAACTGACTGTATGACTGCATGTTACAGCAAGACGCGCTCCGGCCGAGTTTGTAAATTTTCGGGCACGTAGTTTGCGTAATGCCTACCAACCGCCAACAGCACCAGGAGTGAGATTCTGCAAGTGAGTAGATTCTGGCTCGATCCTGTCCCGTACGGCGATAACGGGATCGTTCCCGTTTCGCTGCCGCGCGTTGACCAATGCCAGGAAGCCTTCAATGCCGCGGTGAGCCCGTGGCTCGGCTATGACTGCGCCCAGACGTTCGTCGCCGGGATTTCGGGCATGCTCCGCCGCATCGAATTGAACATGGCGGTTTCAGACGAGTCCAGCTCGGCGCGAATCGCCATCTGGAAGGCCGCCGAGGGACTTCCGTCGCAGGACTTCGACGATTTCCTCGGGCTGACCGAACTGGTTCGCCCGCTGGCGGACGGCTGGAATGTCTTCCTTCCGCCGGCCGGCGTCATCGCCATCACCGCTGGGCAGCAGTACGCGCTCGTCCTGGAGACGACGACCGTCTGCGACTGGCGCGTGAAAGTCGAAGGCAGAGTTCCGCGCAGCGGCGCGCTCTGCCAGTGCTTCGGCACGCGCGGCTGGGAAGTCATGTGGCCGGCCGCCACCGCGGCGTTCCGCACCTACGTGTGATCGCCGCATTCCTCGCCTGAGCCATCTGCCTTTTCAGATTGCTGATCCCATCCCAGCAGGCCATTCGGGAACCGCCCCGGCGTGCTCCTCCGGCACGCCAATTGCGACTCCTCGCAATACCGCCAACGCAGTTCAACCGGCGCAACTCAGGCCTCAAAAGGGCGGCGCTTAACATATTGTGGCAAAGGGAGTTGCAACTTGGGATTGGACGACGCCTCGGCCACGCTATTGTCCCAGCATAGGACAAGAACGAGATTCGGCGTGCCGTTTTAAGTCAGGTTGGAATCCATCGAGGCGCGCAGTTTTCTTTCGGGAGCAAGGCACGGTGCATCCCACTGATTTTGCATCGCTGGTTCGGTCGGACGCGGCGGAGACGGCCCGGAAGACCTCGAAGTCTGCCAGCGAGCTGGTCCATAAGCATTCCACCTTTGAAGCGCTGCTCTATCCGATCGTGATCGTCAACCCGCAGGGGAGCATCTGCTACATGAACAGCGCGGCCCGGGACCTGCTCGCCGAGGGGCTTGACGCGCGGCTGGCGTCCCACGTCCGCAGACATCCGGATATGGGGACGGTCACGCAGGTGCACTTCAAGCTCCAGAACGGGCGCGACATGTTCCTCAAAATCGGCCTCGGCGAGATCGAATGGCTCGGCGAAAAAGCCATACAGGTCTCGATCTCGAACGTGACGCCATATCTCGCCATGATCCAGGAGTTGCAGAAGGAGCGGGAGACGCCGAAGCCGGCGTCAGACGAGCCCGCGGCCCTACCGCCCGAGGCGGCCCAACCGACCGCCGCGCAGACGGCGGATGAGCTGCGGAGCCTGCGCCTGAAACTCCATGCGGAAGCCCGAGCGCGCCGGATCGCGCAGGAGAAGATCGCGCAATTCCAACAGGAGATGGCCGGCTACCGGCAGTCCCAGGAGAACCCGTCCGCGCTGATCGAGACCGAAGAGCGGCTCGCCAAGCGGGTCCAGGAAGCGGTCGTGGCGGAGGAGCAGGTCGGCAAGCTCACCGAGGAGTTGCGCGCCGCCCGCGAGACGAACATCGAGCAGGAAGAGCGTGTGCGCAGGCTCCGCCGGCTGGCGGACGACCTGCAGAAGAAATACGAGACGCTGGCCGCGGAGGCGCGCACGCGCGCCCAGGAGCAGGAACTGCTCCAGAGCAAGCTCCACGAGGAGACGGCGGCGCGCCTGGCGGCCGAGGCAGAAATCGATCGGGTCCGCCAGCAGGCGGCGACGGCGCAACCGAAGGAACCGGAGCCGGAAGAGATTGACGCCGACTTCATCGCGGACCTGCGCCAGGAGTTCCAGGCCGCTCTAAGAGCCTCCGCGCCCGATCGCTCAAGCGCGATTGCGCCTCCCAAGCCGGGCGGAATGATGCCCCGAGCCGGAACGGCCCGCCGGCTGCCTTGATCCGCTTCAGCGGCCGAGGATCTCGCTCACGAGTGAGGCATTTTCCTCGACCATGCCGTCCTTATCGCCGCGGTGCATGCCGACGTTCACCACGTCGGCCGGCTTGATGTTCTCGAAGGCGTACTCGAACGCCATGCGCGGGTCCATCCGGCCCGAGCCCATGATCTTGTACGCGATGCACGGCTTCCGAATGCGCCGGATGCAGGCGGCCGCCGGGGCGACGTCGCCCAGCCTGAACTTTTCCCCTTTTCCGGCGTGCAGGCTGCCGCAGTTGAAGAAGCAGACGGCGTGGAAGTCCGCGACGCCCATTCCGTCCACCCAGGAATGCACCTCGGGCGCGTGTCCGGCCACGCCGGCCGGCACGCCCAGAGAGCGCGCGCGGTCGCACCAGCCGCGGACCTTCGCCTCGTCCTTGCGCTGGTAAGCCTCGTCCACCAGCGCGCCGTGAAAATACATCGCGCGGCACCCGATCCGCGCCGCCTCGTCAATCGCCTCCTCCATGCTCTGGCCGGGGCGGAAGGCGATCTGGGCGATCCACTGCAGCGCGCCGCCGGCGGCGCGATATTCCCGCACCGCCTGGAGGACGTTCGGCGAGGTGTTGTTGGTCACCATCGTATTGATGCCCGCGGCTTCCGCGCGCTCCCAGGTCTCGCGGATCCGGGCGACCGTGTGGTAAGCGAGCATCTCCCGGTCGCGCTGCGGGTTCTGGTGGCTGTACCCGGCGAACGGATTCGCGCCCAGGACGAGCCGCGTTACCTTCAACCCGCAGAATTCCACGCATGTCAGCATGCCGGCATCCTACCACAGCGGCGGCCCTTTTCCCAGTCGGCCGCGCGCCGAAAAATTCCTTGAATCGGCTTTTGCCGGTTGCTATACTCTCGGTGTGGGGACTGGAATGAGGAAAATCGGCCAATCGGAGAGGGGATTCTGTCGGCGCTGATCCACTTCCATCGTGCGCGCAGGAAGGAGGCCGCGTGAGCCAAAGTTGACGTCGCCGGCGCACTCCTGCGACTGGGCGGCTGAAAGGGCAGCCGCCGCGAGCGATATTCCGCAGGGGGTCATGGGTAATCTGCCATCATGGAGGGCTCGATGAAGAAGACTGATCTTCGCAAAGTTCTGGCCGCAGTGACGGTGGTGAGCGTGGCGGCCGGCCTGGTCCTCGCGGCCGGCTGCAAGAGCAGTTGCAGCGGCGGGTCGTGCAGCGGCGGCA
The DNA here is from genome assembly GCA_052139675.1 of Candidatus Brocadiia bacterium. Classification (GTDB taxonomy): domain Bacteria; phylum Planctomycetota; class Brocadiia; order CAIUPP01; family CAIUPP01; genus JBEKCB01. The sequence continues at coordinate 8,442 of JBKQWE010000119.1, forward strand.
AGCCCGCCAGCACCGATACGCAGCCGAAGAGTTCCTGCACCGGCACCGCCAAGTAATCGCGCGGGCGGGGAGCCGTTTCGAGACCTCGCGCCCTGCAAGGCGACGCCATGGAGCAGGGCGCGAGGTTTTTCGTCTCGAATGCGGAGGGCTTAACCGGAGGTTCCTCCGGCCGTGGTCCGCATTCCTCATTCGCCGGTCATGAATCCGCGACCACCGGATTGCGCAGCGTGCCGATCCCCTCGGTCTCCACCTCGTACGAATCGCCCGGCTTCAGCCAGACCGGCGGCTTGCGGGCGAAGCCGACTCCGGCGGGCGTGCCGGTCAGCAGCACCGTGCCGGGCAGCAGCGTCATCCCGCGAGAGAGGTAGCTGATGACGGACCGGACGCTGAAGATCAGCTCCGAGGTGTTCGACTCCTGCATCGTCCGTCCGTTCAGCCGGCCGCGGATGCGGAGGTTCGCAGGGTCGAGTTCCGTCTCGATCCACGGGCCGAGCGGGCCGAACGTGTCGAATGACTTGGACCGCGCCCATTGTCCGTCGCCGGCCTGGCAGTCGCGCGCGCTCACGTCGTTGGCGCAGGTGTAGCCGAGCACGCAATCGAGCGCGTCGGACTCGCTCACGCGGCGGGCGGGCTTGCCGATGACCACCGCCAGCTCCGCCTCGAAATCCACCTGCTCGGGCGCCGCCGACGGGATCACGATCGGGTCGTCCGGCCCGATCACGCACGAGGTCGCCTTGATGAAGAGCAGCGGCGCCTTTGGCGGCGCGCCGCCGCCCTCCGCCGCGTGCGCGCGATAGTTCCGGCCGAGGCAGAGCAGGTTGGCCGGCGCGACCGGCGCGAGCAGCCGCACCTCCTTCAACGGCAGGACCCGCGAAGCGCTCTCGCGCCGCGCACCGAACAGGTCTCCTTCGAACACGCGCAGCGAATCGCCGCGCACGACGCCGTGCAGGATTTCCCCGCCGACGGTCCGAACACGCGCCAGCCGCATAGCCCCTCCCTTTCTGTAACCGGTGTCTTGGCGATAAAACGAAACATACCATAATCAGCAAACGATGGAAAACCGGCGCGCAATATTGTATGGTGTTTGCGTGGGTTTCGCCCCGTTCTTCTGGTTCTGGAGGGAGAGCGCCATGCCGGAAGCCGACCACGCCGCGAAGGAAAAGGAGTTCTTTCTCGACATCCCGGTGGCGACGCCCGGGTTCTTCCTCAAGGGCGCCGGCTCGTATGATTGGGGAATGAAGAACCGGCTCGCGCGCATCTTCCGGCCGAGCAGCGGGCGGACGGTGATGCTGGCGATTGACCACGGCTATTTCCAGGGGCCGACGACCGGACTCGAGCGCGTGGACGTCACCATCGTGCCGCTGATCCCGTACGCCGACGCGCTGATGCTCACGCGCGGCATCCTGCGCACGACCATCCCGCCCGCGACGGGCAAGCCGATCGTCATGCGCGCCAGCGGCGGGCCGAGCATCCTCAAGGAGCTCTCCAACGAGGAGATCGCCGTGGACATCGAGGACGCGGTCCGGATGAACGTGGCGGCCGTGGCGATCCAGGTGTTCATCGGCGGCGAGTTCGAGACGCGCTCCGTCCATAACATGACGCGCCTCGTGGACCAGGGGCTGCGCTACGGCATCCCCGTCCTCGGCGTCACCGCCGTCGGCAAGAACATGGTGCGCGACGCGCAGTACTTCCGGCTGGCCTGCCGCATCTGCGCCGAGCTCGGCGCGCAGTTCGTCAAGACGTACTACCTCGCCGAGGGTTTCGAGACGGTGACCGCCAGTTGCCCCGTGCCGATCGTGATGGCCGGCGGAAAGAAGATCCCCGAGCTCGATGCGCTGACCATGGCCTGGAACGCGGTCCAGCAGGGCGCCGCCGGCGTGGACATGGGCCGCAATGTCTTCCAGAGCGACGCGCCCGCGGCGATGATCCAGGCCGTCAACGCCGTCGTCCACGACGGCCTGAAACCGAAGCAGGCGCTGGAGCTTTACGAAACGCTGAAACGCGATCACCGGAAACGGCCTTGACCCGGCTGCGCCGGCGCGCGGCGGGTGAAGACACGGGCCACGAAAGGAGCGCAGCATGAAGACGAAGTTGCTCGCATTGCTGGCGGCGGCGGTTCTTGCGACGTGCGCGATGGCGGCGCCGGATGCCGGCAGCCTTCCGCCCATCATCCGATCCGGCCTGGCCAAGTACAAGGCCGACGGCGCGCAGGCGGCGGTCAACGCGTGGATGATCGGCAGCCCCATCGCGCTGACCGAGGAGCCCCAACACGAAGTCCACGCGCTGCGGGCCTTCGAGGGCCAGTTCGGCGCCTACCAGGACTTCCACGTCGTCCGCATCGTCGCGATCTCGCCGACCACGCAGATGATTTACCTCCAGCTCGACTACGCCAACGGCCCGGCGTTCGGGAAATTCCTCGCCTACCAGGCGAGGGAATCGTGGAACGTCGTCAGCTTCGGCTTCGGCGCCGATCCGGAAGTCGTCTATGGTCTCAACCTCTTCGGCGCGCCGGACATGCAGTGACCGCTCTGAGGGAATTACTTGATAGAATAACAGGTTCGCTTCGGCTGGTTTGAAATCGTTAGGAAACCGTCCATGGCGCGGGGCAAAATGATGCTGGTCGCGGGCCTGGCGCTGAGCTGCCTCTGGGCGGCCGGTTGCGCCTCGCTCTGGCAGCCTGTTCCGCAGCAGGTCACGCCGACCGTCACGGCCCCGCCGGGCGTGGACGTCACCGTCAAGCCCATCACGCCGCCGCCGCCGCTCAAGGAGACCATTCCCGACGCGCCCTCGGACCAGCACGTCTGGATTCCCGGCTACTGGATCTGGCGAAACGGCTACTATATCTGGTCGCCGGGCCGATGGGTGATTCCGCCGCGCCCGGGCGCCAAGTGGGTGCCCGACAAATGGTCGCCCGGCTACACCACTCCGGATGTCCCGGGGCATTGGGAATAGCCTGCGCAGAAGGAGCAGCGAGTGAGTCCCGTCCCGGCGACGAGCGCCGCTGAGTCCCGGACCGCGAAACCGGCGGCGCGGCGCCGGCGGATTCTGCGCATCGCCGCCGCGCTCGCGGTCGCCGCCATGATGGGGGACTGCAACCGCTCGGAAAGCCCCCGCATGCAGGGTTACGTCGAGGGCGAGTACGTCTACGTCGGCGCGCCCACGTCCGGGCAATTGGAAGTCCTGAGCGTGCAGCGCGGCCGGCAGGTGAGCGCGGGCGACGCGCTCTTCGCCCTCGAAAGCGCCCGCGAACAGCACGCCCGCGACGAAGCCGCCCAGCGCCTGGCCCTGGCGCGCTCCACGCTGGAAGATTCGAAGAAGGGCAGACGCCCCAGCGAAATCGAATCGCTGGAGGCGCAACTGACCCAGGCGCGCGCGGCGCTGGATTTCTCGGAGAAGGAATACCGGCGCGAGGCGGACCTGGTCGCCGGCGGCGCGACCACCGCCGAGTCGCTCGACCGGGCGCGGTCCGCGCGCGACGAGGACCGCCAGCGCGTGGCGCAAGCGACCGCCGACCTGGGCACGGCGCGGCTGGGCGCGCGGGAAGACCAGGTCGCCGCGGCCGAGGCGGAAACGCGCGCGGCCGAGGCCGTCCTGGCGCAGGCGGAATGGACCCTGGCCCAGCGCCGCCAGGCCGCACCGCAGGCCGGGCTCGTCTTCGACACGCTCTACCGCGAAGGCGAATGGGTCGCCGCCGGCCGGCCCGTCGTCGTCCTGCTCCCGCCGGCCTCCATCAAAGTGCGAGTCTTCGTGCCGGAGCGCCGCGTCGGCGCGCTGCACCCGGGCGATGCCGCGCGCGTCATCGTGGACGGCGTGCCCGAGCCGCTCGCCGGGCGGATCAGCTTCATCTCGCCCCAGGCCGAGTACACCCCGCCGGTCATCTTCAGCGAGGAGAGCCGGTCGAAGCTGGTCTTCATGATCGAGCTGACGTTCGACCCGGCGGTCGCCGCGAGCCTCCATCCCGGCCAGCCTGTGGATGTGGAATTCGGTCCCTGACGATGGGTGAGAACTTCGCGATTGACGTGCGCGGCATGACCAAGCGCTTCGGCAGCCTCGTTGCCGTGGACCACATTGACCTGCAGGTGCGCGCGGGCGAAATCTGCGGCTTCCTGGGTCCCAACGGCAGCGGCAAGACCACCTTCATCCGCATGCTCTGCGGCCTGCTCCGCCCTGACGAGGGCAGCGGCCTCTGCCTGGGCCTCGACGTCGTCGCCGAGAGCGAGGCGATCAAGCGGCAGGTCGGCTACATGACGCAGCGCTTCAGTTTCTACGAGGACCTGACGCCCTCGGAGAACCTGGAATTCGTCGCGCGGATGTACTCGGTGCCCGACCGGCGGGCGGCCGTCCGCCGGAGCCTCGACCGGCTCGGGCTGGTCACGCGGCGGAACCAGTTGACCGGCGAACTCTCCGGCGGCTGGAAGCAGCGCCTGGCGCTCGCCGCCTGCCTGATCCACGACCCGAAACTGCTCCTGCTCGACGAGCCGACCGCCGGCGTGGACCCGAAGGCGCGCCGCGATTTCTGGGAGCATATCCACCGGCTCGCCGCGGAAGGCCTGACCTTCCTGATCGCGACGCACTACATGGACGAGGCGGAGCGGTGCCACCAACTGGCGTATCTCTCCTTCGGCAAACTGCTCGCGCGCGGCACGGCCGAGGAAGTGGTCGCCGCGGCGCACCTGGCGACCTGGTCGGTCACCGGCCCGGACCTCGCCGCGCTCTCCGAGCGGCTCCAGGGCCGGCCGGGCGTGCGGCAGACCGCGGCGTTCGGCAACGAGCTGCACGTCAGCGGCGACGATCCCGCCGCCCTCGAGCAGGCCATCGCGGAGTTCCGCGCCGGGCCGCACGCATGGCGGCGCATCGAGCCGGGGATCGAGGACGTTTTCATCCACCTTATGGATGAGTCGCGGGACAACGTGCAGGCATGAAGAACCCTCGCGCATTTTCGGCGGCGCGGTTCTGGGCGATCCTCGTCAAGGAGTTCGTCCAGATGCGCCGCGACCGGCTCACGTTCGGCATGATGATCGGCATCCCGCTGCTCCAGCTCATCCTCTTCGGCTACGCCATCAATTCCGACCCGAAGCACCTGCCGGCGGCCGTCCTCCTCGCCGACGACGGGCCGCAGGGCCGGACGCTCCTGTACGCCATGCGCAACAGCGCGTACTTCGATTTCGTCGGGCAGGTGGAGAACGAATCGGCCGGGCGCGCCGCCCTGGCGCGCGGCGAAGTCCAGTTCGTCGTCAACATCCCGCAGCATTTCACGCGCGACCTGCTGCGCGGCGACCGGCCCGCCGTCCTCATCGAGGCGGACGCCGCCGACCCGGCGGCCACCAGCAACGCGCTCGGCGCGATGGCGCTGCTGCTCAACGGCGCGCTGCAGAACGACCTCAAAGGGCCGCTCGCCTACCTGGCCGGGACGGACAGCCCGATTGACCTGCGCATCCACGCACTTTACAACCCCGAAGCGGTCACGCAGTACAACATCGTCCCCGGCCTGCTCGGCGTCGTCCTCACGATGACCATGGTCATGATCACCGCGCTGGCGATCACCCGCGAGCGCGAGCGCGGCACCATGGAGAACCTGCTCTCCATGCCCACGCGGCCGGCGGAGGTGCTCGCCGGGAAGATCATCCCGTACATCCTCGTCGGCTACATCCAGGTGGGGCTGATCCTCATCTGCGCCCGCCTCTTCTTCCACGTGCCGATGGTCGGCAGCCTGCCCCTGCTGCTGGCTGTGGCGCTCGTCTTCATCGCCGCCAACCTCGCCATGGGCATCACCTTCTCCACCGTCGCCAGCAACCAGCTCCAGGCCGCGCAGAGCGCGAGTTTCTTCTTCCTGCCGTCCATGCTGCTCTCGGGGTTCATGTTCCCGTTCCGCGGCATGCCGCACTGGGCGCAGGCGATCGGCGAATTCCTGCCGCTGACGCACTTCCTGCGGATCGTCCGGGGCATTCTCCTCAAGGGCAACGGGTTGGCCGAGGTGGCCGGCGAGATTTGGCCGATCGCTCTCTTCACCGTGGCCGCGTTCGCCGTCGCCGTCACGCGCTATCGGCGCACGCTGGATTAACGCTCGGCGCGGCGCAACCACTCGTCCTCGTCCTGGTCCTCGACCTCGTCCTCGAATTGCCGTTCTTGACGGCCGAGGACGAGGACGAGGACGCGTCGTCCCGCTTGCCACCAATTCGGCAGCAGCGTAAGATTATGGGCGGATGGCCGGCTTCCACGCTTGGCTCGGAGAAGGAGAAACGAGTGAATTCCGGCGAACCCGCGCGGTCTGCTGAAGCGCGGATGGCCTCAATCGCGCCGATCATTCGCGGGCTGCTCGCGACGCCCTCGGGCGACGACGACAGGCCCTGGCGGCGCGTAATCGTGCAATCGCGCGCGGAGCCGGCGGCGTGGCCGGAACCGCAGCCGGCGCCGCTGCGGCTGGACGGGCTCGACTCAAATGCCGCGCCGGAAACGCTGCGCGAGCGGATCGCTTCCGCGCTCGAGGGCCGCCGGCCCGAGACGATCCTGCTGCAGGGCGCGGGGACTTTCCGCGTCCTCGCGGACGCGCCGGACCCGCACCGGCCGCTGGAGAATGAGACCGCGCTGGTCACCGGCGCGGCCGGCGCGATCGGCGCGGCAATCTGCCGCGAGCTGCTCGCCTGGGGCTGCCGCGTCGCGGCGACCGACCTGCCCGGCGAACGGCTGGACCGTTTGGCGGCGGAGTTCCAGAAGACCGCGCCCGGCCGCATCGCCGGCATCCCGCTCGACGTGACCGACGAGCGCTCCCTGAAGTCCGGCTTCGACCGCGCGACGCTGGAATGGGGCGGCGTGGACATCGTCATCGCCAACGCGGGCATCCCGCTGATCGCCTCGCTGGTGGAGATGCGCCTCGAGGACTTCCGCCGGCTCGAACGCGTCAACGTCGAAGGCACGCTGTTGACGCTCGCCGAGGCCGGCCGGCGCATGCGGCTCCAGGGCACTGGCGGCGACATCGTCCTGATCTCGACCAAGAACGTCTTCAGCCCGGGCGCGCGCTTCGGCGCGTACAGCGCCACGAAGGCGGCCGCGCACCAGCTCGCCCGCATCGCCAGCCTGGAGATGGCGGAGTTCGGCGTGCGCGTGAACATGGTCGCGCCCGACGCGGTGTTCGGCGACGCCGACCGCAAGTCCGGCCTCTGGGAAGCCATCGGCCCCGACCGCATGCGCGACAAAGGACTGGATGCGAAGGCCTTGCAGGAGTATTATCGAAAGCGCAACCTGCTGAAGGCGCGCGTGACGCCGCAACACGTGGCGGAGGCCGTGCTGTTCCTGGTCGCCCGCCGCACGCCGACCACCGGCGCGACGATCCCCGTGGACGGCGGATTGCCCGACGCGACGCCAAGATAAATATTACCGAATGCATAGTTATTGAAAGAGGCGGCCAATGGATATTGAGGCGCGTCGGACGCGGCGCGATTTTCTCGTCGCTGCGGGCACGGTGGGCGCAGGGCTGCTGCTGACCGGGTGCGCCGGCATCGCGGCGAGGCCGGAGGAGAAAAAGCTCGAGGAAGGCGAGGCGGGCATCACGCCGACCGAGGGCCTGATGCGCCAGCACGGCGTGCTCGAGCGCGTTCTGCTGATTTACGAGGAAGGCGCGCGCCGCATCGAGACGGACGACGTGCTGCTGCCGGAGAACATCGCCGACGCGGCGACGGTCGTCCGCGCGTTCATCGAGGATTTCCACGAGGGACAGGAAGAGTCGGTCGTCTTCCTGCCCCTCGAAAAGGCCGGCACGCTGGCGCCGCTGACGGCGGTCCTCCGGGCGCAACACAAGGCCGGTCACGGCGCGACCGATGAGCTCCTGAAGCGGCTCGAGCCGCAGCCGTTCAACGTGCCGGAGCAGCGCCGCGAGCTGGCGGGGCTGATGCGCGGTTTCGCGCGCATGGTCCGGCCGCACTACGCGCGCGAGGACACGGTGGTGTTCCCGGCGTTTAGGCAGGCGACGCCGCCCGGGCAATTCGCCGCGCTCGGCGGCCTGCTCGAGGAGCGCGAGCGGGAGACGTTCGGGCCGGAAGGCTTCGCAAAGATCGTGGCGCAGTTGGCGCAGATCGAAGCGGCGCTGGAGATCGCCGACCTGGCGCAGTTCACGACGAAGAGCTGAGGCGGGTGCTCATCCCTCGCCGTTCTTCTTCGGGATCACGAGCGCGAAGAACGCCGACGCGACGGCGATGATCGTCCCGCCGGTGATGCCGCAGAGCGAGAGGATCGTCGCGGCGAAGCTGCCCATTTCGACTCCGGCGCCGAACTTGAGCACGACGAACGGCACCAGCACCGCCACCGCCGCGCCCAGCGCCATCCCCAGCGCGCCAAGCAGCCAGTTCGAGCCGCTCCCGTCGCGATCCATGATTCACCTCCCGCATTCAACATTCGCTACTAATCAGCATTCGGCAATCTATTCCGCTCCGTCCCAGCAGTACGTGCAAAGCTTCTCGCGCGGCAGCCCGATGGCGGCGACGAGGTCCTCGAGGCGCTGGTACTTCAGCGAGCTCAGGCGCAGCATCTGGCGGACGCGCTCGACCACGGCGCGGTTCTTCTCCGAGCCGCAGGTCACGCACTCGCGCAGGTCCGGCTCGGCGCCGACGGCCAGCTCCTTCATCGCCTTCCGCGCGGCCAGGTCGAGTTCCGAGCGCCAGCGCGAGAAGTTCAGGAACTTGCAACTGTACGCCAGCGGCGGGCAGGCCACGCGCATGTGCACCTCGCGAGCGCCGCAATCGTAGAGCCGCTGGATCGCGCCGCGGAGCTGCGTGCCGCGCACGATCGAGTCCTCGCAGAAGAGCATCTTCTTGCCGGCGATGATCTCGCCGATCGGGATCAGCTTCATCCGCGCCACGAGGTCTCGCACCGACTGGTCCTGCCCGATCAGCCCGCGCGGCCAGGTGGGCGTGTATTTCACGAACGGCCGCTCGTACGGCAGCCGCCGCGCGTTCGCGTAGCCGAGCGCGTGGCCCGTCCCGGAATCGGGGATGCCCGAGACGAAGTCCACCTCGACGGCGTCGTCCTTCGCGAGCGCCGCGCCGCAGCGGTTGCGCGCGACCTCGACGTTGACGCCCTCGTAGTTCGAGGCGGGATAGCCGTAATACACCCAGAGGAACGTGCAGATCTGCATGCGCCGGCCGGGCGCGCGGAGGGTCTCGGCGCCGTCCTCGGTCATCAGGACGACCTCTCCGGGGCCGAGATCGCGCTCGTGGTCGAAGCCCAGGTTCGGGAAGGAGCAGCTCTCCAGCGCGGCGGCGTATGCGCCGGAACGCGCGCCGAGGACCACCGGCGTGCGGCCCAGCCGGTCGCGCGCCGCGTAGATGCCCTTCTCGGTCAGCAGCAGCATCGAGCAGGAGCCTTCGATCGTCTCCTGCGCGCGGCGGATGCCCTCCTCGAAACTCGCCTCCTGGTTGATGAGCGTGGCGACGAGCTCGGTGGGATTGATCTGGCCGCCGCTCATCTCCGAGAAGTGCGTCGCGCGCTGGCGGAAAGCCTGCCGCGCGAGCGCATCGGCGTTGAGGATGCGGCCGACGGTCACGATCGCGTACTGGCCCAGGTGCGATCCGATGATCAGCGGTTGGTCCTCGTAGTCGCTGATGATGCCGAGCCCCCAGCGCCCGCGCAGTTTCGGCAGGTCGGGTTCGAACTTCGACCGGAACGGGGTGCCGGTGATGTCGTGGATGAACCGGGTGCAGCCGCCGTTCGAGCGCACCGCCAGCCCGCCGCGGCGCGTGCCCAGGTGCGAATGGTAGTCCGTGCCGTAGAACAGGTCCGACACGCAGTCCGACCGTGACGCGACCGCAAAGAAACCGCCCATGACGCCTCCGCTGGAGACGGGCAACGCCGGTTCGGGAAAAAGGAATTTTAGCACCACCGGGCGCGCAAAGAAAGCAAGGCTGAAAGTCAGCCCTCGTTGCGGGCTCCGGAAGAATGTGGTACTCTTGAAGCGGCCATCGGGAGAACGCCCATGCACAAGGTCACCGAAGTCAACGTACTCGACCGCTACAGGTTGGACCTGCGGTTTGAAGATGGGACGCGCGGGGCCGTAGATTTATCGCACCTCGCCGGAAAAGGCGTTTTCCGGAACTGGGAAGACTACCCGGCGTTCCGCCAGGTCAAGATAGGTCCCGCAGGAGAGTTGGCCTGGGGAGACGACTTTGACTTATGCCCGGATGCCCTGTACCTGAAGGCGACAGGGCGCCAACCGGAAGACCTTTTTCCGGGTCTGAAACGAGAACCTGCGCATGCGTGACAGCGCCACGATGGACTCGGTTACGACAAAAGCGAAGAAACGCAAGTCCCCTGCGGGAGTGGCGACTAACGATCTCGTGTTCAGTTCTTATGTCGGGACCAGCGACGAGTTCTTCCCGTTTGTCCTCTCGCTCTATGTGCCCAAAGGAAACACCGTTGCAGATGTAACTTACGGGAAGGGAGTTTTTTGGCGGAAGGTCCACGCCGACAGCTCAAGCTCCTGGCAGCCGACCTTTCAAGCGGCGTGGACTGCCGAAATTTGCCGTATCAGGCCGACTCGATAGACTGCGTTGTTTTTGACCCGCCGTATATGCACACGCCCGGTGGAAGCGCACATACCAACCATCAGAATTACGAAAATTACTACCGGAACAACAAAGCTCTGTCCGAGCGCAAGTACCATGAAGCGGTGCTTGATCTTTATTTTATCGCGGCCGCTGAAGCGTGGCGTGTGTTGCGGCCAGGAGGAGTTTATATCGTCAAGTGCCAGGATGAGGTCTGCGCCAACGTCCAGCGCCTCACCCATGTGGAAATAATTAACGAATACACGAGGCTCGGTTTTGTCGCTGAGGACCTGTTTGTCGTCGTGCCGAACGGAAGGCCCGGCGTCAGCCGGATTCTGAAGCAGGCTCACGCGCGGAAAAGCCATTCATATTTTATCGTCTCCTTGAAGCCCCAAGGACGCAAGCGCTGGGCTGGCGTTGACTCAACAGCGCGCTTGGCTGTGCAAGAACCTCCAAAGATCAGGTCTGCCTTCGCGGACCCCGGCGTCCGAACAAGGACGCTCTTTCCTTGAAGAACTCGCCGAATGGCTTGATCTGGATCACTTCCGGGAAGCTCTCAGTCAGTGTCCGGTACCGGCATGGAACGTCGAAGTAGTAAATTCGCTCCATTTTCGATAAGAGCGTCTGGTATACAAGCCACTGGTCCGGGACGCATATCTCGACAACTTCGCGAGTCCGGGAATCGAGTTTTGTTTCCGAAAAAAGAACCATTATGCCCCTGAACGTGTTCTCTCCATGCGCACCGTCCAGGATCCGCTGGTGCGCCCATGCCTGGACAACCCGCTCCCGCGTCGACATCTTAACGGGCAGGTGAATTTGCCTGCCGCTTTGCCCGGCGAAAAGGAAGTCCATAGTGAGGCGAACACTTTTGCCTTGCACTCTTATGGACGCCTGCTTCTGAGGGTTGACGCCGAGTTCCTTCGCGAACAGGTGCCCGATGAGACACTCAAAGTACGTCGTCGGCCCCTTTTTGTTCTGTCTGTCGAACAGCTCCATGGCAAGGCAAGGGGCCAGCGCGACCGTGTACGAGAACCGCGCGAAGTCCCCTTTGCCGATTCTGCCTCGCTCCCATTCTCGCCAGAAACGAGCGATTCTTCGAGGATCTCGAACGAACAAGCGCGCGTTGGCCGGTCTAGCCACAACATGCCCGTTTCCCCGGCGCACAAAAGAGAAGTATTCCTTTCCGGGGACCTTCGATTTCAGAACGACAATCTCACATTCATCTGCGAGAAACAGCAGTGAAATCTCGGCGAGGTGTTTAATCGCCTCACCGGTCTCGGTCGCCACGTAGCTTCTATCGCAGGCTAGCTTCGCGTCCACATAGGCGGCGTGGATGTGGCCGAGCGCCTTGTCCATATCACTTCCCCAGCTTCTTGTCGCGCATCGCCAGCACGCGCTTTAGAAAAGCAAGAGGAGAAATTTCCAGGGCCGCGCAAAGCCGCAGGAAAACGTCAAGGCTGGGCGACCGCTTATCGCGTTCCAGAAGTCCGATGTAGGTGGGATGCAGCTTCGCCTTCGATGCAAGCTGCTCTTGCGTCAACCCGACCGCCCGCCGTGCTTTACGCAATTCGTTTCCTACCATGGCGCGCAAGGATATCCGCAGCCCCTTGAAAAGGCCACAGACTATAGTCTGTATCTGGCCGGCGTTGGTTCGTTCTTGACTGCCGCGCTTGCTGAGAATATAATGGATGATGCCTTGAGGCAGGCGTGAACGTTCCCGATTATCAGCGAACTTCCCAGAGAAGAAAGTCCGCATGGCATCGTCTACTGTCCGCGTGGGGCTGGACGTCGGCGGCGTGTTCGTGAAAGCCGTCGTCCTCGACCCTGAAGGCCGCGTGACGCACCGCGTGGCGCGGCGGCATCACGGCAACCCGGTGAGCGTCGTCGGCGAGGAGTTCCGCCGGCTGAATATCGCCGGGCCCGTCGCCGTCGGCATCACCGGCGCCTACGCGCACCTCGTGGCCGGCGGGCTGAACCTGGTGCCGGTGGACCTGGTCAACGCGGAGATCAAGGCGGTCCGGAGGCAGTTCCCCGACGTGCGCAACGTGATCAACGTCGGCGGCTCGTCGGTGACGCTGATCCAGCTCGACTCCGCCGGCAATTTCATGGACTACAGCGCCAACTCGCTCTGTGCGGCGGGCACCGGCTCGTTCCTCGATCAGCAGGCCGACCGGCTCGGGATCAAGTACGAGGAGATGAAGGACTTCGCGCACCACGAGGCGCCGCCGCCGATCGCGACGCGCTGCTCGGTGTTCGCCAAGTCCGACCTGATCCATCGCCAGCAGGAAGGCTACGACAAGGCCGCGCTCTGGTGCGGGCTGTGCAAGAGCATGACCGGCACGTTCCTCAATACGCTGCTGCGCGGCCGGCCGCTGAAGGGCCTGACGGTGCTGACCGGCGGCGTGTCGCAGAACCAGGAGGTGCTGCACTGGCTGAAGGCGCGCTACGGCGACCAGGTGCACACGTTCGACGACGCGGCCTACTCGTGCGCGGTCGGCGCGGCGCACATGACCAACGGCCACGTGGACAACTTGTCCGCGACGATCGGCTCGCTGCGCGACGCCGGACAGCGCGCCGGCGAGGCGCCCCGCCGCCCGCGGCTGGAGTTCCGCAAGACGCGCTATCCCTCGTTCGACATCGCCGAGGCCTACGCCGACGAGTCCGGCAACGAGGTGCGCGTCACCGCCTGGCCCGATACGAAGACCGTCGCGGTCTACCTCGGCATTGACGTCGGCTCGACGAGCACCAAGGTCGTGCTGATGGATGCCGACGAGAAAGTGCTCGCCGACATCTACCGGCGGACCGCGGGCGACCCGATCCAGGCGACCAAGCAGCTCTTCGCCGCGATCGAGGAACTGGGCCGCCGCCGCAACGCCGAGGTGAAGGTCTTGGGCGCGAGCACCACCGGCTCGGGGCGCAAGCTCGTCGGACACGTCATCGGCGCCGACCTGGTCGTGAACGAGATCACCGCGCACCTGAGCGGCGCGGCGCACGTGGACCCGAACGTGGACACGATTTTCGAGATCGGCGGGCAGGACTCGAAGTACATCTGCGCGAAGGACGGGCGCATCTTCGACAGCAACATGAACTACGTCTGCGCCGCCGGCACCGGCTCGTTCGTCGAGGAGCAGGCCAAGAAACTCGGCCTCAAGCTCGAGGAGATCGGCGACGTGGTCATGGGCATCGCCCCGCCGGTCACCTCCGATCGCTGCACGGTGTTCATGGAGCAGGACGTGGACCGCCTGCTGCGGCAGGGCTACACGCGCGAGGAGTGCATGGCCGCCGTGCTCTGCTCGGTGGTCAAGAACTACTTCACGAAGGTCGTCGGCCGCCGGCGCGTCAGCCGCGAGCGCATCTTCTTCCAGGGCGCCACCGCGCGCAACAAGGGGCTGGTCGCCGCGTTCGAGAACCTGATGAACGTCGAGATGGTCGTCTCGCCCTACTGCCACGTGATGGGCTCCTACGGCGCGGCGCTGCTGGTGAAGCGCGCCATGGAGGGCAAGGCCAGCCGTTTCAAGGGCCTGGACCTCTCGCGCCGCAACATCGGCCTGCGCAGCGAGCCGTGCACCCTCTGCGCGAACCACTGCAAGATCACGTTCGCCGAGATCGAGGGCGAATCCGAGAAGCCGAGCTGGGGCTACATGTGCGGCCGCGATCCCGCCGAGGAGCGCGTGCGCGTCCACCGCGAATTCGCCCCGTTCCAGAAGCGCCTCGGCCTGCTGTTTGCCGAACAAACGTCGGACGATAGACGACAGACGATGGACGATAAAGCTGCGGCTCAGCGCGCCGGGCGTAATCCATCGTCCATCGCCCATGGTCCATCGTCAACTCAAACGATCGGCATCCCGCGCGGCCTGACCACGTACAGCCTCTACCCGCTCTGGCGCGAGTTCTTCCGCGAACTCGGTTTCAAGGTCGCGCTCTCGGGCCGGACCGACGCGGAGACCGTGCGGCTCGGCAACGAGCTTTCCGCGGCGGAGTTCTGCTTCCCCATCAAGGTCGCGCAGGGCCAGGCGGCGTCGCTGGCGCGCCGCAAGGACGTGGACTTCATCTTCATGCCGCACACGATCTGCGCCCAGCCCAACCCGCGGACCACGAACAGCTATTTCTGCCCGTACGTGCAGTCGTTCCCGAGCATCGAGCGCTCGGCGCTGGCGGTGCACGGCGTGGACGCGTCGCGGCTGCTGACCCCGGTGGTGGATTTCTCGCTCAGCCCGCGAATGCAGATCGCCGAGTTGGAGGCCGGCCTCGCCGGCCGCCTGGGCGTCACGCGCGCGCGGATCGGCAAAGCCTGGCGCAAGGCGCAGGCCGCGCAGGCGGAGTTCGAGCGCCGCAACCGCGAGGAGGGCGCGCGCATCCTCAAGGAAGTCGAGGCCAGCGGCAAGCCGGCCATCGTCATCCTCGGCCGCCCGTACAACACGCTCGACCTCGGCGCGAACCTCGCGCTGCCGCAGAAGATCGCCGACCTGGGCCTGACCGTGATCCCGATGGACATGCTGCCGTACGACATCGAGAAACTGCATCCGTACTTCGGCAACATGTTCTGGGCGTACGGCCAGCAGATGCTCGCGGCGGCGGAGTTCGTGCGGCATCATCCGAACCTCTACGGCATCTATTTCACGAACTTCAGTTGCGGGCCGGACAGCTTCCTGCTGAGCTTCGCCGAGGAGATGATGGGCGCGAAGCCGTTTCTGGCCCTCGAGCTCGACGAGCACGGCGGCGACGCCGGCTACCTGACGCGCATCGAGGCGTTCCTGGACGTCATCCGCGCCTGGACGCCGCGCGAGCAGCCGCGCTTCAGCGTCCCCGTGCCGGAAACGCCGCCGGAGCAGCTCGAAAAGCGGACGCTCTGGATCCCGAACATGCACCCGATCGGCGGCCCGCTCATGGCGGCGGGGCTGCGCGCCGGCGGGTTCGAGCGCGCCGAATCGCTCCCGCCGGAGACGCACGAGGCCTTCGAGATCGGCCGCTCGCTCACCCGCGGCAGCGAATGCCTGCCGACCGCCTGCACCACCGGCGCGTTCGTCCAGGTCATGCGCTCGCGCGGGCTCGACCCGAAGGACAACGCGCTCTTCATGCCCAGCTCCGACGGCCCGTGCCGGTTCGGACAGTACAACGTCCTCCAGCGGCTCATCGTCAACCGGCTCGGCCTGGGCGAAGTCGCCATCCTCTCGCCGAGCTGCAAGAACTCGTACCAGGGCCTCAGCCAGAAAGCGCGGCAGATGCTCTGGCATGCCATCCTCTGCGCCGACACGATCTGGAAAGCCGGCTGCAAAGTGCGCCCGTACGAGAAGGAACCCGGCGCCACCGACCGCGCGATGCACGAGGGCGTCGAGGAAGTCGCGCGGATCATGGAGAAGGGCGGCGACTTCCGTCCCGCGTTCGGCAAAGCGGTCCGGCGCGTCGCCGCGGTGCCCGCCGAGAAACTCGGCACGCGCCCGCTCGTCGGCATCGTCGGCGAGATTTACGTCCGCTGCAACGTCTTCTCCAACGACGAAGTCATCCGCGCCATCGAGCGGTTCGGCGGCGAGGCGTGGCTGGCGCCGCTGGGCGAATGGGTCCTGTACACCGCCGAGTTCCACCGCTGGGTGGCCGGGCGGCGGCCGCTGGACCTGCCGAGCCTGGCCTCGGCGCACCTGAAGAACTTCTTCATACAGCGGCAGGAGCACGAAGCCGCGCGGATCGCCTCGCCGTTCCTGGACGACCGCCGCGAGCCGCCGATCCGGGAAGTCGTCGCCGAGGGCCGGAAATTCCTCCCGATGCACTTCTCCGGCGAAGCGCTGATCACGCTGGGCCGCGCGGTGGTCTTCGCGCGGCAGGGCGCCTCGCTGATCGTCAACGTCGCCCCGTTCGGCTGCATGCCCGGCACGATCACCTCGGCCCTCTGCCGCGAGATCCAGGCGCAGACCGGCGTCCCCATCATCAGCCTCTTCTACGACGGCGAGCCGGGCATGAACCAGCGCCTGCAGGTCTTCCTCGCCGGCCTCTCCGCCCGCTCCGCCCGCAAAAACGCGTAGCGCGCCAAAGCGGACCGTTCAAATCCTCGCACGGCGGCCATTCTTCGCTGGAAGCCTTGCGCCGATGAGCGCGGCGCTTTCTTCATTCATGTCCATGATCTATAATAGGTGGTCAGGAATCTCGGTTGCGCTTCCCATGAAGGCGCTCGGGTTTCCGAAAGGTGCAAGCATGAGAGACAAGCCGTCGGGCAAGGGCCCTGCCGAATCTCTTCGTGTGAACCGATCCATCGTAATCGCGGGAAGCGCCTTCGGCGATTCCGACGAGAAAGCGTTCTGGCTCAGCAGAACGCCGCTGGATCGGCTTGAGGCCCTGGAGTATCTGCGGGAGATTGCGTTCGGCTATGATCCGACTACCAGCCGACTTCAGAGAGTTCTTGAGACTGCTGAATTCCCACCGCGCTGAATACTTGCTCTAATGACCTCGAAGAACTGCGGTAGGCGACCGGCCGGGCTGTGCCTTGGCCTCGGTTACAGGAACTCCACGTGTCCCACCATCTCTTCGGCTTCAAGCAAATCGTGAATGAGCATCAAGCCGCGGATGATGTCCCCGACGCGCGCCTTGTTCGGCGTAAACGATGCCCGCATGCTCCTCGCCGGCCGCATGCAGGCGCAGGAAGTCGTCGTCTTGCGTGAGGATCACTCGCCCCTGATTTCGCGCCCAAGCCAGATGCTTTTCATCGGGCGCGCCGAGGAGACCCGCTTCCGCTGCGGTCAGCACGTCCATGCCCCGTTCGCGCAATCCGCGCACTACGGCTCGCGCGACCTGCTCATCCGCATAGAGTCTAACGGGCTGCCCCATCGCCTTTCCGTTCCCGGAGTTTCCCGCGAACTTTCGACGGGGCGCGTTGGCGCAGCGCTTTCACGAACGCCATACCTTCCTTGAGCGACTGCTCAATCTCGGCGCGGTGATCGAAATAATACGCCAGCGCGGCGTAGATGTCGGCCTGCGTCAGATCATATTCGGCCGCAATTTCGTCCACGCTCTTGCCGAGCCTGTCGTGCCAGATGACGATGTTCTGGACGGTGATCCGACGGCCCGCAATGCGGGGCTTTCCGCCAGCGGTCCCCGGCGTGACCACGATATGCTCGTCAAGCGTCCTTGTAGTCATACGACATCCTTCCCTGCTGCAACACTCCGCGCCGTTCTGGCGCTGCTGGCAGTGTATCGGGGTCGTAAATACGTGTCAAACCCAATCTCTCCGAAAATCGTATGCACCCGCAATCATCCTGCGCGACGATTGTGAATTCGCCACTGGACAACTCCCTGCGCGGTGGTATACTCGGTAGGGAAGGACGATTTACGGGGGATCTCAGCGAGGCACTGAGAGGAGGACTGTGCATGCTCGCGGCTGCTGCTCAAAAACTTCCGTTGGGGACGGGAAAGATCGGCTTCAAGGTCTCGAATTCCTACCCGGTTCCGGCGAGCCGGCTGTGGAAGGCCGTCACGAAGGGCGAGCATACGCAGAGGTTCTTCGTGGAAAAAGTGCGCGGGGATTTCACGCCGGAGCTCGCGCCGGTCCTGTGGCAGTGGAAGAAGTGGGGCCGCCACGCGCAGTTGCCGACGGTCGTGCAGAAGGAGAGGAAGCTGGAGTTCCGCTGGGCCGACCACAAGGGCAAGTACCTGACGACCGTCACGTTCACCCTGAAGAGGAAGAGCAAGCTCGTCGAGCTGGAGATCCACGAGCGCGGCTGGAAACCGGCCGACCTGGAAAACGCCTTCGACAACTGCAGCGGTTGGACGACGTTCCTGGACTACCTGAAGGCCTACGTGATCCACGGGACCGATCTGCGAACGGCGAAAGGGAGCGTCTGACGGGTGCGTTACCTGTGAACATTATTAAGGAGGATGTGCCATGGCCAAGGCTGCGAAGACGCGCCTCAAGGAACCCATTGCTGAGTGCGAGGCCCGCGTCCGGTCGGCGGCGGAGCGACTCAGCAAGACCCTCAGCTTCGTGCCGGACGACAAGTTGAACTGGTCGCCGGCGAAGACCGCGCGGACTTCGCTGGCCATCGTGGCGCATTGCTGCCTGGCCAACCGCATGTTCGCCACGGTGATTCGCGGCGAGCCCATATTGCCGATGCCGACGCCCGAGGAGGTCGGCGTGTCGTCGCGGAAATTCGAGGCGACGGTCCATGACCGCGCCGAGGCCCTCCGCCTGCTTGAAACCACTTGCCAGGAAATCGTCGCCGCGCTCGCGACGATGACCGCGGAGCGCTTCGCCAGTTCCCCGAACAGCCCCTTCGGCGCGTTGCCGATGGCCGTCTGGGTGCACCTGCCGGGCAGGCACATGGACGGCCACGCGACCCAGATTGACTACCTTCAGACGGTCTGGGGCGACCTGGCCGACCACATGTAAGCCGGCCGGCGCGGCGAAGCGGACGTCAGATCGTGAACGTCGGAGTATAGTCCGAGCTCATCCGAATCTCTTCGTCCACCAGGTCCTGGAACGTCGTGTGGTCGTAGACGTCCGAAATCGCCGTGCGGATCTTCTCCCACATCGGCAGGAACACGCAGTGGCTGTGGAGCGTGCACGCGGTTTCGGTGGAATCGGGAGTGCACGTCACCGGGCGCATCGGCCCTTCGACAAACCGGACGATCTCGCCGACCGTCAGCCGTTCCGGCGCTCGCGCCAGGAGATAGCCGCCCTCGTTGCCGCGCCGCGATTCCACGAACCCCGCCTGCCTGAGCTGGTTGAGGATCACTTCGAGAAAGCGCGGCGGAATCGCCTGCGCCTTGGCGATATCGCTGATCCGCACGGGGCCTCGTCCGTGGCGCTTGGCCAGCTCAAAGACCGCCCGGAGCGCGTATTGGCATTTCTGCGAGACCATTTTTTCACTCCCTATGAACCGACCCGCAGCGCGGCGATCATCCCCATGTCCGCGGGCGCGACGGTGAGCGTCTCCGGCTCCGCGCGGCCGCCGCTCCTGACGAGCACGCGGACCTCGCTTTGGTCGCGCGCCTTGCTGTGCGCGGCGGTCAGGCGCGCCGCCATGACTGTGTGCTCCGGCAAATCGCCGCCGCGGAGCAGCGTCAGAGGGCCGGGCATGTCGGCCAGTTCGAGCAGCGCGTCGCCGGCCGCCAGCGCCAGCAATCGCTGGCTCTCCGGCTCGTCGCGGCCTACGACCGCCTTCGTCGCCGGGCCGAGCCGGTAGTGCCGTCCGACCTTCAGCAGCAGCGCGTCATGCAGCGTGAAATCGGGCTGGTGCGTCAGCAGGTCGCGCATGCGCGCGGCGAATTGCGGGTCGGTCAGCAGGCAGCCGCCGGCGGGACATGGATAGTCCTTGAGCCCGTAACTCGCCGCCAGCGCGATTTGCGGCTTCCGCGAGCGCCCGCGAATCGCCAGCAACTTCTTGCGGTCAATCCAGCCCTCCTTTTCCGGGATCGAAGGGTCAAGGAGTTCTGCCGAAAGCGGCCGGACGATCAGCCCTTCCAGCCCGGCTTCCTTCTCGATCAGATTCATCGCCTCCCGGCGCTGCGACATGGGCCGCTCGCCGAGCACCTCGCCGGTGACGATGAACGACGCCCCGATTTCGCGCATGCGGTCGGCCGCTTTTCGGAACATGAGGATGCGGCAATCGAGGCACGGGTTCATGTTGCGGCCATAGCCGTGCCGCGGGTGCTTCACGATCTCGAGGAAATCGGCGCTGTTGTTGATCGTCCGGAGCGGGATGCCCAGTTGCCGGACGGCGCTCGCGGCCGAGGAACAGCAGCGGCTCTTCGGCGTGCAGTTGCAGAAGAGCGTCCCGAAGTTCAGCGCCTCGAGCTCGATCCCCTGGTCCAGGACGACGCGCGCGGCGAGGAGGCTGTCCAGCCCGCCTGAAAGCAACACGATGGCCCTCATGGGGCTTTCTCTTTTCGGCTGATAACGAAGATCGCCATGTCGGCCCGGCGGTGGGCCTCCCTGCGGACCTGCGCGCCGGCCTCGGTGTCCAGCGCGATCCGCCGGTGGACGACGATGCCGCGCTCCCGGCAGAATTCATCGAAGTCGCGGATCGTGAAGAACCGGATGTTCGGGCTGTCGTACCACTTGTATCGGAGCAGCCCGGGCGATTCCGGCGCGCGGCCATTGCGCACGAGCATCCGCGTCAGCTTGTAATAGCCGAAGTTCGGGAAGCTGACGATGCACCGGTTGCCGACGCGCAGCATCTGCGAGATCACCTGCTCCACGTTGCGGACCGCCTGCAGCGTGTGCGAGAGGACCACGAAGTCGAACTGCGCGTCCTTGAACGCGGCCAGGCCGTGGTTGAGGTCGGCTTGCGTCACGTCCAGCCCGCGCCGGATGCAGGCCAGCACGGACTGCTCATCCAGCTCGATCCCGGCCAGCCGCGCCTTCCCGCGTTTGCGCAGCCGCGCCAGCAGTCCGCCGCGCCCGCAGCCGAGGTCCAGCGCGCTCGCCGACGCCGGGATCAGCTCCGCAATCAGCTCGTAATCCAGCCGCTGCGGATGGAAGATGCTGGCCGGGCTCTGCGCGTAGAAATCGTCGTCGTCGTTCCGCCCCTGACGCGCCGCGCCGCGGGGCTCCAGAAACGCGCGCATCATCTCGCCGTAGACCGGCAAATCGTCCGGGAGCAGGAACGCGTCGTGCCCGCACGCGCTGGCGACGTTGCAGTAGGAGACCGGCTTGTCCAGCGAGATGAGCGTCTCGACGATCTCGCGCGACTGCTCCGCCGGGAAGAGCCAGTCGCTGCTGAAACTGACGACCAGCCAGCGGCAGCGGCTGCGGTCGAGGTTCGCCGCCAGTTCCTGCGGCGTAGCGCCCAGGTTGAAGAGGTCCATCGCCAGCGAGAGCTTGATGTAGCTGTTCGCGTCGAAGCGCTCGACGAACTTGTCTCCCTGGTACGCCAGGTACGAGCCGACCGAAAAGCGTTTCTCGAACTCGGTCGGCACGTTGCGCGGCCGCAGGCGGTCCGCCTCGAACTTCTCCTTCATCGCCTGCGGCGAGAGATAGGTGATGTGCCCGAGCATGCGCGCCAGGGCAAGCCCGACCGACGGCCCGTCCTTGCCTTTGGGCCCTGAGCCCTTGGTGGAAGGCCCGCCATGCCCTGAGCTCTTGGTCGAAGGGTAGTACTGGCCGCCGTGGAACTGCGGGTCGCGCAGGATGGCGTTGCGGCCGATCACGTCGAACGCCAGCGCCTGCGCGGTCAGCCGCGCCGAGGTCGCCAGCGCCACCGCCGCGGCGACCTGGTCCGGGAAGCGCGTGGCCCACGTCAGCACCTGGTGCCCGCCCATCGAGCCGCCGAGGACTGCGCGCAGCTTGCGAATGCCCAGGCGCTCCACCAGCCGATGCTGGACTTCCACGATGTCGCCGGTCGTGATCGTCGGGAAATCCTCGCCGTACGGCCTGCCGGTTCGCGGGTTGCGGGTGCTCGGGCCGGTGGTGCCGCGGCAGCCGCCGAGGACGTTCGGGCAGATGACGAACTGCTTGCGCGTGTCAATGGGCTTTCCGGGGCCGACGGCGACGTCCCACCAGCCGGGATCGTCCTTCGGATCGTGCCGCGCGACGTGCGAATCGCCGCTGAGGGCGTGGCAGATCAGCACGGCGTTGTCGCCGCGCCGGTTCAGCCGGCCGTAGGTCTCGTACGTCACCGCAACGTCTTCCAGGCGCCCGCCCATCTCCAGGTCGAGGCCGCCGCGAAGCGTCGCCTTCAAGGCGTACTTCAGCCGCCGTCCCGTGCGGACGCTATCGCTGCTTTCGAAAGCGCCCTTCGGCATCACGGCACCATTCCTTTCGCTCGCGAAATCGTACTCGTCCTCGTCGTCGTCCTCGTCCTCGAACGGCCGTTCGAGGACGAGGACGAGAAAGTCGAGGACGAGGACGAGAACGTGCTACTTCTGTGACGCCCTCAGCGCCTGATCCAGATCCGCCTTGATGTCCTCCACGTCCTCGATGCCGATGGACAACCGCACGTACTCCGGCGTCACGCCGGTCTTCGCCTGTTCCTCGGGCGTGAGCTGCGAATGCGTCGTCGTCGCCGGGTGGATGATCAGCGACTTCGCGTCGCCGATGTTCGCCAGGTGGCTGAACAGCTTGACGTTGTTGATCAGCTTGACGCCCGCTTCCTTGCCGCCCTTGATGCCGAAGCCGACGATCCCGCCGGCGCCGTCGGGCAAATACTTCCTGGCGCGGGCATGGTCGGGGTGGCTGGGCAGGCCCGGATAATTCACCCACGCCACGGCCGGATGCTTCTCCAGGAACTGCGCGACGGCCAGGGCGTTCTTCGAGTGGCGCTCCAGCCGCAGGTGCAGCGTCTCGACTCCCAGCAGCGTCAGGAACGAGGCGAACGGGCTCTGGCAACCGCCCGTGTCGCGCAGCCAGTGCGTGCGGATGTAGATGATGTAGGCGATGTTCCCGATCGGCCGCAGCGCCTCCTCGAAGATGACGCCGTGATAGGCCGGGTCGGGCGCGGTGAACTCCGGCCACTTCGCCGGGTCCTTCGCCCACGGGAACTTACCGCTGTCCACGATCGCGCCGCCGATGTGCACGCCGTGGCCGGCGATGAACTTGGTCGTCGAATAGACCACGATGTCGAAGCCGTGCTCGATGGGCCGGAAGAGCGCGGCCGTCAGCACCGTGTTGTCCACGATCGCCGGCAGCCCGTGCTTGTGCGCCAGGGCGGTGATCTTCCCGTAATCCGGAATATCGTTTTTCGGATTGCCCGGCGTCTCGAGGTAAACCGCGCGCGTGTTCTTGTCCACGAGCTTCTCGAGAGTCTCCGGCTTGCTCGGATCGAAGAACCGCACCTCGACGCCGAGCTTCGGGAAGGTCTGCGTGAACAGCGTCCAGGTCCCGCCGTAGAGGCTCGTCGCCGAGATGAAGTTCTGCCCGGCGTGCGCGATCGTCAGGATCGCCGCCGTGATCGCCGCCTGGCCGCTGGCCAGGACCAGGCCCGCCGCGCCGCCGTCCAGCGCCGCCAGACGCTTCTCCAGGACGTCATTGGTGGGGTTCATCAGGCGCGAGTAGATGTTCCCGAACTCTTTCAGGGCAAAGAGGTTAGCGGCGTGGTCGGTGCTCTTGAAGACGTAACTGGTCGTCGCGTAAATCGGCACCGCTCGCGCGGTTGTCGCCGGGTCCGGCTCCTGGCCGGCATGCAGCGCCAATGTGCCGAAACGTCGTTGCGAATCGCTCATAGCAGTCTCTCCATTTCCTTTTCTTTCGATGATTTTGACCAGGCCAACCTGGCTGAGGAGCTGCAGAAAATGCTCCACCTCCGCATTATCAGAGAATTGCGGCGCCACGTCCATGCCCCCGGATTAGAACAATCCCTCATACAGCGCCGTGGACAAGTACCGCTCGCCCGAGTCGGGCAGGATAACCACGATGGTCTTGCCGGTGAACTCCGGGTCGCGGGCCAGGCGCGCGGCGACGGCCATCGCCCCGCCCGACGAAATGCCGGACAGGATGCCCTCCTCTCGCGCCAGCCGGCGCCCGAACTCGATGGCCTCTTCGTCGCTGACCTGCTCCACGCGGTCCACCAGCTTCAGGTCCAGCACGTCCGGCACGAAGCCGGCGCCGATGCCCTGGATCTTATGCGGGGCCGGCTTGTTCGGCTGGCCGGCGAGCTTCTGCGAGATCACCGGGCTCTTGGCCGGCTCGACCGCCACGGAGATGATTTTCCTTCCCTTCGTCTTCTTGATGAACCGCGAGATGCCGGTGATCGTGCCGCCGGTGCCGACGCCGGAGACCAGGACGTCCACTGCGCCGTTCGTATCGTCCCAGATTTCCGGGCCGGTGGTCGCCTCGTGGATCGCCGGGTTCGCCGGGTTCTTGAACTGCTGCGGCAGGAAGTAGCGCGCCGTGTCGGAGGCGGCGATCTCCTCCGCTTTCGCGATCGCGCCGGGCATCCCCTTCGGGCCCTCGGTCAAGACCAGTTGCGCGCCGAGCACCTTGAGCAGCTTGCGGCGCTCGATGCTCATCGTCTCGGGCATGGTCAGCGTCAGCGCGTAGCCGCGGGCCGCCGCCACGAACGCCAGCGCGATGCCCGTGTTGCCGCTCGTCGCCTCCACGACCGTCGTGCGGCCCGGCTCGATCCTGCCTTCCGACTCCGCCGCCTCGATCATCGCCACGCCGATGCGGTCCTTGACGCTCCCGCCCGGGTTGTACGCCTCCAGCTTCGCGAACAGCTCCACCCCGCTGTCCGCCGCCGGCGTGCCCTCCAGCATGCGCGGAATGCCCACCAACGGCGTGCCGCCGACCAAGTCTGCAATGTTGATCGGGATTTGTGACATCAGGCCACGACAATAGTGCAGCCCGGCCCGCGCCCCCCTCGCTCAGGTCTTGGGCTTCG
>JBKQWE010000120.1:0-3032 GCA_052139675.1 Candidatus Brocadiia bacterium
TTGCTTCCGCGGATCGAGGAGATGATGTTTCGGCCGGACGGATTGGTCAAGCGGGCATGGATTTGGGCCTCCGCAAAATGAGAAGAAGGTTCGGTTCGTGAGGGCCGGATCGGGTGGCGGTGGACAACGGCGGGCGGAGCGCGCTTTCCATTGCGCCGTAGCGTAGCCCGTCGTTGTCCACCGCCTTGTCGCGCCGAGGGTTCGGCGAGCCGGCCTTCGCGCGCGCGCCGATTTCACGGCGACGCACGTCGCTTGCGCAGGCTCTCGCCGGCCAGGTCGATGCGATAGGCGTTGTGGATGACGCGGTCCAAGATCGCGTCGGCGAGCGTGGGGACCCCAATCAGATCGTGCCAGCGGTCCACGGGAACCTGACTGGTGATGATGAGCGAGCCCTTGTCGTAGCGATCCTCGACGATTTCGAGGAGATCGCGCGCCTGGTTGGGCGTGAGCGCTTCCGGTCCCCAATCGTCCAGGATGAGGAGTTTGACGCGCGCCAGCGAGCGCAGGAGCCTTGCGTAGCGCGCATCGCCGTGCGCGATGGCGAGATCGGCAAAGAGCCTGGGAATGCGGGTGTAGAGAACGGACAGGTTTTCTCGGCACGCCTTGTGGCCGAGCGCGCAGGCGAGCCAGCTTTTGCCCAGGCCGCTCGCCCCGGTCACCAGCAGATTGCGGCGCTCGGCGACCCAGTCGCAGGCGGCGAGCTTGAGGAAGAGCGCGCGGTCGAGCCCGCGAGGGACCTGATAGTCGACGTCCTCGACACTGGCGGGATGGCGCAGCCGGGCGACCCTGGCGCGCGTTTCGAACTGCTTCTGCCGGCGCAGCGTCAGCTCGTATTCGAGCAGCAGGCCGAGCCATTCGGCGTGATCCAGACTGCGCGCTTCGGGTTTGTGTTCGAGTTCCTTGAATCCTTTGGCCAAGCCGTAAAGACCGAGGGCATTCAGTTGGTCGAGCGTGGGATGAACGAGCATGCGGATTTCCTCTCAGTGGTAGTAGCCGGGACCGCGCAGATTGGCGTGGTCGAAGAGCGTCGCGGGACGGCTGTCCTTGGCCGCAGCATCGTCGTGCTTGCGGGCGAGAAGGGAGGCGACGCCTTTGCAATTGAGGACGCCGAGTTCGACGGCGCGCGCCGACACCGCTTCGAGGCGGGCCAGGTCGACGCCGCGATAAGAACGCAGAATGCCCAGGCAAGTGCGGAACCCCTGTTCGGGGTGCGGCCGGCTGGCGAGCACGGCGCTGATCAGCCCTTCGGTGTTCGGCCCGATCTTGCCGGCCCAACGGCGGAACCGATCCGGCGTCCACTCGGCGTAGCGCCGGTGGGAGCTGGGCATGTGGTCGGGGTCCGTGCCGTGCTTGCGGCCCATGTAACGGCGCTGATGGACGCCGACGCGCTGGCCGCGATGGAAGATCTCGACCGTGCGCGCGGTGACCCGCACATCGACCTCGGCGCGGATGAGCGCGTGCGGGACCGAATAGAGGAAGTCATGGACCTCGATGTGATAATCGAGATTGACGCGCGCGCGCCGCCATTCCGCGAACTCCCAATCGTCGGCGGGCAAGGCGTTGAGGGCGTCGCGCTCGACCTTCTCGAACAGCTCGCGCCGACTTAATCCGAAGTTGCGCATCGGGCGCTCGTTCATCCGTTGCATGACGAGCGCGATGGCTTCGTTGCATTCGGCGAGCGAGAAGAAGGTCAGCCGGCGCAATCGCCCGAGAATGTAGGTCTGCGCGAATCTGACTCCGGCCTCGACTTTCGCCTTGTCCCTCGGCCGCCTCGGCCGCGCCGGGAGGATTCCGACGGAGTAATACGAGGCCATCGCGCCATAGGTGCGGTTGATCTCAGGGTCGTAGAACGAGGCCTTGGTGACGCCGCTCTTCAGGTTGTCGGGAACCAGCAGCTTCGGCGCGCCGCCGAAAAAGCGGAACATGCGCACATGGGCGCCGATCCAATCCGGCAGCTGTTGCGTCCAGGTCGCCTCGGCATAGGTGAGGTTCGAGGCGCCGAGCACGGCCACGAAGATTTCCGCCTCACGGATTTCGCCGCTCAAAGGATCGCCGATCCCGATCCGCTTGCCAGAATAGTCGACGAACGCCTTTTCTCCGGCGACATGGTGCTGGCGCATCACCGGTGTCAGCCGTCTTTCGAACCCGCGTAGCAGGTCGCAGAACCGGCTATAGCCATAGCCCTCGGGCTGGACCTCTCGGTATTCCTCCCAGAGGATCATCATCGTCACGCCGGGTCGCTTCAGCTCGCGCGCCAAAGCCGCCCAGTCCGGCTCGACCCGCCGCCGCTGGCCGGTCGCAATCCCGGCGCGCCCAAAGAGTTGGAGTTCCAGAGCCTCCTCGGTGACGTCGTCGCCCAGCGGCCATTTCAACCCGGCCGCCGCCGCCCGTTTCAGATTGTCCTGGATCGTCGAGCGCGCCACGCCCAGACGCCGCCCGATCTCGCGGGCGCTCACGCCATCGTGGTGAAGTCGCAATCGATGTCGCAATTGTCGCATGCTCAGTTCCCGCTTCGCCGGCATCCCAATCTCCTCGTCGATCATCGACGAAGCAGGAGTGCCGCAGTTGCTGAACCGCGGGGAGCAAACGCTGAGGCCGTGACCGGCCCAGGTGGCCGGCTTCAAATCGGAATGGTGGCCGGAATCAAATCGGAACGGCGGCCGACATCAAATCGGAATCCCCGGCCGGATTGCGTCGGAATTCGCAGCAGCCCGCAATTCTTCTGGATATTGGCCTGTTCGATCGCGTCCATGTCACCCTTGAGTTGCGCGATCTCTTGCGCGCTGGCGGCATCGCCTTTGATAAAGAACAGCGCCGGCCAAAACAGGATCACGCCGACTCCGGTCGCTACCGCGTCGTTGTTTGCTTTTTGGTCCTGAGCGCCGCTGGCGACTGCGGCGCGCGCGGACACGCGGGCCGCTTCCTCTTGAAGCTGCGCACATGTGAAGCTCTGGTACTGGATTGGCGACACATAGGCGGCCGAAATATTTTCCGCCCGCGTCGCGCAGCCGGCAACGATCAGCCCCAGGCCG
>JBKQWE010000121.1:0-41657 GCA_052139675.1 Candidatus Brocadiia bacterium
TGACGATTTTCCAAAAAGACCCGGTTTTACAGCTCTTTTCACAAGGCCCGATCTCAAATCCGGAGATCAACGTTACAAAACAGTTGTCATTCCTAGAGATTTAACCGGACAGTAGTGAATCGTAATCTTACTCCTAATCGGCCTTCGTTTGGCCGTAACAGCAAACGGCGATTACGATTACGATTAGGATTACGATTACGAACACGGATGTCGCTAAGCACCCTGCATCGGTTATGAAATAGGCTCTAATCAGAATTCAGAAATCGCCGTTCACCTCTCGCGTTTCCGCAGATACGCGGCGAGCATCAGCTCGAACGGCGTCTGCGTGTTCACGAGCTGGTAGTCAATCTTCGCCTTCGTGCATTCGCGGCGATAGCGCTCCACGAACTCGTTGAACTTCTGGCGATAGGCGTCGCGGACCACCTCGGCGCGGAGCTGCATCTTCTCGCGCGTCTCCAGGTCGTGGAACTCGATCAGCCCCTGGAACGGGAACTCGATCTCCGCGTTGTCGAGCACGTGGAAGACGATGATCTCGTGGCGCTCGTGGCGGAAGTGCTGGAACAGGTTCATCACCGCGTCCGGCTCGTCCATCAGGTCGCTGATGATCACCACCAGCCCGCGCCGCTTGAGGCTCTCGACCACCGGGTGCAGGCACTGCGCCAGGCCGGTGCGGCCCTTCGGCTTGACGTTCTCGAGGCGGTCGAGGATGTATTTCATGTGCGCCGGGCTGCTGCGCGGCGGAATGCGCTCGCGCACCGCCTGGTCGAAGATCAGCAGCCCCACCTGGTCGCGCTGCTGCACCATCAGGTGCGTCAGCGTCGCGGCCAGGTAGCAGCCATACGCCAGCTTGCTGATCCCGTCCGAGTGATACGACATGGACCCGCTCGCGTCGAGGACCACCGTGCAGGTCATGTTCGTCTCTTCCTCGTACTCCCGCACGTACTTCCGGTCCGAGCGCGCGAAGACTTTCCAGTCGAAGTGCTTCAGGTCGTCGCCGGGCAGGTATTCGCGGTACGAGGCGAACTCGGCGCTGAACCCCTTGAACGGGCTGCGGTGCAGCCCGCTGATGTACCCCTCGACCACCGTCCGCGCCAGCAGTTGCAGATTCCCGAGCTTGGCCAGCCGGGCGGGATCGTAATAGGTGCTATGAAAGGCTTTGGGCATAGGGTTCCGAAAGGGGACGATGGACGATAGACGATGGACGATGCACGCTAGCGTCCGCCTCTATCGTCTATCGTCCATGGTCCATCGTCTATCGTCCCTTCTCCGGCCTGAGGGCGCTTCTCTTGGCGTACGACGCCTCCGACGGCTCCGGGACGCTCTGGAGGAGCTTGGCGACCACGTCGTCCACGCTCACGCCCTGGCTGTCGGCGTTGAAGTTGGTGATGATGCGGTGCCGCAGCACGGGCAGGGCTACCGCTTTCACATCGGCGCAGGAGACGTTGAACCGCCCGGCGATCACCGCGCGCGCCTTGGCGCCGAGCACCAGGTACTGCGCCGCCCGCGGACCGGCGCCCCACTCGACCCAGTCGCGGATGAACTGGAACGTATTGTCCGAGTTCGGCCGCGACCCGCGCGCGAGGTCGGCCACGTACTCCAGCACGTGGTCGCTCACCGGCACGCGCCGGACGATCTGCTGGACCGCCAGGATCTCCGCCGCGTCCATCACCAGCCGAGCCTCCGCCGTCTCCTCCGTCGTCGTCCGCCGCATGATCTCGATCTCCTCCTCGCGCGACGGGTACTGGATGATGATGTTCATCATGAACCGGTCGAGCTGCGCCTCGGGCAGCGGGTACGTCCCTTCCTGCTCGATCGGGTTCTGCGTCGCGAGCACGAAGAACGGCGGCTTGATCGAGTAGGTGCGCCGCGCGGAGGTGACGCGGTACTCCTGCATGCACTCGAGCAGCGCGGCCTGCGTCTTCGGCGGCGTGCGGTTGATCTCGTCGGCGAGCAGGATGTTCGTGAAGACCGGGCCCGGGATGAACTTGAAATCGCGCTGCTGCGTCTCCGGGTCAATCTGGAGAATCTCCGTCCCGGTGATGTCGCTGGGCATCAGGTCGGGCGTGAACTGGATGCGCTTGAAGTCCAGGTTCATCGTCCGCGCGAGCGTGCGCACGATCAGCGTTTTCGCCAGCCCCGGCACGCCGACGACGAGCGTGTGCGCGCGGCAGAACATGGCGATGAGGAGTTGCTCGAGCACCTCGTCCTGCCCGACGATGACGCGGCGGACCTCCCGGAGCAGTTTCCCGCGCACCTCGCCCAGCCGCGCGATAAGCTTCTCCTCGTCCTCCACCAACGGCTCCGCGCGCGCGGGCGCGTCCGAGCGCAGATGAGGCTCGACTACTTCTTCATTTTCCACGAAGGGGTTCCTCGCTGAACAGGGGACTTGATTACTAATATGGCTTGAGGAAACAGCCTATCCATGACGACCTAAGTGCGCGTGATCACGTCATTCCGGGCTTGACCCGGAATCCAGTGTTTTCTGGATTCCGGCTTTCGCGGCTTGTCCGCAGGAGGCGCGGGAATGACATCCAATGTCCGGCGTCGCGACCATTATTCAGTGAAAGCTCACTAATGCGTCATCGCGTACAGGATGATGTTGACGCCGAGCCGGGTGGCGTCGTCGGAGGCGATGTCGCGGCCGAACGGGTTGTCGAACCCGCGCCAGCCGCCGCCGATGCCGTACGGGCTGTAGATGATCGGCGTCGCCGCGCCGACCGAGACGCCTTCCAGCGGCAGCGCCGGCGGAGTCTCGCCGGTCTTCTCGACGTAGTCGGAGTAGCCGACGCCCTTGATTTTGTTCAGGATGGCGTACACGGGATGCTCCGGCGGCAGCGGCTCGAGCGGATGGCCCGGCAGCAGGCCGGCGATCTCGCGGCGGAACGCGCGGTCGAATTCCCTCGACCCGCACGAAGGGCTCGCCAGGATGAAACCGCCCGCGGCCAGGTACGTCTTCAGCGCCCGCTTCTCGACGGCGTTGAACGTGAAATCGTACTCGCCGGTGATGTAGAGGAACGGGTAGCCCTGCAGGTCGCTCTTGCCGAGGTCCACGACTTTGCGCTCGAACTTGATCTCGGCGCTGGTCTTCATCGCGGTGGCCTTGAGCAGGTTGGCGATCTCGTTGAACTGCGAATCCCAGTTCTCGCCGATCCGCGCCTGCGCCAGGACGAACTCGCCGCGCGGGCGTTCGTCCTCCTGGTAATAAATCTTGGCGGTGCCCTGGTAGATGGAGATGGGGTACATCGCCAGCGCGTAGGAGATCATGTTGACGCCGAGCTTGCGCGCGTCGTTCGGGTCCACGTTGTACGCGCCGGCGCGCTTGTGGCCGTCCCAGCCGCAGCTCAGGCCGTAGCGCGAGATCATGATGGCGGTGCGCGCGCCGAGGTCCACGCCGTAGAACACCGGCTCGCCGTTGGGCGCGTCGGGCACCGGCCGCGTGTAGACCACCTGCTTCATCGGGTAATAGCAGTTGAAGAGCGGGTGGTCGGCGCCGAGGCGATGGAAGCTGCGGTCGGGCAGGACCTTGCTCATTTCGCGGACGAACGCCTTGAAGAAGTCCGGGTCGCCGAGCGCGGTATCGCCCCAGATCACGCCGCCGGCGCGGACGTAGTCGCGCAGCCGCGCCACGTCGGCGTCGCTGAGCGTGAAGTCGTCGCTGCCGGTGTAATAGTAGATCGGGTACTGCGAGGGATCGGTGGCGAAGGCGCTGAGCGGGCCGCACTTCCATGTGTAATGGACGTTCAGCGCGCGCTCGACGGCGTCGTTGAGCAGGTTCGGGATGTCGGCCGGATCCTTGTTCCAGTCGAAATAATGCAGGATGCCGTCGGAAACTTTCAACTCTTTCAGCGAGCCGAACTGGATCTTGGCGATGAGGACCGGCGGAGCGGGCGGGCGCTTGCGCTCGGTGCGGCGCAGCGGCGTGGCCGGCAGCGGCAGCGGCGGAACGCCTTCGCCGCCCTTGCGGAACTGTGGCGGCGCGACGGGCTTCGAGCCGCACGGCCCTCGCGGGATGTCCTCCTGCGCCGCGGCGACTGCGCCATAGAACAGGCAAACCGCTAACCCCAACGCGGTCATTTTACGGAGCATGGCGATTCCCTCCTGCGCTCTTCCGGAATTCGGAGAGCGCGGCCCGATGAAAAATGCCTACTCGCGAGTTCCATCGTATCACCAGGGCGGCATGAACGCAATAACGATTATGCGCCGGGACAGAACGCGCGCATGTATCGAGAACCGCAAACGATATGCCATCTCACTTGATTAACTTATCCTGCTGGGCTGATAGTAGTTAAGTACATAGCCGGAACCGCGGAACCTCCGCCCGTGTGGAACTTTCCTACGCAGGCCAGATGGATTTCTGCGGCCATTCGCCTTGGCTTTTCATCTGCCGCCGCCGCGCGTGGGTTGAAGAGGCCGCGCGCATGGCTTACAATGCGGCGATATGGCGAAAGATTACTACGAGATTCTCGGCGTCCCGCGCACGGCGAGCGAGGAGGAGATCAAGAAGGCCTTCCGCCGCCTGGCGAAACAATATCACCCCGACCGGAACAAGGGCCAAAAGGCCGCCGAGCAGCGGTTCAAGGAGATCAACGAGGCGCACAACGTCCTGATCGACAAGGACAAGCGCGCGCAGTACGACCAGTTCGGCGAGGCGCGCGCGAAGGGGTTCGCCGGGAGCGAGTTCTGGGATTCGTTCCGAAGCCGCCAGGGCGGCCGCCCGCGCGGCGCGCCGCAGGCCGAGGAATACTTCTCCGGCGCCGAGTCGGGCGACCTGGGCGATATCTTCAGCCAGTTTTTCCGGCGCGAGGCGCCGTTCGGCGGCCGCAGCCGGCGCCGGGGCGCGCAGCAAGGCGAGGACATCGAGGTGGCGCTGCAGGTGCCGTTCGAAATGGCCGCGCACGGCGGCGAGACGGAGATCGCGATCCCGAGCGTGTTCTCCTGCGACCGCTGCGGCGGCAGCGGCAGCGAGCCGGGCACGCGCTCGCAGGTCTGCCCGGTGTGCCACGGCGCCGGGAACGTGCAGGCCGTCCAGGGCGCGTTCGCGTTCAGCCGTCCTTGCCCGCGCTGCTACGGCCGCGGCGAGGTGATCGCCAAGCCGTGCTCGAAGTGCAACGGCACCGGCGAAATCCAGGCCACGCGCCGGTTCCGCCTGAAGATCCCGCGCGGCGTGCGCGACGGACAGAAAATCCGCCTCGCGCGGCAAGGCCAGCCCGGGCGCGACGGCGGGCCGAGCGGCGACCTGCTGGTGGAGGTGCGCGTCGAGGAGCATCCGCACTTCAAGCGGAAGGGAGACGACATCTACGGCGGGGCGACCATCAACGCCGTCCAGGCGGCGCTCGGCGCGCGGGTGCACGTGCCGACGATTCACGGCGACGTGGCGCTGCGCATTCCCGCCGGCACGCAGCCGGAAACGACCCTCCGCCTCCGCGGCCGCGGTGTAACCGCCGCCGACGGGCGCGCCGGCGACCATTACGTCACCATCCACGTCACGACGCCGACGAACCTCACGGAAGAGCAGAAAAAACTCCTGCGCGAGTTCGCCCGGTCGGCGGGAATTCCGGCGGACTAGCTGGAAGTCAGAAGTGCGAATGATGAGCGGTGAAGTATCCACTCATCATTCATCACTTATACTTCTTCGTTGCCCGCTCAGTGCGCCACTTCGACGAACCGGCTCTCTCGGATCAATGTCACTTTGACCTCGCCCGGATACGTCATTTCCGCCTCGATCTCCTTGGCGATGTCGCGGCACATCTTGGCGGACATCTTCTCGTCCACGCGGTCGGCGGTGACGATCACGCGCACCTCGCGGCCGGCGCGGATGGCGTAGGCGACCTCGACTCCGGGGAAGGCGCCGGCGATCTCCTCGAGCCGCTGCAGGCGCTTGACGTACTTCTCCAGCGTCTCGCGCCGCGCGCCGGGACGCGCCGCGGAGATGGCGTCCGCCGCGCTCACCAGCACGACGTAGATGTTCGCGGCGGTGATGTCGTCGTGATGCGCGGCGATGGACTCGACGACCTCGGTCGGCTCGCCGCATTTCCGGGCGATGTCGGCGCCAAGCTGCGGGTGCGAGCCTTCGACTTCCTGGTCCACGGATTTGCCGATGTCATGGAGCAGGCCGCAGCGCTTCGCGAGCTGTATGTCGAGGCCGAGTTCGGCGGCCATCGTGCCGGCCAGGTGCGCGACCTCCATCGAATGCTGGAGCTGGTTCTGCCCGTAGCTGGTGCGGAATTTCAGGCGGCCGAGGCATTCGAGTTCGAGCGGGTGCAGGTTGTGCAGGCCCACGTCGAACGCGGCTTCCTTGCCGGTGTCCATGATGACCTGCTCCATCTCCTTCTTGGACTGCTCGACGACCTCCTCGATGCGGGCGGGATGGATGCGGCCGTCGCGGACGAGCTTTTCCATCGAGCGGCGGGCCATCTCGCGGCGGACGCCGTCGAAGCCGCTGATGACGACCACGCCGGGCGTGTCGTCCACGACCACGTCCATGCCGGTGGCTTTCTCGAAGGCGCGGATGTTGCGGCCCTCGCGGCCGATAATGCGGCCCTTCATGTCGTCGCTGGGGAGTTCGACGGCGGCCACGACGCTCTCGACGCAGTGGTCGGCGGCGTAGCGCTGGATGGCGATGCCCAGGATCTTGCGGGCCTCGCGCTCGACGTTCTCCTTCGCCTCGGCCATGCGGCGCGCCACCAGCTCCGCGCATTCCTTCTGCAGCTCGTCCTCGAGCCGGCGCATCAGGAGCTGCTGCGCCTCCTCGCGCGTGAGCTCGGAGAGCTTGTGCAGCGTGATCTTCTCCTGCTCCATCAAGTGCTCGAGCTCGGCCTGTTCGGCGTTGAGCTCCTTGCGCTTGGCCGCCACGCTGCGCTCGAGGGTCTCGACGTAGCTTTCCTTCTTGTTCAGCAGGTCCAGCTTGTGCTCGAGGCCGTCCTCGCGTTTGGTCAGGCGCTTTTCCGTCTCGCGCAGTTCCGCGCGCTGCGTGTTTCCCTCCGACTCGAGCGCCTCGTGGCGCTTGATGTATTCCTCCTTCGCGGCGACCTCGGCGTCCTTCTTCACGCGCTCGGCCTGCTCCAGGGCGTCGGCAATGACCTTGCGGGCGCGGACGACCGCGCCGCTGGCCCGGAGCCAACTGATGGCGTAAACGCCCATGCCGCCCGCGAGGAGGCCGGCCAGCCCCGTCAGCAGCAGGACCTTGTCGCTCGTCCAGAAGCCCGTCGCCTGCGCCACTTGTGCCAGATTCAGCATCGGATCATCCCGCCTTTCTCAAGGGTGCTGTTCAGGGCGGAGGCGCAGGGGCTGCGCGGAGACGGGATAAGCTGAGAGAAGAGGTGTGAGGTGTGCGAGGCGAGCGCGGAATTCCCCGAGCTTACGCGTTCGGCAAGTAAACCAGGATTTCGCCCTGTGGCTGTGAAGCCGGCCCGGCGGTCCGCGGCGCAGACAACTCGAAACGCCGCACGCCGAACAGTCTGGGTCCGACAATCCCCGTCCAGAACGCGCGCATCAGGCAGCAAATGCTCAAAGCGAACCGAGCCACGACATGTCCGATCAGCCGGCCGACCAGCGCCATCAGGAGGAAGATCGCAGAGACCTTGCCGACCCCCGGCGACGCCCGCCTGCCGACCTGTTCAGACAGAAGGCTCATTTTGCCGATTCCAAAAACGCTCAAACTCGCCCACGGGAGAACACCCTCTCAGACTCTCTTCCTCCCGCCTGCGCGGACCAGCCCGCACGCAGCCACGCACTCCGACCGCGCTATGAACTGAGAATCCGCAAAAGCTCTTGCATTATACCGACATACGCCGCGTTCGTCAATAACAAAATTCCCGCCCGCAGCAATGCATTTGCTTTCCTTGCTTCGTTTGATCGGCCGGTGTACGATGGAATCGGGGCGGGCGGGCATCAGCGGGCAAGATACGCAGGCATCAAAAACGACAGGGGCACACAATGCGGAACGATGAGATCGCAGGGATGCTCGAGACGCTGGCCAATCTCCTCGAGTTCAAGGGCGAGAACCCGTTCAAGCTGAGCGCCTACCGCAGGGCCGCGCGCGTCTTGCGCGACCAGACGGAGGACGTGGCAACGCTCGTCCGCGAAAACCGGCTGAAGGAACTTCCCGGCATCGGCGAGAGCATCGAGAAGAAAATCGTCCAGGCGCTGACCACCGGCAAGATCGAGAAACTCACCGAGGCCCTGAAAACCGTCCCGCCCGGCGTTCTCCGGATGATGGAGATTCCCGGCGTCGGGCCGCGGACGGCGGCGCAGGTCCACGAGAAGCTCGGGATCAAGACGCTCGAGGAGTTCACCGCGGCCGCGCGATCCGGAAAGCTCGCCGGGGTGCCGGGCATCGGCGCGAAGAAGGCGGCGGCATTTCTGGGCGCGATCAAGTTCGCCAAGGCCAGCTCGCGGCGGATGCTGCTCGGCGAGGCGCTGCCGCTCGCCGAGAAGATCATCGCGCAGCTCGAAGAGCGCGGCGTCCGGGGCGCGCTCGCCGCCGGGAGTCTCCGGCGCATGTGCGAGACGATCGGCGACATTGACATCCTCGCCGCCGGCGCGGGCGCCGCCTCCGGCAAGATCATCGGCGCGTTCACCAAGCTGCCCGAGGTCCGGCGCGTCCTCGGCGCGGGCGGCACGAAGGCGAGCATCGTGATGGAGTCCGGCGTGCAGGTGGACCTGCGCGTGGTGCGGCCGGAATCGTTCGGTGCCGCGCTCCAGTACTTCACCGGTTCGAAGGCGCACAACATCCGCCTGCGCGCGATGGCGCGCGAGCGCGGGCTCAAGCTGAGCGAATACGGCGTCTTCAAGGGCGACCGGCGCATCGCCGGGCGGACGGAAGAGGAAGTCTACCGTGCGCTGAAGCTGCCGCTGATTCCGCCCGAACTGCGCGAGGACCGCGGCGAAATCGAGGCCGCGCAAAAAGGCGCGCTGCCGAAGCTGGTCACTCTGGACGACATCCGCGGCGACCTGCACGTCCACACGAAATGGAGCGACGGGCGCAACACCATCGAGGAAATGGCGCGCGCCGCCCGCGCGCTCGGGCGCAAGTACATCGTCATCTCCGACCACACGCGCGCGCTCAAGATATTCGGCGGGCTCGACGTGGACGGCCTCACGAAAGAGGTCGCCGAGGTGCGCGCCGCGGCGAAAAAACTCCGCGGCATCGCGCTGCTGACCGGCACCGAGATGGACATCCGCGCCGACGGAACGCTCGATCTGCCCGACGCGGCGCTGGCGAAGCTCGATTTCGTCATCGCCTCCGTCCACAGCGCCTTCCGGCAGGACAAGGAGAAGATGACGAAGCGCATCATCAAGGCCGTGGAGAACCCGAACGTGGACTGCATCGGCCACCTGACCGGCCGCCTGCTCGGCCGGCGCGAGGGGTACGCGGTGGACGTGGAGGCGGTGCTCAAGGCCGCCGCGCGGAACGGGACGGCCATCGAGCTCAACGCGAACCCGCTGCGGCTCGACCTGACCGACCAGGCGTGCCGCCGCGCCAGGGAACTGGGCGTCCAGGTCGTCATCAACACCGACGCGCACAGCGCCGAGGACCTGCAACTGATGCGTTACGGCGTCGCTACCGCGCAGCGAGGGTGGCTCGAGAAATCCGACGTCCTCAACGCGCGCGCCACGCCGCCGAAAGGAAAAGGCGCGAGGTGACGATGGACGACGGACGATAGACCATCGAGGACCGCCAACCGCGCGACCTGCTCGGCTCTGGGCCGGGTGACATCCTCCATCGTCTACCGTCTATCGTCCCTCGTCTCTTTCCACCCCGCCGGATCCTGCCGATAGAACTCTTCCAGTTTCTCGTAGAGCTCCGGCTGCTGGATTTGCAGGTCCACGGGCATTTCGAAGAAGGCCTCCGTCGCCACGGCGAAAAACTCGGCGGGATTTTGAGCGCCGTAATCGTCGAGGACCGACTCGTGGCCGCGCTCGGCGTCTCGGCGGAGCCGCTCGTAGGCTGCGCCGAGCACGCGCGCCCAGTCCGCGTAACTCTGCCCGCGTTCGAGCGCCGGCGCGCCGTTTGCCTCGCCGTCCTCGTCGTCCAGCTCGTGCGCGAACTCGTGGAGGACGACGTTCGACCCGGTCCGCGACCCCGCCGCGTCGGCGAGCACGTCGTCCCACGAGAGCACCAGCGGCCCTCGGAGCCAGGTCTCGCCGAGCCTCGCTTCCGGGCCTTCGGCGATCATGCCGGGCCCTTCCTGCTTGACCGTCTTGGCGACGAAGCTGGTCGGATAGACGAGGATCGAGCGCAGCCGCGGGAAGTAATCGGTCCGGCGGTGCAACAGCAGCAGGCAGGCCTGCGCGGCGACGGTCACGCGGATCTCATCGGTGATCGTGAGCCCGCCGCATCCCTCGAACGGTTTCTCCGCGAGGAACACCTGGACGTGGCCGAGCAACTCGCGCCGGTCCGCCTCGGCCAGGCGCCGATAGAGCGCCACGTTCCTCTCGATGATCTCCCGCCACTCGGCCGGAAACGGGGCGGCCTTCAGCGCTTTCCGCCGGCGGTTCTTAAGAAATCCGAACACGCAGAAGTCCTATTCCGTGAAGCCGAAAGCGGATACGTGAGACCGGGCGGTGGGCAATGACGCGGCAGAATTCTTATTCAATCGTCTCCGAGCCTGAGTCCGGCCGCGTGAAGAACTCTTGAAGCCCCTTCGAAGGCGCTTCAGCCCGTTTCCATCCGCCGACGGACCGCCTCGAAGATCCGTCCCGCCGCGTCCATTGCGGCGCGCCCTTCCGGTTCACCCGGCTCGGCCAACTCTTCGGGATAGCGCACGACCGCAGAATAGAGATTCAGCACGCGGCAGTCGTCTTCGAGGACGCTGATGGCTTTGTCGTATGCCGTGCAGTCATGCAGCAGCGCCAGGAGGTCGTGAGTCCTTCTCGGCGTCTCTCCGTGAAAGACCAGAAACGCCTTCAGCATCTTCTCGGCGGCCTGCTGTGCGTGGTAACAGACCACGTCCCAGGGCGTTTCGGCGGCGCTCACGTTGTTGCGGATGGCGAGCAGGTCGTTCCTCGCTTTGCCGACCCAGGATCGCCAATTGGATTCAGGGCCTTTCATAAAGGACCCGGCCCTCCGTCAGGATCGTGTGCAACATCGTGCCGACAACGCCCTTGAAACGCTCGACTTCCTCCGGCGTGTATACCAGCACGTCCATGGCCCAGTCTCTGAGGCCGAAAATGCGGTCCACGGCCAGCCGCCGGTCGAACGGCTTCAAATCGGTCTCCATCTCGACAAGAATATCGGCGTCACTCTCAGCGTTCCCATCTCCTCGCGCGAGGCTGCCGAAAAGCATCACGCGGCGGGGATGAAATGCCGTGACGATCTTGCCCACGATCTCCTCGATCGGCGGTTCCCGCATTTTGACCTTTCCTCTTTCAAGCCCCTTCTGCGGCAAGACCAATCCAAAAGCTCGAAAACCGTCAGCAGTCTATACGGTCTCTCACCGCAAATCCAGCGCGACCTCCACAGTAGTTTCTTCTCAGGCCGTCAGCATCTCCAGGAACGCCTCGATCCGCGTCTGCGTGCGCATGTCGGGCGGGCCGGGGCGGTCGCACTCGAGCGTGAGGATCGGCAGCCGCAGCTCGCGGCGCACGATCGCGTCCTGGACCTGCCGGAAACAAAAGCTCTGCACGTAATGAATCAGGCCCCGCACGCGCCGGAGCGCGAGCTGTTCGCGGATGTCGGCCAGGCGGTGGAAGATGTCGTACGGATAGGTGTAGCGCGAGTACTGCTCGACGAGCGAGCGCGTCGGCTGCGGCATGGCGAACTGGCGCGGGATTTCGTTGAAGACCACGCGCGCGCCGTGCGATTCGAGCAGCTCGAAAAATCCATCGCAGATCGGCGGGACGCCCAGCAGTCCGAGGCGAATGGAGCGCTCGTCCGGAGGCCGCGCCGCGCACTCCGCGATCCGCTCCGACGCGCGCGCGGCGTAGCGCTCCGGGTCGCCGAAGAAATCGCTGCACGAGATCGTCCACAGGTGCTGCTCCGCCCCGGTGGCGCGGTTCTCGCGCCAGTTCAATTCGTCCATCCGATGGGCCAGCGAGCGCGCGCGGTCGAGCGGCGCTTTCCAGTCCTCCGCCTCCTGCCGCGTGGCGCCCAGCGCCGCGGCGAAGCGGTCGAGCGCCAGTTCCAGCAGCGCCGAATCCGCCGGCGAATACGGGAACGCGAACGGGACGATCTCCACCGAGTCCGCGCGCAGCATCTCGACGAGCGCGTGCGTGTTCGCGCAGTCGCCCTGGACGACCGCGGCGATCCGCTTCAGCCCCAGCCGGCGCGCGGTGGAGAAGAGGCCCTTGTTCCACGAGCAGGAATTACGCGGGAAGCCGCTCCGCTCGGCCTCCTCGACGAGTTGCGGCGCGATGCCGGAGGTGATGAACACGTTGTTGAGATCGAGCGGCCGCAGCCCGGCGGCGAAGATCGCCTCCACCGGGACCGTGGTCGTGATCCCGATCGTGCGCTCGATCTCTTCGGGCGTCATGCGCTCGATGCCGCTCATCCGAGCGTCTCGTCGCGGACCCAGTCGAGGTACGGCGCATGCCCCGCGACGATCGGGAGGGCGACGATCTCCGGGACGGTGTAACTGTGCAGTTGGACGACCCGCGCGCGGAGTTTCTCGAACCCGTCGCGCCGCGTCTTGAGGATCAGGAGCGTCTCCTCGTCGCGGCAGATTTCGCCCTTCCAGCGATAGATGGAGCGGATCGGTCCGACGAGGTTGCAGCAGGCGGCGAGCTTTTCCTCGACGAGCGCCGAACCGATTTTCTCGGCCTCGTCGCGCTTGCCGACCGTCACGAAGACGGCGCAGAGGTCAGGCTGGAGATTCGGCGATTGGAAAATGGGGTGATCAGGACTGGCGCTTTTCCCGAAGCCCAATTTCCCAATCTCCCAATTTCCCAATCAGGACTCGTCATGCATCCGGATGCGATCCGCGATGTCGTGGAACTCGGCCG
Source organism: Candidatus Brocadiia bacterium (assembly GCA_052139675.1). Classification (GTDB taxonomy): domain Bacteria; phylum Planctomycetota; class Brocadiia; order CAIUPP01; family CAIUPP01; genus JBEKCB01. The sequence goes on from JBKQWE010000121.1 coordinate 12,943, forward strand.
GCTCAATGTCCTCGAGGCGCTTGCGGCGCCGGTCGAGTTCCTCGTTGAACTTGATCGCCTTCTCCTGCATGCGCTCGTGGGTGGGCGCCGAGCCGCCGGCCAGGAGGAAATTCTTCCCCACCGTCACGCGCTTCTGGCCGTCGCCGTCGAGGCCCAGACCCAGGAGCAGCGCGTGCCGCTCGGCGCCAGACGGGTTTTTCGGTTTTTCCTCTTCGAATTTCATATTGGTATCTTAGCAACTTCGCGTGCATTTATTCAACTATATTGGGCCGGCCGCCGGGCGGATCAACTTGCCCGGCGCGGGCGCACACGATACCATCTAGCTCGGCAGATCATGGGCCGGCCCATCGGATCGGACTTATGGCAGGCTTGCGGAATACGACATGGAGTTTCACGAGCTGTCGAAACATCTTGCGAGCGGCGAACTCGCGCCGGTTTATTTCGTCGCCGGCCCGGAGGATTTCCTGCGCACCGAGGCGGTGAGGCTGATCCGCGAGAAAGCGGCGCGCGGGAAAGAGCCGTGCGACACGGCCGAGCTCGACGCGGCCGAGGGCGATCCGCGCAAGCTGCTCGACGACCTCCGCACGCCGTCGCTCTTCGCGCCGCGGCGGCTGGTGCTCATCGAGAACGCCGGGCTGCTCCTCGACCGGGCGCTGGAGCCGCTGCTGCACTATGCCGAGCAGCCGTCGCCGCGGACGACGCTGGTGCTCGTTGCCGGCGAGCCGCGCAAGCCCGCGCGGAAATCGTCGAAGAAACCGAAGAAGGAACCGCCGAAGCCGACCGCGCAGAGCAAAGCGCGCCTGCTCCGCAAGGTCACGACGGTGCAGTGCCCGGTCGTCCCCCAGAAGGCGCTCGCCGGCTGGTGCGTCCAGCGGGCGCGCGCGCTCGGCAAGCCGATGGAGCCGAACGCGGCCGCGCTCCTGGCCGACCGGATCGGGACGAACCTCGGCCAGATGGACGGGCAAATCCAGAACCTGATCGCCTGCTGCAAGGAGCGGCCGCGGATCACCGAGAAGGACGTGTCGGACCTGTGCGGCGGCGACCGCCTGTGGCTGGCCTGGGAACTGGCCGAGATGATCCTCGATCGAAACGCGCCGCAGGCGCTGCGCGCGCTCGACCGGCTCTTCCGCGACGGCGACAGTCCGCAAGGGCTCCTGGTCCCGATCGGGCGCAAGATCCGGCAGTTGGTCGTCATCAAGCAACTCGCCCGACAGGGGCTGAAGGACGACGAAATCGCCCGCCGCGCCGGCGCGCCGCCCTGGCTGATCGGCAAACTGCTCCGCGAGAAAAAGGGCCTGACCATTGCGGAGCTGAAGGACATGCTGCACCTGGTGCTCAAGGCGGACCTGGATTGCAAGACCGGCGGCGGACGCGACACGTGGATTCTCGAGCGGCTGGTGTTGAAACTTTGCGCGGGACGCGGTTGAAGGCAGCGAGTCGCCAATTTCCAAATTCGAATTTCCAATATCCAATTAACGACCTATGGCGTTCGCAGACCCGTCTGTGGAAATTGGAAATTCGGATTTGGAAATTGCGCCGGCCGTAAACCGCGCCCGGTTGCAGTGGCAGATCGCCACCGCCAGCGCGTCGGCGGCGTCTTCGGGCTCGGGCGCTTCGCGCAGGCCCAGGATCATGCGGACCATCTGCTGCACCTGCGACTTATGCGCGCGGCCGTTGCCGACGACGGCTTTCTTGACCTCGGCGGGCGTGTACTGGAAAAGCGGGCGCGACTCCTGCGCGACGGCGACGAGCGCCACGCCCCGGCCTTCGCCCATGCGCAGCGCGGCCGAGGCGCTCTTGCCGTAGAACGCCTCCTCGATCGCGACCGCGTCGGGCTTCTCCTGCCGTATCACGCGGACGATCTCGTCGCGGATACGCAGCAGCCGGTCGGCGTACGGCGCGTTCATCGGCGCGCGGATGGCGCCGAAACCGATCGCGATAATCCGGGAGCCCTGCGGCTCCACCAGCCCGTAGCCGACGATCCGCGTGCCCGGGTCAATGCCCAGAATCCGCATCGGGTCCTCTCTCTCGTAATCGTAATCCTAATCGTAATCGGCCGTCGCGCGGCTCGGACGAAAAGACGGCGATTACGATTACGAGTAAGATTACGATTACGATGACGATTAGGATGCACACATGCCGGCGCGCAGCAGTCTATATCCCCAGCGGGCCAAAAGCAATCTTTGACAGGCTGTTCCGGGGGCTGATAGAATTGGGCCTTCGCGCGGCGCATGAACCGGCCGCAGTCGCGGCCAGCCGCGCCGGCTGCGGTTCATTCACTTCGGCGATGTCCCGGACGAGAGGGATTGATGCGGGCGATCATCAGCGATGTCCACAGCAATATCGAGGCGCTCCAGGCGGTGCTGGCGGACATCGAGCGGCAGGGCGCCGAGGAAATCCTTTGCCTGGGCGACGTCATCGGCTACGGCCCGGACCCGGAAGCGTGCATTGACCTGATCGCGAAGCGGTGCCGTTTCTGCCTCTCGGGCAACCACGACTACGCCGTGCTGACCCACGCGGACCGGTTCAACCCGCTCGCCGAGGAGGCGGTGGATTACACGCGCAGCGTCCTCAAGCCGGCCGCGCTTTCGACCGGGCACAAGAAGGCGCGCTGGCGGTTCCTCGAGCTGCTGCCGACGCGCATCACCGAGGGCGACCTCTTCTACGTCCACGGCTCGCCGCGCGACGACCGCAACGAATACATCCTCGAGAGCGACATCCTCTTCGGCATGGCCGACAAGATCCGGCAGATTTTCGAGTTGACGCCGCGCCTGCTCTTCGTCGGCCACACGCACTTTCCGGGCATCATTGACCCGCAGATCACCTTCCGCCATCCCGAGGAGAACTCCGCCGTCTTCGACCTGCCGCCCGGGGAGAAGGCCATCGTCAACGTCGGCTCGGTCGGCCAGCCGCGCGACGGCGACAACCGCGCCTGCTACGCGCTGGTGGACGGTGACCGCATCACCTACCGGCGCGTCGAGTACCCCTTCCGCACGACGATGTCCAAAATGGACCGCGTCGGCCCGATCAGCAAAGAGGCGGCCGGCCGGCTGGAGTACGGGCGCTAGCGCTCTGTCCCAGAAACGACTTGCGTAATGTTTGGTCATTCCGAGCGCAGCGAGGAATCTCACACGCGGCGTCCTGACAACGTTTCAGGGTAGAGATGCTTCGCTGCGCTCAGCATGACGTGGGTTGCCCTTATGCAGGTTATCTCCGGGAAAGTTCATTAGACGAATTGCTGTATGCCGGTTTCTGCGGTTTCGCAACTCCGTCCCACTCGGAAAGGCCCTGCACATGCGATCCCGAAACCCCGGCTTCCGGCCCAACGCTCTCGTTCTCCTGCTCGGCGCGTTCGCCTGCTCGATCGCGTGCGCGGCGCACAAGGTCGAGCCGCCGATCCAGGACTCGTGGGACATCATCTCGATGTCCGGCGCGCAGGTCGGCTACTCCCATGCGATCACGCGGCAGGTCGCCGAGCCGGACCCGGAGATCGTCACCTCCACCTTCAGCGAGATGCGCATCAAGCGCTTCGGCGCGACGCTCGCCTTCCGCACGGCCGAGGAATATTACGAGACGCCCGAAGGGACGCTGCTCCGCGCCACCTCTTCCCAGTCCGGCGCGATGACCGGCGAGTCGGAGGCGAAAGTCCAGGGTAACAAGGTGGTCGTGACCACGCATACCGGCGGGACAACGCACGTCAGCGAAACGGCCTGGGACCCGGCGGTAATCGGGTCCGAGGCCCAGTCGCGCAAGCTGCGCGAGTCCGGCTTCCCGGTCGGCAAGCCGCTCACCTTCAAGCTCTACCTGCTCGAACTCCAGAAAGTCGTCACGGCGACGATCACGATCGAGGGCCGCGAGACGGTGACGATCGAGGGCAAGCCGCGCGAGCTTTACAAGGCTACGACGGTGATGGACGCGATGCCGGGCGTCGTGACGCGCGTCTGGCTCGACGAGAAGGGCGACACGCTCAAGAGCGTGACGGACATCATCGGCGGCGTCGAGACGATCCGCGCTACCCGCGAGGAGGCGATGAACGCGGTGAACTCAGCCGGCGAGATCGAGGACCTGACGAAGCGCTTCGCCATCGTCTCGAACGTGAAGTTCGATCATCCAGCCGCGATCAAGGAGGCGCTCTACCGGATCGAAGGCGCCATCGCCCAATTGGACTTCCGCGACCGGCGCCAGAAGGTCGAAAGCCAGGGTCCCGGCTGGGTGCTGCTGCGCGTGAGGGCGCTCGGCGACGCGGCGCAGCCTTCGGCCGAGAAGGCCGGGCCGGAGTATCTCGCGGGCTCCGCGTACCTGCAAAGCGACGACCCGGACATCCAGCGCATCGCGCGCGACAACGTCACGCCCTCGGCCGCCCCGGCGGCGAAGGCGAAACAGCTCGCCGCGTGGGTGTTCATGAACATCACGAAAAAGGATTACAAAGTCGGCTTCGCCTCGGCGAAGGAGACGGTGCTCTCGCGCGAGGGCGATTGCAAGGAGCACGCGATGCTGCTCGCGGCGCTGCTGCGGGCGGCGGGAATCCCGTCGCGCGTGGCCGTCGGCATCGTCTACGCGGACGGCCAGTTCTTCGGACACATGTGGACCGAGGCGTACCTCAACGACTGGACCGCATTCGACGCCACGGAGCCGGCCGACGTGGTGGACGCCACCCACATCAAGCTGGTCGCCAGCGCCCTGGACGGCCCCGCCGCCGGCGCCGCATTCATCGGCCTGGTGCAGGCGCTGGACCGCCTCAAGATCAATGTCCAGGAAGCGCGCTGACGCAATTTCAAAACCCCAATGTCCAATTTCCAAACGCGAGCCGGAGATCGCCTGCCGTTGTTAAATGGATATTGGAAATTGGAACTTCGAAATTGGCGGCCGAACGCCGCCGCAAGTATCGTGTTCCGGAAGTAACACGCATAAGTCCAGACGGCGTCACCCTGAGCGCAGCGAAGGGTCTCATACCATAAACCGTTGCAGCGCACCGCGTGTGAGATTCCTCGCTACGCTCGGAATGACCGCGTATAACGGAACTTATTTCTGAAACGCCGCTAGTTCATCTCGTTCAGGGCGCCGTTGAGCGCGTTGATGTAGATCATCGCGAACTGGAAGATGTTGTAGATGATGAACGCGGCGATGGCCGCCCAGATGAACCAGGTGAAGGCCGAGACCAGCGCGCGCAGCGCCAGGTCCGCCGCGTCGAAATAATTCTTCGCCAGCCGCTTGAACGTCTCCGGCATGCTGCCGGATTCCTCCGCCACCGAGATCATCTCGATGCAGTCGTGCGGGAACAGGCCGGACATCTCCAGGCTCTTGGAAAGCGGCAGCCCGTCATGGATCTGCTGGATGATCTCCGGCGTCCGCGCCTCGAACGCGCTGTTGGCCGTCGCCTCCATGCTCCACTGCAGCGCGTTGAAGATGTTCACCGCCGAGTCGGTCATCATCTCCATGGACCAGCAGAACCGCGCCAGCGCCAGGGTGCGAAAGACGTTGCCCAGCACCGGCACGCGGAGCAGCAGCTCATGCACCGCGCGCGAGCCGCTCAGGCTGCGCGTGAGCGCGAAGTACGCGACGATGGGCGCGCAGAAGACCAGGACGCCGAGGCCCAGAATGGTGAGGGCCTGCCGAGGCGATCCGTTGCCGTTCGGCAGGAACATGCTGCGGATGTAGGCCACCAGGGCCAGGACGCCGATGGCCGCCCAGTATTCGATGAGCGGGTAAATCAGGCGCGTGATCAGCTTCATCCACATGGCGCGGACGAAGTCGTAATACTCGGCCAGCCGGACGAAGACCTTGTCGAGGTTGCCGACCGCCTCGCCCATGCGGACCAGGCGGATGAAGAGCACCGGGAACGCGCGCCCTTCGCGCTCGATCGCCTCGGAGACGGTGTCGCCCTCCTCGATGGCGACTCCGACGCGGTGGAAGACCCCCTTCATCGGCGGCCGGGCGCCTCTTTCGACCACCGCCAGCGCGCGCCGGATCGGCAGCCCCGCGCTGAGCATGGTGCCCAGTTGGCGGCTGAAGGCCGTCAGATTTTTCAGCCCGAGGCGCCGCGTCATTCTTCCGCCTTCACTCCGGGACCTGCCCGTCCACTCCGAAAATCCGCGCGATCAGCGCCGCGCGGATCCACATGCCGTTGCGCTCCTGCCGCCAGTAGACGATCCGCGGGTCCTCGATGTAGTCGAGCTCCGGGTCAATCTCGTTGATCTTCGGCAGCGGGTGCATCAGGCAGGACTTCTTCTTCATCCGCCGCAGGTATTCCTTCTTGAACACGAAGCGCGGGTCGTACTTCGCGTCGCCCGCCTTCGCGCCGGCCGCCTTGTCCCATTCCCACTGGATGCGCGTCATGTAGATCGCGTCCACGATCGGGACGATCGGCTCGATGTTCTCGCTCTCGGTGTAGCGGATGTGCTGCTTCTTGAGGAACGCCTTGATGTCGTCGCCGATGCGCAGCCGCTCCGGCGCGACGTAGTAGATCTCCACGTCGCGGTAATTCTTCAGCAGGTACGAGAGCGAGCGGACCGTGCGCCCGCGCATCAGGTCGCCGACCATCGCGATCTTCTTCCCGTCAATCTCGTCGAGCGATTTCTGCAGCGTGTAGATGTCCAGCAGCGCCTGCGTCGGATGCTGGTCCTGGCCGGAGCCGCCGTTGAGCACCGGCAGGCGGCGGTCGGCCATGTTCATCTCGTAGGCCGCCAGCTCCGCCGCGCCCTGGTCGGGATGGCGCATCACGATCAGGTCCACGTAGGAGCTGAACGTGCGGATGGAGTTCTGAAGCGTCTCGCCCTTGGCCTGGGACGAGGTGGACATGTCGCGGATGTCGCTCGTCACCATGCCCAGCTTCTGCTCGGCGAGCTGGAACGACATGAACGTGCGCGTGCTCGGCTGCGCGAAGAGGTTCAGCGCCGTCTTGTTCGACAGCAGCGACCGCAGCAGCGCCGCGCCCTCGAGGGACTTGTGCGCCTTGCGGATCCGGTCGGCCAGCGTGCACAGCTCGTCGAGCATCTTGCGGTCGAACTGCTGCGCGTAGAGCACGTGGAACGGCTCGTTCTCGGCGCCTTCCTTGTTCAAGTATGGAATCCTGTCGCCGACGTCGAGCCCGAGATACGTCTGCCATGAAATCCGCTTCATTTTCGTTCTCCTCAACGGTATCATAAGGAGCGCCCGTTTGAACCGCGACCCCGCGACCGGAGCCGCGCGGATTATACGGGCGGCGGCGGCGCGTTGCAAGGCCCCCTTCGAGTGCGGCCTGCCCGCCGTAGCCCTGAGCGAGGCCGAAGGGCCGGGAGTGCGGGATGCGGAGCAAGGAACGAAACCCGGACGCAAGCGCCGGCGACCTCCGCTGGATGCGGCGGGCGCTCGAACTGGCGGCCCGGGGCCGCGGCCGAGTGGAGCCGAACCCGCCGGTCGGCGCGGTCGTCGTCCGGCGCGGCAAGCTCGTCGGCGAGGGGTTCCACGAGCGCTTCGGCGGCCCGCACGCCGAGATCCGCGCGATGGACGCAGCCGGCGGCGCCTGCCGGGGCGCCACGCTCTACGTCACGCTCGAACCGTGCACCGGCCTCCACAAGAAAACGCCGCCCTGCTGCGACGCCGTCCTGAAAGCCGGCTTCCGCCGCGTCGTCATCGGCGCGGCCGATCCGACGCAGCAGGGCGCCATCCCGCGCCTCGAAGCCGCCGGGATCGCCGTGAGCACCGGCGTACTCGAGAAGGGGTGCCGGCGGATGATCGCGCCGTTCCTCAAGCTGCGAACGCGCGGCATGCCCTACGTCATCGCCAAATGGGCCATGACCGCCGACGGCAAAATCGCCACCGTCACCGGCGAGTCCCGCTGGATCTCCTCGGACGCCTCCAGGGACCTCGTCCATCAATGGCGCAACCAGGCCGACGCCGTCCTCGTCGGCATCGGCACCGCCCTGCGCGACGACCCGCTGCTCACCTGCCGCCCATTCGAGTTTCCTCAGGGCGGCCCTGAGCAACTGTCGAAGGGCCGCCCTTTCGAGTTCCCACAGGGCCGCCGCATTCCCGAAGCGCGCAATCCGCTGCGCATCGTGCTCGACGCCGAGGCGAGAATTCCGCTGACCAGCCGGCTGGTCGTCACCGCCCGCGAGGTGCCGCTGCTCATCGCCTGCCTTGCCTCCGTTCCCGCAGCGCGCCGGCGGCGCCTCATCCGCGCCGGCTGCCGCGTATTGCCGCTCCCCGGCGCGCGCGGGCGCGTGAACGCGGAACAACTCCTGCGCGCGCTCGGCGCCGAGCGGATCACCAACCTGATGGTCGAGGGCGGCGCGGGCGTCCTGGCCGATTTCTTCGAGCATCGCCTCGTGGACGAAGTCCGCATCTTCATCGCCCCGAAGCTCTTCGGCGGCGCCGCCGCGCCCGGCCCCATCGGCGGAAAAGGCGTTCCCTCGCCCGCCGACGCCATGAAACTCCGGGATCCGGCCTGGACTCCGGTGGGCGGCGACATGCTCCTGACCGCAATGACCGATTTCCAATTTCCAATTCCCAGTTGACGCGGGACGCAGCCGGCTTCCGCATTTGGAAATTGGAAATTTGGATTTGGAAATTGCGCGGCTCCGGCGCACACTTCGCTTAATCGAAGAGCCTCTGGAAGAGTTTGTCGAATTTGGCGGCGAGGGGCCGGCCGACGATTCGCTCGATCTGGTTGCCGTCGAGCCAGCGGCCGTAGCAGGCGAGGCAGGCGTAGTAGATCAGCGGCTCCGGAGAGGCGCGCATGCGGACCAGCGCGGCGCCGCAGCGCGGGCAGGCCGGCGGCGCGCCGTCGTCGGGGACGGCGGGGACGTCCTTCGGCAGCAGTTCGTGCAGCGAATGCGATTCGCGCGCGAGCACGTCGTCGAGCTGGGCGAACTCCAGCCACAGCCCGCCGCAGGCGCCGCAGCGGTCGAACGCCACTTCGTCAACCGGCGTCTTGTTCAGCGGTCGGTGACAGCGAGGACAATCCATCGCGCACTCCGGACGAGTCTTCCAGTTAGTCGGCATTCGTCATTGATCAAGCATTCGGCAATCGGCATTCGGCAATCGGCAATTATTCTTCCTCGGTCTCGTCGTCCGACTGCCCGTAATCGTCGCCTTCCTCTTCTTCCTCCGTGCGCGAGGCGTGGTGGAACTCGTCGAGCGCGTCGCCGGCGGCGTCGCGGATTTCCGCGTCCTCGGACTGCGCGCACATCTCCAGCGTCTCGAGCGCGCCGGGGCCGCGCGTGTTCGCCAGCGACCAGATGGCGGCCAGCCGGATTTCGCGGTCCTTGTTCACGGCCAGGTTGCGGAGCTTCGGCGTGGCGGTGCCCAGGCCGGCCTCGGCGGCCGCGTTGATCGCCTCGAGCTGCAACTGGCGCTCCGGCGAATCGAGCTCCGCGAGGATGGAATCCGCCCAGCGCGCGCTGCGCGAGCGGCCCATGGCGAAGAGCGCCGTCATCCTCACCTCGACGGACGGATGCCGGTAGGCCCAGTCAATCAAGTCGTGCACGGTCTCGTCCGCGTCGAAGCTGAGCGCCTCGAGGGCCATGCGGCGCACGAGGAGATTCTCCCGCGGGTTCTGGGCCAGGTCGAGGAGGAAACTGCGCACGCTCAGGTAGCGCGGCTCGTCGAGCCCGCCGTCCACCACCGCCTCGTAGATGAAGATGCCCAGCACGCTGGCGGCCTTGGCGCGGACCTCGTCGTCCGGGTCGCCCTCGGCCATGCGCATCAGCGGCTCCACGTGCCGCGGATCGGCCAGGTCCCAGAGCGCGGCCACCGCTTCCTGCCGCACCTGGGGACTCTCGTCCTCCAGCAGCCGCCGGTAGATCGGCTCGAAGCAGTCCTGGCATTCCTCCGCCTCGCCGATCTGCCGGAGCAGGTCGAGCTTCTCCTGCTCCGTCATCATGGAAAGTTCGTCGGGGTTGAGCATTGGGCCGTCCAGTCGAAGAACCGCGACACGCGCTCCATGCAGAATATCAGCGGCGCGCCGGTGTTGTCAACCGTCCGCGGCGCCGCGCAGGGCGCCCGGCGGAAGCGCCGCTTTCGGGACCGGCTCACGGGAAATCTTCATCCCCCCTTGAAACCTCCGGCATGAGGCGTCTATAATGCGGCGTCGCTTCGGTCCTTGGAGATGGATACCGGTCCCGCTCAAGCGGGACTCAGCGGAGGTGGAACCGCGCCATGCGCAAAACTCTTCTGACGGTCGCATGCGTTTCGTTCAGCCTTCTCATGTCCGGCGGTCTTCCCGGCGCGGTCCGGACCGCCGCCGCGGACGAAGCCGCGAAGCCCGGCGCCGCGGCCACGCTCTCCCCGGAGCGCGCCTTCGTCCGGCTCTGGCAGAAGCCGGGCGGCGCGTTCGAGAAAATGATATTCGCCTCCGTGGACGGCCCGACGCTCTACCTCGCCGGCGGCCCGCGCGGCCTCGAGGCGGTCGAGACCGAAACCGGCCTCTCGAAATGGATGCATCCCGGAACGCTGCCGGCGGAGTTCCCTCCGATCGAGCTCAACAAGGTGCTCTACCTCGTCGAAGGCGGCCGGCTGGTGACCCTCAACCCGGCGACCGGCGATGAGCTGAGCCGCGTGAGGCCGCGCTTCAGCTTCTTCACGCCGGCCTACCCCACGGAGCGCTACTGCCTCTTCGCCTCCGGAGACCAGTATATCTACGCCGTCACGGTGGACAAAGGCGCCAGGACCTGGCGCGCCGCGATGGACGGCCAGCCCACCGGCAGCGTCTGGAACGGCGGCACCATGATGTATTTCGCGACCACCCGGGGCATCCTGTACGGCGTGAACGTCTCAGCGCTGGAACTCACCTGGCAGCACCCGTTCTCGCGGCAATCCTTATCCGGTCCCGCGCTGGACGGCGACGTCGTTTACATCGGCTCGTCGGACTTTTATCTCTACGCGATCAACGCCTTGATCGGCGACGTTCGCTGGAAGCTCTCCCTCAGCGCGCCGGTGCTCACGACGCCGGTGGTCATCGGCTCGCGCGTCTACGCCGCCACCACCGAAAAGCTGATCCATGCCGTGGATCTCAACACGCAAACGGACCTGTGGACGATCCCCGGCGACCGACTGCTGACGACGACGCCCGAGCACCTCATTTTCCTGCGCAAGGAAAAAGACGCGACCGTGATCGGCATGGCCGATGTCGCGACCGGAAAAGTGATTTCCGAAATGACCGCCGGTCAGTACGTCCTCTTCGCCGCAGCGCCCGAGAGCGGCGTCTTCTACGCGGTTGACAAGACCGGCGGCGTGCTGGCCATGGGCGACCGCGCCGCCGCCGTCCTGCGCGAAGCGGCCAAGGAAGCCGCCCGAAAGGCCGCGCTGACCGGGCCGACCGCGCCGGCTGCCGCCACGACCGCGCCGACCGAAGCGCCGGCGGCAGCACCGACTGCGCCGACCGAAGCGCCATCCGCTGCGCCCACCGCGCCGGCGGAAGCGCCGCACTGATCCAATATCTAAATCCCAATCCGCCTTCGCCCCTTCGACTGCACTCAGGGCTACGGCGGACACGTTTCCAATTTCCAACAATCTGCCTGAGTTCAGACGTCGTCGTTCGTTGGTTATTGGGACTTGGAATTTGGAAATTTGCTGCAGCTAGGGCAGTGAGCTGGTGGTCCCGGTCGCCCCGCCGGTCACGGTAGCCTCGACGCGGCGGTTGCTGATGACGGTGATCGCGCCGTGTTTCGGGGCGAATTCCAACCGGTCGCCGAAGAGCCGGCTCAGCCCCATCCGCAGTTCGGCCGGCGATCCGAACAGCGTGCCCGAGTCGCGCTGCGCGTCCCACGTCAGCCGGTCGCCGCGCGCCACGCGCCCTTCTTCCTCGACGATCACGGGCCGCCCCACTGCGTCGAACGCCTCCAGTTGATTCTCCGCGCCCACTTTCGCGGTCATCTGCTGCGACCGCATCGTCCGGACGCCGGCCGCCCCGGCATCTTCGCGGAGCGTCGCATGCCCGATCGCTTCGTATCCCTGCAGTCCCGTCTTCTCGTCGGGCTGCGACACGACGCGGTCCGCCGTCAGCGTCCGCGTCTTATGTTCCGCCGGGACCTCTTCCCGGATCGTCACGTGTCCGACGGCGTCGAGCCGCTGCGGCTTCCGATCCGCGCCGATGTCGGCGGACAGGCTGTCGGCCTTCAGCATGCGGCCGGACTTCTCCGCGAGGTCCACGCCGCCGGTCGCGTTGAATCCCTTCAGCGCATTCTCGCTCAGTTGCGCGGTCAGGTCCTCGGCGCGCAGCGTTTCGCTGCCGTACTTCAGGTCCACGCCGCCCTGGAACACCGCGCTCTGCGTCGCCCGGCTGAACCGCATCTCGCGCTCCCACGAGATGCTGAACCCTTCGGAACCCGGCTCCGCCCGGCCTTCGAGGGCGCCCGCGCCGGCGACGGCGATTTCGGCGGTCCCCGGGTGAATCTCCATGCGTTCGCCCCGGATCGTCCGTTGCCCCTGCTGCAGCACCGCGCCGCCGGACAGGACGATGGAATTTTTCTGCGGGTCGTACAGCAACTCCTTGGCCTGCGCGTTCACCGACTCCGGCTTGCCCGCCGGGGCGGGCTTGCCCGCCGGGGCGGGGCCCGCGGCGCCCTGCATCCGGCCCGCCATGCGCACGTCGGTGTCGGCCTTGCATTCGAGAATTTGCCGGTTCTCCGCGTCGAGTTTCACCGAGAGCGTCTGGCACTCGATCGTCTGATCGCCGCGCGCGAAATGCACGTCGCCCAGGAACAGCGCCTGATGCGCGTCGGGGTCGAGGCGGAGCGTCCGCGACCATTCCACTTCAATCGGCTCCGCGGGCGCGCCGGCGGGCTCGCCCGCCGGGCTTATGGCGGGCTTGCCCGCCGGGCTTATGGCGGGCTTGCCCGCCTGGGCGGGCTCCGCGGCGAGCTTGAGTTTTCCGGGGACCGGCACGGTGATCACGCCCTTCTGGCCGCTCAGCTCGATCCGCGTCGCCTCGATCTCGTTCGGGCCGCGATGGACGTGCGCGGGCCGGCCGTCGAGCAGAAGCTGGTCCTCCAGCGCGCTGCGTTCCAGCCGGTCGCAGGAGCCGTCGGCGCCGGCGGCGTTGAAAGTCACCCCACCTTCGGCGACGAAGCGCTCGGGCGCGCGGCTGTTCTCGGCGAACTGCACCTCGACGTGGTCGGCGCGCAGCGTGTTCGCGCCCTGCTGAATGTGCACGTCGCCTTTCAGGTCCGCCGTCCGCTTGAACCCGTCCGCCGTCACCGGGCCGGCGCATGCGATCTTCGTCACCGGCGCCTCGGCGGGTTGGCCGGGCTGGGCGGGCGCGGCGGCCTGCGGAAAAATGTCGCTCCCGGCGCCGGAAAGTTCCATGCGGATGTTCTCACGGACCACGATCAGCCGCTGCTTCGAGTTGTACTCCGCGCCTTTGCCCCAGATGTGCTGCCGGCCCTCCTTGGAGTCCACGACCATCTCGACCTCATCCGCCGTGCGCCCGGTCGCCTCGTCCGGCTCCACCTCCACCGACGGCGTCGTCAGCGTGATCTTCTCCGCGCCGACGAACTCCATGTGCACGCCGCCGGACATCTGCACGTGCTTCGCCGGCTCCACTTGCAGCATGCCTTCGCTGGCCTGCACCGTCAGATGCTCTTCGCCCGCGGCGACGGTCTGCTTCAGTTCGAGCGAGGGCTTGATGAGCTCGTACCCGCCGCCCTCCTTCGGGCGGGCCTGCTCGGCCTTCAGGAGCCAGGCGTCGCCCCGGATCTCGAAGTCGTCAATCGTGTCCGCTCTGCCTCCGCCCTCGTTGCCGGTCTTCGAGAGGACGGGTTCCTGCTTTTTGGGCGAGAGGACTCCGGTGACTCCCAGGAACAGCACGAGGAAGCCGGCGAGGACGATGAACGCCAGGAGCGCGCGGCGAACCTTCATGTCAAGTCAGAGGTATGAGTGACGAATGATGAACGGCGCCATCACTCGTCATTCGACCTCTTCCTCCTCGAAAACCCTTGACGCGCGGCGAGTTCGTTGGCGAGAGAACGTCATTTCAGCGCGAGCGATGAATGAGTACTTCGTCACTCATCCTTCGGACTTCTTACTTCCTTCAAATTCCATACCGCGCGACGATCGAGCGCCATTTGCGTTGCGCCTTGAGAATCTTCTCGGCCACTTCGCGCGCCGCGCCGCGGCCGCCGCCCCGCTCGGTCACCCAGTGCGCCGCGCGAATCACCTCCGGCCGCGCGCCGGCCACCGCGACGGCGAAGCCCACCTTCGCCATCACCGGGATATCCGGCAAGTCGTCGCCGACGAAGCACATCCGCTCCGGCGGGACCTTCGCCAGCCGCGCCAGCTTCGCGAGCCCGGCGAGCTTTCGCTTGTAACCCTGCAGCACGTAGCGCGTGCCCACCTCGCGCGCGCGGTGGTTCACGGCCGCCGACCGCCGGCCCGAGAGGATCGCCGTGGCGATCCCGGCGCGCTCCAGGTACTTGATCCCCGTGCCGTCGAGCGCGTTGAACGCCTTCAGCTCGCGCCCGTCCGGCAGCAGGTAGATCGTGCCGTCGGTCAGCACGCCATCCGCGTCGAACACCACGAGCCTCACGCGGCGGATTCGGTCGCTCAGGTTTCTCGGAATTCGGGTCCCCCTTTCACTTTTCCGCGTCCAGCGGCATCAATCCCACTTCGAGAAGGTCCTGGACGTCCAGCATCCCACAGAGCTTGCCGTGGGAATCCACAACGGGCAGCTCGTCAATCTTGTGCTTCTTCAGGATGCGGGCGGCCTCGAGCGCCAGGCTGCCGAGCGGGATGGACTTCGGGTCGCGCGTCATCACTGCCGAGATCGGAGCGCTGAGGAACGCGGTATCCTTCGGCACGCGGCGGCGCAGGTCGCCGTCGGTGAAAATGCCGATCATCCGCCCGGACTCGTCGGTGACGCAGGCGGCGCCGGCGCGGCCGGGTACGCGGTTGACCTGCTCGAGCGCCTCGCTCACCGTCAGGCTCGCGAGCACCACCGCGCACTGGTCCAGCCCGCGCATCACCTCCTCGACCTTCATCAGCTTGCGCCCGAGTTCGCCGCCGGGATGGTAGAGCGCGAAGCGCTCCTTGTCGAACTTCCGCCGGTTCGCCACCGCCAGCGCCAGCGCGTCGCCCAGCGCCAGCATCGCCGTCGTGCTCGCCGACGGCGCCAGGCCGAGCGGGCAGGCCTCCTCGATCGCGCCGATGTCGAGCACCACGTCCGCCTGCCGCCCCAGCGTGCTCTTCGGGTTGCCGGTCACCGCGATCACCTTCGCGCCCATCCGCTTCACCGCCTTGAGCACCTGCACGACCTCCGTCTCGCCGCTGTTCGAGAGCGCCAGGACCACGTCGCCCTCGACGATCCGCCCCAGGTCGCCGTGGATCGCGTCCACCGGATGGAGCGAGTACGAAGGCGTGCCCGTGCTGGCGAGCGTGGCGGAGATTTTCTGCCCGATCAGCCCGGCCTTGCCCATGCCGGTGACCACCACGCGCCCGCTGCACGCGAGCAGCAGTTCCACCGCAGCGCCGAACTCGCCGCCCAGCCGCTTCGCCAGCCCCTGCAGCGCGCGTACCTCCGACCCGATCACCGCGCGGGCGAAGGCCAGATCGTCGGATGGCTTCTCAGGCATTTTCAACTCCGAAAATACCGCAGAACTTCGAACATTCAACGCCGAACTTCGAACGCTGAACGAACAGGATCGCATCTCGTGCTTCAATGTTCAACGTTCGACGTTGGACGTTCGACGTTCTCCGCAGCGTTTGGAAGTTCGACATTCTCCGCGCCGGCGCGCTGCGCGCCCTCCTCATGTCCGATCACTTCCCGCGCCAGCGCCATATAGTCCTTGCACCCGCGCGAGTTCCGGTCATAGCCGCTGATCGGCTTGCCGTGGCTGGGCGACTCGGCCAGCTTCACGTTCTTGTGGATCACCGAACGGAACATCTTGCCGGGGAAGTACTCCTCGATGTTCGCGCAGACCTCCTGCGCGAGCTTCGTCCGGCCGTCGTACATGCAGGCGATGATCCCGGTGACCCGCAAATCGGGGTTCAGCCGCCGGCGGACGACGCGGATCGTCTCCATCAGCTTCGTCATCCCCTGCAGCGCGAAGAATTCCGTCTGCAGCGGGATGAACACCTCGCGCACGGTCGTCAGCGCGTTCAGCGTCAGCAGCCCGAGCGACGGCGGGCAATCCACCAGCACGTAATCGTAGGCCGCCATCACCGGCGCGAGCGCCTCCTTCAGGATCGTCTCGCGGCCGACCACGCCGACCATCTCGATCTCCGCGCCGGCCAGGTCAATGTTGCTCGGGATCAGGTCAAGGTTGGCCACCTGCGTATGCTGCACGATTTCCTCGGCGCGCGCCTCGCCGATCAGCACGTCGTAAGCCGATTTGGCATCAGTATATATGTCAAGCCCAAAATGAACGCTCAAGTTCGCCTGCGGGTCAATGTCCACCAGCAGGACCTTGCGTTCGAGCAGCGCCAGGCAGGCGCCGAGATTGGCGGCGGAGGTGGTCTTGCCCACGCCGCCTTTCTGATTCGTCAGAGCAATGGACCTCATCGTCCGGCCTCGGCAAGCGTAAACGAGTTTTCACCACGAAGGTCACGAAGACCACGAAGAACGGCACGGAAGGACAGGACGCGATTTTAATCGTCCTCGCTTGCCCGCCGTAGCTTCAGCGAAGGCGGGTCCTCGAACGATGTATTCTAGCCCCGCCGAGCAAGGAGGTCAACAATGAACCGTGAAAGCGCGAAAGACGGCAGGTTAGCTGAAACCTGACTGCACTCACAATCACCGAGAGAGTTCGTGTCGAGGAGTCCTTGATTGGGCCCCGTTGGTCAACGCTACGGTTCAGAAGCGCCAGCTTTAGCGTCGGTTGGAAGCTTTAATTGGGCCCTTTTGTTTTTCCACTCGTCTGCTGTGCGGAACAGACTCTTGAAGCCACTCTTGAATTCCCGACTCTTGTCGAGAGCCGAGATGTCCGCAGCATAATTGCAGCAATTAAGCAGGCGTTCGTTGATGAAGCACTTCCTCGCCTTGCTGTCTATGAAGTCAAAATATGCTGCCATGACCCGAATGCCCTGTTTGTTGAGCGCCCGAACAAGGGGGACAAAGTCGCCATCACCCGTGACCAGAACCGCTATGTCGATCTTCCCGTCGAGTCCAACTTGCAGAGCATCTACTGCTAGGGCAACGTCAGTTCCTTTCTCCCCATGGCTTTGAGACATGGGCAAGTACTTCGGCTCTATCCCGGCGTGCAGGAGGTCGTGGTAGCGGTTGCGGTCAAATCGCAATTGGTCCTCGGTTGCTTCCTTTGCTGAAAAAAGACCTTGGTGCCAGGCCGCATAGACAACCTTGTAGCTTGCAAAGCCTTGCTCTCTTGTGCTGATAAAGCTCTCCAGAAAGCTGTGAAAAGGCTGGTAGCTCAACCAGCC
This sequence comes from Candidatus Brocadiia bacterium, assembly GCA_052139675.1. GTDB lineage: Bacteria > Planctomycetota > Brocadiia > CAIUPP01 > CAIUPP01 > JBEKCB01. Next base: position 30,292 of record JBKQWE010000121.1, read on the forward strand.
AAGCTTCCGGTCATGGTAGAAATACCTTTGAGCGTGCGCAAAGAAGGAGCCATCATAGAAAACCCCAATTCGGCATATGGAGCCTTGTGCCTTCATCATCGGTTATCCCTTCTGGCCAAGTGTATTGCGTTTGATCCGCATACTACCACCACCCGCTGACAGTCGCAAGGGCCGAGTCTCCAGTTGTCTCAGCCGTTCGGCTTTGGTCAGGGCGAGGAGCAACGTATCTTGGGTCACGGCCAAACCGCTGGAACAAACTGAAAAGCGAAAACCTTTTCGCGGAGAGAAAAGTCGTAACAGGCGCCTCCAACGTTAGCTGCGACTTCAGCGCACATTTCTGTGCCGCCGAAGGCGCAAAATATCTCTTGACATATAAGAAAGATTATGGTATGTTGCCGGGCATTGCAACAATGAAGACTGAAGCAGCGTCTGCGAACTTGGTTGAGGAGTTCACTATTCCGGCTGACGCAGGAATGACATGCGCTTTGCGTCGGGAATCGCCGACATACGCGCGAGAGAGGTCGCAGGATGCTGACCGAGAAGAGGAACGGGCGCGTAGGACAACTTGAAAAAACGAACCCAGCGTGTCGCAACTGACTGGTCTGTGATGTATTATGCACGTGTCCGTGATTCCCGCGAAGGTGGGAATGGCAAAGACGGGGCGTTGCATGAGAAGCAGCATGACGTCGGGGGACCAGCGCGGGCACCGTCAGGAGTTTGAAAAAACGAATCCAATTCGTGATACGCTCAACCTTGCGCAGCGCGCACGAAACGATTTGAAAAAAACGAACCCAGCGTGTCGCATCTGGCTATTTCACAGCGTCTTATGCGCCTTCTGTCATTCCCGCGAAAGCGGGAATCCAGAATCGCAAGCTGCACGCCTGGATTCCCGCCTGCGCGGGAATGAAAAAGATGGGGCACTACATGAGACGCCGCACGGCGTCGGCGGACCAACGCAACCTTTGTACCGAAGTTTGGAAAAACGAACCCAATGCGTCCTAACAGCTTGCAGCATTTAGACTTGCGCGCTAATACGTAGTAACATGCTGTGCCATAAGGTCTTACGCATGGAATCCGCTCCATGGCTCTGATATCGAAAAGCGAGCGCCTGCTCAACCTGGTGTCGTTCCTGCTCAAGTCGCGGCAGCCGGTGAGCTTTGCGAAGATCCGCGAGTCGGTCGTCGGCTACCGCGACGAACGTGAAAATCGTGCGTCGCTCGAGCGGCGGTTCGAGCGCGACAAGGCGGCGCTGCGCGAGCTCGGCGTGCCGCTGAAGTTCGAGGCGGAAGGCGAGGCGGGCGAGGCCGGCTACGTGCTCCCGCGCGAGGCGTATTTCCTCCCGCACGTGCAGCTTTCACCCTCCGAGGCGGCGATCCTGGCGCTCGCCGGCCGGTTCCTCCTGACCGGCGCGGCCGGGCCGGTCTCCGACGCCCTCCGCTCGGCGCTGCGGAAACTCCAGTTCGATTCGCCGATCCCCGGGCAGATCCGCGAGACGGCCGAGGAGCATTTCCTCTTCCATCGCCTCGGCGCGCCTGCCGACGTCCAAGCCCAGGCGAACCTGCGGCAGCTCACGGCGGCGGTGCTCAACCGGCGCGCGGTGCAGTTCTCGTACTACGCCATCGGCAACGACCGGCTCGAGCGCCGGACGGTGGAGCCGTACGGCATCGGCTTTTCCAACGGCCACTGGTACCTGGTCGCGAACGACCGCGCGCGCAAGGACATCCGCGTGTTCCGCACCGACCGCATCCGCGGCGCGGTCGCGCGCGTGCACCTCGACAGCCTTCAGCCCGAGTACGAACTGCCGCCCGGCTTCCGCGTGCAGGACCACGTCGGCATGCCGCCCTGGCTTTTCGGGAAGGCGACCCGCACCGCCGTCCGAATCCGCTTCGACGCCGACGTCGCGTTCATGGTCCGCCTGCGTCCGTCGCCGGGAGATCGGTGGGAAGAGCATGCGGACGGTTCCGGGACGCTGACCCGGCAGGCGACGCACCTCGATTCGCTGCTGCACTGGGTGCTCGGTTTCGCGCATCACGCCGAGGTGCTCGACCCGCCGGAGTTCCGCGCCCGCGTCGCCGAGGCGCTTCAAGCGATGGCGGAAACGCACCGAAGGGAAGTCAGAAGGAAGAGTGATGAGCGATGAAGTGCTTTATCGCCTGCTCTGAGCGCACGGCTTACGTGGAAAGGAGCGAGGAAGCAAGAATGATGACTGGTGAAGTGCAAGAGGGGCGCGCAAGCGCTCCCGTTCATCACTCATCACTCATACTTCCGACTTGACATGAGCGATCAGCTCACGCGCATCCTCGTCATGATCCCGTACATCCAGCGGCATCCGGGAATCGCGGTGCGGGAACTGGCGCAGTACCTGGCCACGACGCCGGAGACGATCCTGGCCGACCTCGACTCGGTGCTCCTCTGTGGCGTGCCGCCGTACCTGCCGAACGACTACATCGGCGTGGTGCTCGAAGGCGACCGCATCTACCTCTCGTTCGCGGAGCATTTCAAGAGGCCGGTGAACCTGACGTTCGAGGAGGCGCTGAGCCTGAACCTGGCGCTGCGCGCGCTGCCGCTGACGCACCGCGGCCTGGAGGCCGCGGAGCAGCTTCAGCGGAAGCTGGTGGCGCTGCTGCCGACCGGCGCGCGCTCGCTCTGGCGGACGGCGCGGCGGCAGGTGGAGGTCGGCCCGCCGCAGCGCGAGGTCCAGTCGCGCGTGGCGCTGCTGGAGCAGGCGATCGAGGAGCGGCGCGAGGTGCGCATGGAGTACTACACCGCCAGCCGCGACGAGATGACCGAGCGCGACGTGCGCCCCTACGGCCTGATCGAGCACGGCGGGGAATGGTACCTGGTCGGGCATTGCGTGCTGAGAGACCGCGAGCTTCCGTTCCGCGTGGACCGCATCCGGCGGGCGAGCCTGCTGGAGAGCACCTTCGAGGCGCCGCCGTCGTTCGACCTGGAGAAGTACCGGCGGCCGCAGATGTATTTCCCGACCTCGCGCGACCTGCGGGTGAAGCTGCGGATCGCGCCGGAGCTGGCGCGCTGGGTCCGCGAGGAGCACCCGGCCGGCAAAATCCGCGCCCTGCCCGACGGCGGCCTGATCCTGCACCTCTCCGTCAGCCAGCCGCAGTGGATCATCGCGTGGGTCATGGCGCACGCCGGCAAAGTGGAACTGCTCGCCCCCGAAGCCCTGCGCCGCCACGTCGCCGAGGCGTGCCGGAAGGCGGCGGAGGCATACGGAGACCGCTGAACTTGGATTACCCGTTGAGCCATTGCTTGAGAATACTCATCGCGTCGTCGGCCTCAGCCAAGTCCGAGAGAAAATCCTTAAACCCCGGCTTGCGGTCGCAGCGCGGAGTCTTATGCATAGCGGCTGCCGCTTGCGGCAGTCCGTACTTTTCTAGCCGAATCCGGCAATCGCTCGCGCGGGCGCAGAGCCACTCCTCAAGCGTCGGGTCAATGACCACCACTGATTTGCGCTCGTCGGTGCGATGAACCATGCGCGTAAGACGGTAGCGTTTGTCACGTTCGGCGTATTTGTCCAGCTCTGCGGGGTAGCCGCTATACAGTTTACCCGTATCCGCATCTATGATACCGAGAGCGTATCCCTCGAACTGGGATAGCCGGCGCAGAACGTTCACTTTGTTGAACTCATGGCCAAGCTGTCGGATAGAAATGCCCAGCGAGAGGACGAGCGCCGAGTCGTTATAGCATTCCACGAACACCTTCACTGGGCATCCTCGACGAGATGACTGACACCCAGGAAAGGATCGGCTTCGAAAAGCCATTTCATGTCGTCAGGAGTTAGCGACTTAACCCTAGTTTCGTAGTCGCGATAGTAGGTTGCGAAAACGGCGACTTCACCCGCTGGCGCTTTCTCCCAAATCGCCGTCAACAAATAAGGGTTGTGCGTCGCGATGAAGTACTGATTCTTGTTCGCATCCAGAGCAATGCGCTCTCCCAGGTGCTTGGTGTAGTACGGGAAAGCGTGGGCCTCCGGCTCTTCGAAAACGAGCGTCGCATCCCGATTCGACTCGATGGCCGCCGTATAGAAAACCATGCGCTGCAGCGTGTCGGAAGAGTTCGAGAAGGGAAAACTCACTGCCACGCCATCGGCCTGCTTCTGGAGTTCGATTTCGTGCTCGTGCGGCTTGACCACGAACAGTAGGCCTGATGGCGCAAAGAATTCGCCTGCCAGCCGGCGCATTTCCTTCGAAGCATACAATAGCGCCATGAGGTTATCGCCCTTCGGTGGAAGCAGAAAGCTCGACTCTTCCGAAGGATAGTTGACGAGCGTTTGAAAACGATAGAAACGAATGAACCCAAACTGCTGTTGAATCTGGCTAAGGCTGGGCAAACCTCTACCACTACCCATGACAAAAAAGGGGTGTGGCTTATCGGAGTAAAAACTGAAGTTGCCGTTATTATACTGAGCGCGAACGGCAAACCTAGATGCCTCTTTGTTCAAAGCGATTTCCCAGTTTCCGGGCGAAGCAATTCCGTCGTAGAAAAGATCACGGGCCTCTGCCATTCGGACATATCCGGCTATGGTGCCCCCGCGCGCGCACCAGGAAAGGAACCCCAGCGCTTCGAGGATGTTCGACTTTCCGGTGTTCGGCTCGCCGATGAACAGATTGATCCGTTTACATTCGAGATGCGCCTCTCGAACGGACTTGAACCCCTTGATGTCCAGCGTGTTAATCATGATCTACCTCGTCCTGCTGTGTGCGGTCGCCTGTGCGTCTGACGATGCAGCGTGCACAGCCGCATTGGGTGCTGACGCCATTATGCGCTGCACGCGGAAAATGTCAAGGGCTGCCACGGCGATGCGCTGCGCGGCTCAGGGCGTCTTCTGGTCGGGCGGCTTCTTCTCCATCTTCGCCTTGATGCGCTGGACCTCGGTGAGCTCCCGGTCCACCTGCAGGTAGAGCGGATCTTCCGTGAGGATGCGGTCGCGGACCTCCTGAAGTTTCTGGAGCACGTCGTTGACCTGCTCCAGGGTGTCGCGCGGCATCGAGATGGCGATGTTGAAATCGAAAAGGGCGCTCTTGGACATCCGGGCGAGGCCGTCCTTGGCATCCTTGCTGGCGGGGTCGAGCTTGAGCGCCTCTTGATAATCGTCCCGCGCCGCCTGGTACTTGTGATCCTGGAAGTCCTCGTCGGCCTTGTCCACCAGGCGGTGGGCGCCGGCCTTCACCGCCTCGGGCAAGCTGTCCAGATTATGTTTCGCCTCCAGGGCGTAGGCGTTGGTCTGCGCCGGCTCCAGGCGGAGGATTTCCTCCCACGCGGCTTTGGCCTCGCCGAAATGCCTGGCCTCGAGCGCGTCGTGGGCCTTGGCTTTGTCGGCCATGACGGCGCGCATGCGGGCGACGGCCGGCGAGTCGCCCAGGCCCGCCTTGGTGAGCATGTCCACCGCCTGCTCGCCCGAGCCGCTGTCGTAGGCCTTCTGCGCGGCCTTGACCAGGTCGCTCTGGCGGACCTGCTTCATGAGCGCCGCGGCCTGCTCCGCGTAGGGGCCGGTCGTGCCGATTTTTTCGAGCACCGGGCCGGCCTCGTTGAATTTGCCTTGCTGGACGAGCTGCCTGGCTTCCTCGAGACTGATGCGCTGGGCTTCGTTCTGTTCGTACTCCGCGACTTTCGGCCGGAGCGAGTCGGCCAGGTCCGGCCGCGCCTTGATCAGCTCGCCGAGCCTTGTCGCGGCGGCGGTCCACTGCATCTGGCCCGCCTCGGCGTTGACGGCCTTCATGATCGCGTCGGTCGCCTGCTGGGTCAGCTCCGCGGCCTCTTTGCCGTATTTGCCGGATTTGTCCAAGCTGACGGCATTCTCCAGGACTTTGAGATAAGCGCCCTGCTTCATGGCGTCGCGGGCGGCGACCAGGTAGGTCAGGTCTATCACCTGGCTCTGGAACCAGTCGAACCGCTCCCGGGCCAGGCTGACAGTGGCATCGGTGCTTTCGGCGGATTTGCGGACTTCCTCCCATTTCGCCTCCGCCGTCTCGTAGCCTTTCTCAAGATTCTTGACCCCGGCGGCGTCGGCCGCGAACGCCTCCTGCAGGATTTTAGCCAGCTTGGGGTCGCCTTCCGCCGGCTGCTGCTGCAACGCCTGGAGTTGTTCCGCGGCGGCGGCCGGATCGGTTTGGAACAGTTCGACGGCGTGGTCAACTGTCTTGCGGTACTGGGCGCGCGTGAGCAGCGGAATCGGCTTCGGCCGCCTGGAGAGAACCACGCCCACGACGAGGAGGACGGTCAAGGCGGCGAGCGCGGCAACGAGAATCCTGATGCGTCGCTTGCGGTCGCCCATGAGGGTGCTGAACATGCCCGGCCCGGGCGCGCGCACGGCGGCGCGCGGCGCGGCGATGGTCTCGTCGCGGCGAATGATCCTCGCGGGCAATTGGGCGCCCGGCGGCGCGGCGGCTTCCGGCGCGGCGCCGCCCTTCTGGAGCGGGACGATTTCGACTTCCAGGCCCGTCTCGGCGTCGCGCAAGTACCACCGGTTGTCGCGGACCACCACGCGCGCGTCGTCCGCGGCGGGGCCGGGCGCCGGCGCCGCCTCGTCCACGCTGGGGGTGGGTTCGTCGTCCTGCTCGTAGTTCTCCGCGGCCGGCACGCGCGATTCGAGGTCGGGCGGCGGCGGCGCGCCTTGCGCCGTTCCCGGAGACGGGACGAGCGACTCCTCCTGCGCTTCGGTCTCGAAGCGGAGCCACACGTCGCCCGCCCGAAGCGGCACACCCGGCGGCAGCCGCGCTTCCTCGATCCGCTGCGAGCCGAGGAACGTTCCGTTCTTGGTTTTCAGGTCGCGGACGACGATGCGCCCGCCCTCGACGCTGCATTCCAGGTGGCGCCGCGAGAGCTTCGGATCGGCAAAGGCGATGTCGCACGAAGGGTCGCGGCCGATGACAAGCGTCCCCTGGCCGAGGCGGTGCTCGCGCCGTTCTCCCTTGAACTCGGCGATCAGCCGCACGGTTATTGCCTTTCCTCGAGTTGGCGGCGGATGAGCGCGCGGAGGGCGCCCTGCGCCTTTTGGTGCCGCGGGTCATTCGGGTCCGGGATCAGCTTCACGGCCTCCTGCAGGAGGTCCGTCGCGGTCGCCAGGTCGTTGCTGGCGGCCGCCACGCTGATCTTGCCGCGCAGCTCATTCCATTTGTCGTCCACGGTCCTCTGCACCCTCGCGAGCCGCGGGCCGATCTGCAGGTAGTACAGGTCGCCCTTGAGCCGGTCCGGCAGCGGCGTGAGCACGGCCCTGGCCTTCAGGTATTCCTGCAGCGCCAGGTAAGGTTTTTCCCTTTCGATGCGGATGCCGCTGTCGAGGAACTGCTGCGCCATCGCTATGCGTTCCGAGGCGGAATACCGCCCGTAGAGCAGCGGGTCGAGCGGGTCCTCGAGCCGGCCGCGCACGATGATGCGCAGGGTGAGGACGGAGCCGTTGTCCAGCGTGATCGTCACGCCGGTCTCGCCGGGGGATTTCCCGGTGACGAGGATCTCGCCGGGGTCGTACTTCTCCACCTCGGCGATCGAATCGCCGCTGTTCCCGCCGCCGGAGGCGCTCCCCGGTTCCTGCAAATCGCCCACGACGATTTCCCGGAGGTCGCGGTCGCCCAGGTCCGTCGGCGTCCACCAGACGTCGGTCCCGATCTTGAGGTACTGCACGCGCGAGATCTGGACCCACTTCTTCTCGCCGACCTTGACCAGGACGGCGGGCCATTGCGCTTTGCGGACCGCCGATGCGCTGCCGAGGTAACGGAGGATGAAGGCGCCGAGGCCCACCGAAAGGAGCAGCGCGGCGACGACGACGGCGATCATTTTCAGGTTCAGGCCGACGCGCGGCTGGGAATCCGGCGCGCCGGCGATGGCCTCCGGCCCGGCGGCCAGGTCCGCCGGCGGCGCGGACTGCGCGAGCGCGACGATTTCCTGTCCGGTCAGGATTCGAGCCGCGGACGGCTGGGTTTTCGCGGCCGCCGGTTCGCCCGCGGAGACCGGCTCGAACCGCAGTTGGATGTCTCCGACGGTGACCACGTCGCCGGCGTTCAAGACCGCCTCGTGGACCGGCTGATCGGCCAGCTTGATGCCGTTGCGGCTGCCCAGGTCGCGGATGTGGAAACGGCCGTCCCGCTCCTCGACGACGGCGTGCTGGCGCGAGATGGAGACGGCGTCGAGGAAGACCTCGCACTCGTTGCCGCGCCCGATGACGGCGGGGAAAAGCACGATGGGGAAACTCCGCCCCTGGAACGGCGGGTTGAGCGCGACGAAGCGCGCTCGCACGTCCCAGGTCTGCGGAGAACTCATCGGATTTCCTCGATTTTGAGCGCGTCGCCCGGCGCCAGGTCCGTTCCCCCGAGCGCGCCGGCGGCCAGTTCGACGACGCAACTCGCTCCGAACGCGTTGGCCATTCGCCAGGGCCGCAGGCCGCGCACGACGCGGCGCACTTCCCAGTCCGAATCCACGAAAATCACGTCGAGCGCGAACTTCATGAAGAACGTATGGATGCTCCAGCAGCGCTCGATCAGCATCCCCTGTCCGGGCGGCAATCCGCTCCGCCCCAGCAGCCCGCGCATGCGCTGCAGCTCGGTCCGGGCGATTTCCAGGCGCGCGATCTCGCGGCCGGTCCGGACGTGAATCAGTCTAACCACGCCGTTCTTCTCCGTCAATGCCGCGCGCCGCGTCAATGGAGCAGCTTGAGCGCAATCGGCCCGAAGATCATGATGAAGATCGTCGGGAAGATGAAGAGGATCAGCGGCAGCAGGATTTTGACGGGCGCCTCCATGGCGAGCTTCTCGGCGGCCTGCGAACGGCGGACGCGGAGCTGGTCGGCCTGGATGCGCAGGATCGGGCCGAGGCTCGAGCCGAGTTCGTCCGCCTGGATCAGCGCGCCGACGAGGCTGTTGAGCTCCGTGAGGTCCACGCGGTGGCTCAGCTCGCGCAGCGCCTGCACGCGCGTGCGGCCGAGATGGATGTCGCGGACGGTTTGCCCGAGCTCCGCCGCCAGCGCGCTGTTGCCGAGCTTCTTCACGATGCGGGTCATCGCCTGGGTGAAATCGAGGCCGGCCTCGACCGAGAGCGTCAGCAGGTCGAGCGCGTAGGGCAGGTTGCGGCGGATTTCGTCCTGCCGCTGGCGGATGCGCCCGCGCACCCACAGCAACGGCAGGTAAAGCCCCATCGCCAGGGTGAAGAGGACGATCAGACCGAACTTCACGCGCAGGTTCAGGCCCAGGCCGAACAGCAGGCCGACGAGCCCGCCGAGCGCGACCAGGCCGAGCATTTCGTCGGCGGTGACGCCCTCGGGATACGCGGCCGAGCGCAGGCGCTTCTCGGCCCAGATGCGCGGCCGGACGAGGTACGATTTCTCCGCCGTGCGGCCGAAGGCCATCTCGATGCGCGCCGAGATGCCGCCGGCGTAGAAGGCCACCCAGCGCGCCACCGGCCGGAGCAGCTTGAAGAGCAGCGAGGTCGCCGGCCGGCCCATCGCGCGGAGCCGCCGCGTCTCATCGCGCGTCGCCAGCACCGCGCTGGCCAGCACGTACCCGACGCAGCCGATGCTCACGCCCGCCGCCAGCGACCACAGGATGATCTGCCAGGACGATTCCGACATCGTCGCCCTCTCAAATTCGGATGGACACAATCCGCCAGATCATCAGCCCGCCGATCGTCTCCATGACCAGGATCAGGCCGAGCATGCACAGCCCGCGCCAGTCGCTGAACATGGGCGCCATCAGGTCCGGGCTCCACGCGTTGAGGGCCACCCCGATCATCACCGGCAGCCCGGCGATGATCACGCCTTGCAGCTTGCCCTGCGCGGTCAGCGCCGCGATCTTCCCCTGGATGCGGTGCCGGTCGCGGATGGTGTCGGCGATGTTGTCGAACACCTCCGCCAGGTTCCCGCCGACCTCGCGCGAGATCAGGATCGAGCTGATGAGGATGTCCAGGTCCTCGCTCGGCATGCGCTCGTAGAGGTGCTGGAGCGCGTCGTCCATGCTGACGCCGAGGCGCATCTCCTGGGTGAGCAGGCGCATCTCCTGGCCCATCGGGTTCTCCGTCTCGCGCGCGATCATCTCGAACGCCGAGGGCAGGCTGTGCCCGGCGCGGAGGCCGTTGCCCATCGCGACGAGCGCGTCCACGAGCTGCACGCCGAACTTGCGATCGCGCCGCCACTTGAGGAAGCGGATGACGATCGTCGGCGTCAGGAACGCCACCGCGCCCAGGACCACGCCGGCGGCCGCGTTCATCGTCGTCACGCCGACGACGATGGCGACGATCAGCGTGCTCAGCGCGGAGAGATAGAGGACCTGCTGCGGCGTCATCGTCAGGTACATCGCGTCGAGCGTGCGCGTGGCCCCGGCGACGTAGCGCTCCTCGTACGTCTTCAGCCCCCTGGAGAAGAACTGGAGCAGCCCGTAGACGAGCATCACCACGGCGGCGAACGCGGCGCCCAGCGACAGCACCATCCAGGGATCGAGGATCGCGGCCGCGGGCCTCATCCGCCTTCCTCCTCGGTCCGGAACATGCCCATGTCCACCTCGATGCCGCGCTGGCGCAGGTCGTGGACGAACTTGGGGATGGCGCCGGTGGCGTGCAGCGAGCCGACGACGCGGCCCTTGTCATCGAAGCCGGTCTGCGTGAACTCGAAGATGGACTGCATGGTGATCGTCTCGCCTTCCATGCCGGTGATCTCGGAGATGTTGGTGATCTTGCGCGTGCCGTCGGGCAGGCGGGCGCCCTGGACGATGAGGTGGATCGCCGAGGCCATCTGCTCGCGGATGGCGCGCGTGGGCAGGTCGAGGCCGGCCATGAGCACCAGCGTCTCGAGGCGCGCGAGCGCGTCGCGCGCCGAGTTCGCGTGCAGCGTCGTCAGCGAGCCGTCGTGGCCGGTGTTCATCGCCTGGAGCATGTCGAGCGCCTCGCCGCCGCGGCACTCGCCGACGACGATGCGGTCGGGCCGCATGCGCAGCGCGTTGATCACCAGCTTGCGGATGGGGACTTCGCCTTTCCCCTCGATGCTCGCCGGCTTGCTCTCGAGCGAGACGACGTGGTCCTGCGGCAGGCGCAGTTCCGCCGCGTCCTCGATCGTCACGATGCGCTCCGTGTGCGGGATGTAGCCGCTGAGGATGTTGAGGAACGTCGTCTTGCCGGAGCCGGTCCCGCCGGAGATGATGATGTTGCGCCGGTTGTGGACGGCCAGCTTCAGGAAGTCGGCCATCGCCGCCGTGATCGAGCCGAAGCGGATCAGGTCCTGGGCCGTGTACGGCGTGCGGGCGAACTTGCGGATGGTGATCGTCGGCCCGGTCAGGCAGAGCGGCGGGATGATGGCGTTGACGCGCGATCCGTCAGCCAGGCGCGCGTCCACCATCGGGCTCGATTCGTCCACGCGCCGCCCGATCGGC